>JANNGP010000228.1:0-36248 GCA_031403915.1 Betaproteobacteria bacterium
CCTTCTATTACTGTTTGCGCACCAGTTCGGCGTCGGCCAGGATGGCATCTACCTCCTTGCCATACACACCACGCGCCTTTTCATAAACAGGCTCGACTGACTTACGGAAAGGTGTAATGTCAGGGCGCTCAACTTTCGCACCTTTGGCTTGCATTTCGGCCAGTAGACGGTCTTCACTATCTTTTACATCCGCACGGGACACCTTGCCGGCCTCGGCAGCGGCACGTTTGACCGCGGCCTGATCCGCAGGGGAAAGTTTCTTCCAGGTTTGTTCTGACATGGCCAATGGCAAGGGGCTGTACACATGACGAGTCAAAGTGACATTTGGCGCCACTTCATAAAATCGAAGGGAGACGATGGTATCCACGGGATTCTCCTGCCCTTCTACCTCGCCTTTCTGAATGGCGACATAGACATCATTCACACCCATCACTTTGGTTTTGTAACCAATCGCCTCCATGATCCATTGCAGCATCTCATTCTTGTAAATCCGGATCGTCTTATCCTTGGCATCCGCCGGACTGCGTAAAGGCGATTTGGTCGTAAAACTACGGAAACCTGCCTCCCAGACGTGCAGAATGCGAAGCCCTTGCGCCGGCAGCGCGTCAAACTGCCCCTTGACCCACTTGGATTCGTCGTAGAACTTCCAGCCCTGCTGATAGCTGTCCACGAGGTAAGGCAGCCCTGTCAGATTAAGCGCTTTACTCTTGGCCGCATACACGCCGGTCGCCGACACCACGAAGTCGATCTGGCCATTCGTAAGCTGCTCTAGTGCCGCCGCATCGCTGCCCAGTTGCCCGGAGTGAAAAACCAGCACACGATAACGCCCGTTGGTGTACTCGCTGACCTTCTTGGCAAAAAGCTGGGCGGAACGGTCACGACTCCCCCCAGGGGCATCGGTATGGTTGAATTTAAGAACCTCCTGCGACCAGGCTGAAGCGCTCCACAACAGCGGCAACAGCGCCACGGCACCCACGCGCAGATAACTGGTGATCCGGTTTTTCATGTTGTATTTCATGCTATATGACTCGTTCATTGAAGTATCCTGCCACCTGAACCAAACACGGAGAGTTCGACATATTGCGAACCCGTGTGCTGCGGCGTTGAGAAGTTAACCGCGAAACCGCCGACATCAGCGTTCTTCATCGACTCCAGCGCTCTAAGCAAAGCGGCGCGAGTCGGTGTCTTGCCGCTCTGTTTAAGCCCTTCAATCAGAACCCGTGCCGCCAGATAGCCTTCAAGTGAAGCGAAATTAACACGGGCGCGGCTCAATCCGATCTTCTTGGTCAAGCGCTCAAAATCGGCAGCAACCGCGAGTTGACGACGATAAGGGCTGGGCGCAACCTGGGCAACCGAAATCCCGCGCGCCATTTCCGCGCCCACCTGTTCCTGAAATTGCTCGGCATCCGTTCTGGAAGCGATCATCAGTTGGGACGTATGCCCGGCAGCACGGTATTCCTTGACGAAAGCCACACTGGCCACTGTGCTGGAAAGCATGATAACGGCAGCGGGTTTGGCCTTACCAATGGCGCCAACTGCAGCCGAGACATCAAGGCTACCCTTCTTGTAGCTTGCCGCAACAACCATCTTCAATTTCTTGGCCTTAAGTTCATCATCCACACCCGCGAGTCCTTCGAGTCCGATTTCATCCTCGTAAAACACGCCAATACTCTGGATGCCCATGGTAATTAACTGGTCAGCGACCTTTTCGGCTTCTTCACGGTCACTCGGCCGAAGATGGAAGAACATGTGCTCGTTACGCAACGATTTTGCGCCGGAACGAACACCAAGGACAGGAACACCAGCCTGTGCAAGATCGCCCTTTTTGATCAGGGCTTCAGCACCGTCGGAGCCGATCAATCCGATAAACGCGATGGGTTCCTCGCTCTTGATAAGGCTTTCCACGAGTCGAACCGTTTCCTGCGGTTTGTTTCCATCGTCGCGTGACACAAAGCGGATGGTGTTGCCGTTGACGCCGCCTCGTGCGTTTATGTCGTCAAAGCCAATCATTGCCCCGAGGTTAAAATCTCGACCAGCGCCAGCCAGGTTACCGGCGAAAGGCGCGACCTGCGCCACTACGAGTTCTGCCGCCCAAAGGCCGCCGCTGTTCGCGGCCAGGACAAAGAAAAGCGTCAGTAGCCGCAGCAGTTTAGAAAATCTGACTTGACCGCATCGCATAGTTTATTCCCGTTCTGAAGAATAGAAGAACTGCCCCTCGGCAAGAGTCAAGGGCTTGAGACCCCAAACCGCCAATCCACGCTAAGTTAATGAATGCGTTGATTGCGGTCAACCGGATTCTCGCACTAAATTTAGCCCCTGTGCATTATCCGTATCACCTTCTGCGTAAATGAGGCTGGCGATATGGCCGTGGCTGCAGGACAATGTGTGGCTTCAAGCCTATAGACCAAGCCGGCATGCCCAAGAAACCAGACGCTGCAGCACCCTGCCCCTGCGCAAATGACAAAAAGTATGCCAACTGCTGTGGCGAACACCACGCGGGGCGCATTGCGCCGACGGCCGAGGCTCTAATGCGTTCGCGCTACTGTGCCTACGTTCTCGGGCTGGAAGCTTATCTGCTGGACACCTGGCACGCCAGCACACGCCCTCAGTCACTTGACCTGGCGCAGGACAAGGCCACACGATGGCTTGGGCTTGAAATCAAACACCACAAGCCAACCGGGCCGGAAAGTGCGACTGTCGAATTTGTGGCGCGTTACAAGTTTACCGGCCGCGCACACCGGCTCCATGAAATCAGCCGTTTCCTGCGTGAAGACGGGCACTGGTACTACCTTGACGGCGAAATATCGTAGAGAACGAATTGCAGATGACATGCCGCCACCTGAACGGCCTGGGCTGGAATAGCAACGGCTAAAGGGAAGACACCGGCCGATAGCCAGGCTCCCAGAGCGGAACAACGCCTTCCTGACCTGCAGCGCAAGCAAAATCGGAATCAACGCCCAACCCGCCGACCCAGACCAGTTTGTCTTTGCACCACAAGAAAGGAAGGCTTGCGCGTTCCCACGGTGGCACAGCAGCTTCCTGCAGCAGATTGCGCAGACCTTTGCGCGGGCGTTTGGCATGTAGCCGCAATCGCTCACCACCCTGCCGGGATTTGACCCAGGCATCGCCGGCAGCAAGTAGACACCGGCGAATGCCCGAACCCGTCGCGGACTGAAAAACGATTCGCCCACCGGCCCAAGGCAACTCAACGTCTCCTGCCCACAGCACAGGCTCCACTGGCACATTCGGCCTATGCCCGACGATGTGTAATTCATCGCGATAAACGTGGAGTGCTCCATCGGGTGTCGCCATGCAGACTTCTGACAGCGCAGTAGCCGTCGCCAGTTGGCGTCGTGCCTCGTCGACCCAGCGCGTATCGGGTGCTCGGAAACCGGCCGCTACCCATTCGTAACGCAACAGATTGCGTGCACGCGCATGCGAAAGCGCATTAAAACCGGCGAGACCGATGCGTCCCGTTGGCGTAGCCAGCACGGCGCGGTCCATGGCGGCCAATTCGTCGAGCAGCGTTGCCCCTTCGGCAAAATGGCTCGCTGCGCGTGCCAGCGATTTCTGTGCGCCGGGAAACTTCTCTTCAAGTCGCGGCAACACATCGCGACGCAAGAAATTCCGGCGGAAATGCAGATCTTCGTTGCTCTCATCGTCGATCCAGCGCAAAGCATGCCCGGTGGCATAGTCCTCGATCACCGTACGCGGCACCTCAAGCAGCGGCCGCACAAGAGCGGGGCCACAGGGCTGCGGACGCTCGGCCAACATACCGGCCGCACCGGCCACCCCGGCACCGCGCAGCAGATTGAGCAGAACGGTTTCGGCCTGATCGTCGCGATGATGCGCCAGCGCCAGCCAGTCAGCATCACACGCCGCAAACACCGCATGCCGTCTGCGCCGGGCGGCAGCCTCCAGCCCTTCACCGCTGTCGCGCGGCACCTCCACGCGAACGATAGTCAAAGGCACGGCACAGCGCTGGCAGAGGTCGGCACAGAAATCGGCCCAGACATCGGCGTTCGGGCTGATGCCGTGATGCACATGTACGGCAGACAAAGCAAAAGGCCGTGCGGCGGAACCGGCAAGACGGCTGAGCGCATGCAAAAGCACGACCGAATCACGCCCGCCGGAGAGTCCGACACAGAGGCGAGTGCAGAAGTGAGCGCCCTTGTTCGGCCGCGCAGCAAGAAAAGCCGAAAGTTGGGTAACGAGCTGGTTCGCCGTCGCCGGTGAACGCTTAGCGGGCGGGCTGCTCTTTGGTTCGGCCATAGGCCATCAGGCGCGCAAAACGGGCGGCCAGCAGTTCATCAGTCGATAGCGCGGAGACTTGTTTCAGGGCATCCTGCAAGGCTTTCTTGAGATTCTGCCCCATCGCTACCGGGTCGCGATGCGCGCCACCCAGCGGTTCATTGACGATCTTGTCGATCAGCCCGAGTGTTTTCAGGCGGGTCGCCGTAATGCCCATGATTTCGGCGGCTTCGCTGGCTTTCTCGGCACTTTTCCAGAGAATCGATGCGCAGCCTTCCGGCGAGATCACGGCATAGGTCGAGTATTGCAGCATCTGCACCACATCACCCACGCCAATCGCCAACGCGCCACCGGAACCGCCCTCACCGATTATGGTGACGATGATCGGCACTTTCAACTCGGCCATCACATACAGATTGCGTCCGATGGCTTCGGATTGACCGCGCTCTTCGGCATCGATTCCGGGATAGGCACCTGGCGTGTCGATGAACGTAAAAATCGGAATGTCGAATTTCTCGGCCAGACGCATCAGGCGCAGCGCCTTGCGATAGCCCTCGGGGCGCGGCATACCGAAATTGCGATAGATTTTTTCTTTGGTGTCACTGCCCTTCTGGTGACCGATAACCATCACCGGCTGGCTGTTGAAACGCGCCAGACCTCCCACGATGGCATGGTCGTCGGCAAAAGCCCGGTCGCCATGCAATTCTTCAAAGTCAGTAAAGATGAGTTTGAGGTAATCAAGCGTGAAGGGGCGCTGCGGATGACGCGCCACCTGCGCAATTTGCCAGGGCGTCAGCTTGGCATAGACTTCCTTGGTCAGTGTCTGACCCTTTTTTTCAAGGCGGGCAATCTCGTCGGAAATATCCACCGCTGAATCATCCTGCGCAAAGCGCAAGGTCTCGATCTTGCCTTCGAGATCGGCCATCTGCTGTTCAAAGTCGAGGAAGCTGGTTTTCATCAATCTCAAGCCGGTTCAGAAACGGGGCTCATTCTACCGCAAAGCCTGTTGAAAGGATTCCAGCTGTGCTGGATGAATAAAACAGTGCAGGCCTACAACCCGCATGGATATTACCTCGTGGCATTGCCAATCCCAAAGCGCCCGTATTCATTGGCTTGCAGACCAGCGTTAATTCTGGCCTGAATTCCATGGCAGCAGGTGAAAATTCAAATTGATTTCGTATCAAACCAGATTGTCTGAGCCCAGTTTACCACTATTGTTTTACGCTCGGAGTCGCGTGCGATACACTTGCGGACAATCGAAAAATAAGGGGTAACAGGTGAGCAATCCCGCGATCTTCAAAGACTATCTGACTCAGGTAGAGCAAGCCTATAAGGCAGGCAACGCCACCGAACACACCCACCGACCCGCACTGAAAACGCTGCTTGAAGCCTTCCAGCCCAACGTCATCGCCACCAACGAACCCCAGCGCATCAAATGCGGCGCACCGGATTACATCATCACCCGCAAGGAAATTCCGCTCGGCTTTGTTGAGGCCAAGGACATTGGCATCCCGCTTGACGACGTTGAAAGCAGCGAGCAACTCAAACGCTACCGTGACAGCCTCGCCAATCTCATCCTCACTGATTATCTGGAGTTCCGCTGGTATGTGAGTGGTGAACTGCGCATGAGCTGCCGCCTTGCCAAACCACAAGCCAATGGCAAGTTGCGCGTTGAAGCCGAAGGCGTACAAAAACTGAGTGAACTGCTGCAAGAATTTTTTGCTACTGACATTCCGGTCATCTCCAGCCCCAAAGAACTCGCCGTGCGCATGGCCGCGATGGCGCGACTGATCCGCAGCATTATCGGCAAGACCTTCACCGAAGAAGATGAACACGGCGCATTGCACGAGCAGATGGAAGGTTTCCGTCAAGTACTGCTGCACGACCTCACGGCCGAGCAGTTTGGCGACATGTACGCGCAGACCATCTGCTACGGCCTGTTTGCCGCACGCTGCAACAGCACCGACGCCCACTTCACCCGCACCCACGCCGCCTACGACCTGCCCAAAACCAACCCCTTCCTGCGTAAACTTTTTTCCCACATTGCCGGGCCTGAACTCGACGAACGCATCGTCTGGGCCGTCGATAATCTGGCTGAACTGCTCAACCGTGCTGACATCGCCACCATCCTGCAAGATTTTGGGCGCAGCACGCGGCAGGAAGACCCGGTCGTGCATTTCTACGAGACCTTCCTTGGCGCCTACGACCAGAAAATGCGCGAAGCCAGAGGCGTGTACTACACACCCGAGCCGGTGGTGTCGTACATCGTGCGCAGCGTTGACGCCATCCTGAAAAAAGATTTCAAATTGCCCGACGGGCTGGCCGACGCCAGCAAAGTCAAACTCACGCGACCGAAGAAAATCGGCAAGGGCAGCGAAACCATCGAAACGCACAAGGTACAAATCCTCGATCCAGCCACTGGGACTGGCACATTCCTGTATAGCGTCATCGGGCATATTTACCAAAGCTTTGCCGGCAACAAGGGCATGTGGCCGGGCTATGTGCGAGACAACCTGCTGCCGCGTCTGTATGGCTTTGAACTGCTGATGGCTCCGTATGCCGTGGCGCACATGAAACTCGGCTTGCTGCTGCATGAAACCGGCTACGACTTTTCCAGCGATGAACGCCTGCGCGTATTCCTTACCAACACGCTGGAAGAAGCGCACGAACTCACCGGCTTGCCGCTATTCACGCAATGGCTGGCGGAAGAAGCGAGCAGCGCCAACCAGGTGAAGAAGGACGCGCCGGTGATGGTGGTGCTCGGCAATCCACCTTATTCCGGGCATTCCGCCAACACCGGCGAATGGATCGCCGGTTTGCTGCGCGGCAGCGACAGTTCATCCGGACAGAAGACCGGCAACTACTTTGAATTAGATGGCGCTCCGCTGGGCGAACGTAATCCCAAATGGCTGAACGATGACTACGTGAAGTTCATCCGCTTCGCCCAATGGCGCATCGAGCAAACCGGCTATGGCGTGTTGGCCTTTGTCACCAATCATGGTTACCTGGACAACCCAACCTTCCGCGGCATGCGCCAGAGCCTGATGCACAGCTTCGACGACATTTACCTGCTCGACCTGCACGGCAACAGCAAGAAGAAGGAAAAGGCATCCGATGGTGGCAAGGATGAAAACGTATTCGACATCCAGCAGGGTGTGGCGATAGGCATTTTCGTCAAGCGCAGACCATCCGTTCGCCCTGAGCCTGTCGAAGGGCATTCCGCTCATGGTTCGACAAGCTCACCTCGAACGGAATGCCAGGTGCGCCACGCCGACCTTTACGGCACGCGTGAAAGCAAATACGCCCGACTGGCGGAAAACGACCTCACTTCAACGCAGTGGCAGGCACTTAAGCCGCAAGCGCCGTTTTATCTGTTCGTGCCTCAGGATGCGGCGCTGCGCACTGAGTATGAAAAAGGATGGAAAATCACAGAAGCAATACCAGTGAACGGCTGGGGCATTGCCACAAGGAAAGATTACCTGTTAGTAGATTTTGACAGAAAGGTGTTGGTTGATCGTTTCGCTGATATTCGTGCTTTGCCACCCTCTGATGCAATATCAAAATATGACATAAAAGAATCACCACATTGGTCTTTTTCTGGCGCAGTAAAGCAAATGTCGCTCGATACATCCAGTCAGATTCGTCAAATTCTTTTTCGGCCGTTTGACATTCGCTATGTTTACTATGAGAAATGCATGATTGAGCGTGGCGATCATCGTTTTGATTTGATGTCTCACTTATTCCAGTCTAACCTTTCACTTATTACGGTCAGACGAATGGAGGGTGCCGGAGAGTTCAGGCATTTTTGTTGTACTGATCAAATCTCAGTTTTACACTCGACGTCAGCGAAGGAAGGTAATTTTGTTTTTCCGCTCTACCTTTACTCCAGCGCCAAAGCCGACCTCTTCGACAGCAACGAAACAGGTGGTCGCCGTCCCAATCTCGCCCCGGAATTCATCGCTGATTTTTCCGCACAACTGAAACTCGATTTTGTGCACGATGGTTGCGGCGACTTGCATAAGACCTTCGGGCCGGAAGATGTATTTCACTACGCCTATGCGGTGTTCCATTCACCCACTTACCGCACACGTTATGCCCAATTCCTTAAAGTTGATTTCCCGCGCTTACCTCTGACCAGCAGTCCACAACTGTTCCGCCGTCTGTGTGCACTGGGCAAGGAACTGGTGGCGCTGCACCTTATGGCGAACCTCCCGAAACTGCAAACACGCTATCCAGTGGCGGGCGATAATACGGTTGAGGCAGTGCGTTATACCGAACCCTCTCCCCCAGCCCCTCCCCCGCCTGCGGGGGAGGGGAGTTTAGGGCGCGTGTGGATCAACACGACGCAGTATTTCGACAAGGTGCCGCCCGAAGTGTGGGGCTATCACATTGGCGGCTATCAGGTGTGCCAGAAGTGGCTGAAAGACCGCAAGGGACGGCAACTCTCCTACGACGACCTGGCACATTACCAGGGCATCGTCGCCGCACTGGCGCGTACCATAGCGTTGCAGAGCGCGATCGACGAGGCCATCGTCGACTGGCCGATTCAATGAAAACAAGCCGCTACGATACCGACCACCTGACCGAGGCGCAGTTCGAGCCAGGTTCGGGCGGTCGTGTTTTAAAAAACCGCCTCGGCATCCACAGCAAACGCTTGATGGATGAACTGGAAGCCGCGAAACTCGCCGAGGCAACCGACTGGGCAATTCGGCATGTTACTGTTGATCAACGATTCACCGCTGCTGATATTTGCCAGTGGCACCGTCAATGGTTAGGCGAGATATATGCGTGGGCTGGCGAGTATCGGCAGGTCAATATCAGCAAAGACGGTTTTGTGTTTGCGATGTCGGCTCAGTTATCACGCTTGATGCAGGACTATGAGCGGGATGTGCTGGCGCGTTATTCGCCTTGTACCTTCGATAATCCGGATGAGGTGCTGGAGGCACTGGCCATCACCCATTGTGAGTTGGTGCTGATTCACCCATTCCGGGAAGGCAACGGGCGCGTGTCACGTTTGCTTTCCACATTGATTGCATTGCAGGCAGGACTGCCATTGCTGGATTTTTCCATAATCCAGGGCAAGCAGCGTGAAGCCTACTTTGCTGCCGTGCGTGCGGGGATCGCGCGTAACTATGCGCCGATGCAAGTGATATTCAAAAGATTGGTAAAAGCCAGCAGTTAGCGGACTTGATTTGTCTGCTTGCCAGGAATGGCGGGTAGTGCGCGTTCCGCTGCTTTCCGCACACCTTCAATCGCCATTGAAGAAAGAACGTTGGTGCGCAAGGCACGTTGATACGCCTGCGCATCACGCAGATGGGAATTGTGCTGAAGTAATGATTTCGGTGCCATGGCCTAACTATAACAATCAAAGGGAGCCGTTTCAAACAGTTTTTTAGCATCATCCTGTCTCCAGAAACAGTGATGTGGCTCGGTAACTCAATATTCCACCGGCACCGGATCAAGGCTGCGCCACAAATACCAGGTAGCCACCGAACGCCACGGCCGCCAGCGCTCGCCAAGTTTGGCCAGCGTGCTGCGCACTGGCCGCTCGCCATTGCAGTAGTGCAGTGCCACGGCCTTTTGCAGACCGATGTCATCCAGCGGAAAGACGTCGGGACGAAGCTGGTTGAAGATCAGGAACATCTCGGCCGTCCACACGCCGATGCCGCGCACAGCGGTCAACTCAGCGATGATTTCGGCATCGCTCATGGCCGTCCAGCGGTCGAGATGAATCTGGCCCGTACTGAAGTGTCGCGCCAGATCACCGATGTACTCAACCTTGCGTGCCGAAAGGCCACAGGCACGCAAGGTTTCATTTTCGCTGGCCAGAACCGTTTCCGGTGTCATCACCGGCAGCACGGCACTTACCCGCAACCACACGCTATCCGCCGCCTTTACTGAGATCTGCTGGCCGACGATAGAGCGCGCCAGCGTGACAAAAGGATCACCTCGGGAAACCAGCGAGGTGCCGGAAAATCGCACGACCAAGCCGGCCATGATCGGATCGGCCTGTGCCAGAGCAGAAGACGCTATTTGCCAGTAGTCAGGAGCCATGGCTTCATTGTAAAGTCATACAAAGTTCAAACTGCTAATAGTTGTTGCAATGACAGTATTTTTATCTAATCTGAACCTGCATCCTCACAACTTCACTGAAGGTGATCATGGGCGAGAAAGTCTGGCTTAAAAGCTATCCGGCGGGTATGCCCGCCGAAATTGAGGCGACTCCATTTTCCTCACTACCCGATCTTGTCGCAGAGACGATCGGCAAGTTTGGCGACAAGCCGGCCTTCAACAACCTCGGTCACAGTGTGAGTTTTAACGAACTGGACAGTCTGTCACGCGATTTCGCCGCGTACCTGCAAGGTCTGGCGGGCATCACACACGGCGACCGGGTGGCCATCATGCTGCCCAATCTTCTGCAATACCCCGTTGTGCTCTTCGGCATCCTGCGAGCCGGCCTGGCGGTAGTCAACGTTAACCCGCTGTACACGGCTCGGGAACTCGAATTCCAACTCAAGGATTCGGGCGCCAAAGCCATCATCATTCTCGAAAACTTTGCTCACACGCTGCAAAAAGTTCTGCCCAGCACGCCGCTTGAACACGTTATCACCACACAAGTCGGTGACATGTTGCCGGCCCCCAAACGCTGGATCGTCAATTTCGTCATCAAACGGGTAAAGAAAATGGTGCCACGCTGGCACATTGATGACACCCTGCCTCTAAGCAAGGCGCTCGAACGCGGCGCCAAGGCAGAATTCATGCCGCCCATGATCGAACATAACGACATTGCCTTCCTGCAATACACCGGTGGCACCACCGGCGTCGCCAAGGGTGCCATACTGACCCATCACAATATGCTGGCCAATCTTGAGCAGACCAATCTATGGATTTCAGGCAGCTTCAAGCAGGCCTGCGAGATCGCCATCGCGCCACTGCCGATGTATCACATCTTCTGCCTCACATCGACACTGGCTTTCATGAAATGGGGCAGTCTGACCGTTCTTATCACCAACCCGCGGGATCTGCCGGGATTCGTCAAGGAACTCAGCCACTGGAAGTTCAGTGTCATCACCGGTGTCAATACGCTGTTCAACGGCCTCATGAACACGCCCGGTTTCGAGCAGCTCGATTTTTCTGCGTTGAAAGTCGTGGTTGGCGGTGGCGCCTCCGTACAAAAAGCCGTCGCTGAACGCTGGCAAAAAATCACCGGGTCGTTTGTTACCGAAGCCTATGGCCTGACAGAAACTTCGCCTGGCGTCTGCTGTACGCCTCTGGGAACCCCATGGAATGGCTCCATCGGTCTGCCCGTCTCCTCAACCGAAGTCTCAATCCGTGATGAAACCTTTACTGAATTGCCCGTCTTTAGTGGCACTGGCGAGATCGCCAGGCATACCGGCGAGATCTGCGTACGTGGGCCACAGGTCATGCTCGGCTACTGGAACAATGACGAAGAAACAGCAAGAGCGATTCAGGACGGCTGGCTGAAAACCGGCGACATCGGTCACATGGATGACAAGGGTTACGTCACCATCACCGACCGCAAAAAGGACATGATTCTGGTGTCAGGCTTCAACGTCTATCCGAACGAGATTGAAAGCGTTTTGATGATGCACCCGGGCATTGCCGAATGCGCGGTCATCGGCGTACCGGATGACAAGTCAGGCGAAGCCGTCAAACTGATTGTCGTGAAGAAAGACACCAATCTGACCAAGGAAGATATCTTGCAATACTGCAAGACACAACTGACCGGCTACAAGCGACCGCATCACATCGACTTTCGCGATTCGCTGCCGAAATCCCCCATTGGCAAGATCCTGCGCCGCGAATTGCGTAACGAGGGAAATGAACACTAGCAACCCGATCAGATCTGCTCAACCCGTGCCTGGCGATCTGGGTTAAAATGACGGGCAGATTCAATCCGGCCGATGCATAATAACCATCAGAAACAAAGCGATAATAACTGTCAATAACACAGCAACCATGCCAACACCTTATTTCTTCTTGCGCCCAATTCTCGCCGCTGACCGCAGTTGGTCTGCGCTTGACTGGCGCTCGGGCAGCCTCCAGGCTGCCGATAGCACAGACGTCGTTCAATGCTTTAAAGAATCATCTGCTGGCCCCCTGGCCAACCTGTTGCCCTTGGTGATGCCTGTCAGACCCTCGTGGCTGGAACGGAATACCTTTGTAGGCGAATTTGACCCAAGCCAAACGGTTTTTATTCTGCCGGCGGACAGTCTGGATGACGCAAAATCGATAGCCCACTGCAAACGGCTTCGCTCTGAGGGGTATCACCTCGGACTGCGCCTGGACAGTACTGATCTGGTTCAGCGCATTCCTGTGGCAGGGTTTGATTATTTGCAAATTGAAGCGGCGTTTGCCCGCCAGGATTTCCCGGCAAACGACCTTATTTATGCCGGCGACGCAGGCTTCAGGAAACTCGCAACAAGCGTCGGTTCCCACGAAATGTTTGGCTGGCTCTTCGACAAGGGATTTGACTGGTATGACAGCCACTTTCTGACCGCGCACAACCCGCTTGTCGGCAAAGAACCCGACCTCACCCGGCTTAAGTTGCTTAAACTGCTGAATCTCGTCAAACAGGATGGCGACACCCACGAGATTGAAGGCATTTTCCGCGAAGAACCCAAGCTGGCGTACAACCTGTTACGGTTGGTCAACTCGGTGGCGATTGGTGCGCGTTCCAGAATCAGCAATTTCTCGCAAGCGATTGCCATCCTCGGCCGCCGTCAGCTTCAACGCTGGTTGCAGTTGCTGATTTATGCCAACAATCTGGCCGACGGTAATGCCCCCAATCCGCTGATGCAGCTTGCCGCCTCACGCGGCCGTCAGCTCGAATTGCTTTGTGCGGCGATTGAACCAAAGCCAGATTCCCCTGACCTCTGTGATAACGCGTTCATGACCGGGCTGTTTTCCTTGCTCGATGTTCTGATCAATTTACCCATGGATGAAATCCTCAGGGAATTGCCGTTGCAAACCGAAGTAATAGACGCCCTGAGCCCGCGCGCCAGCCAGAGCAATATTCTTGGCCAGCTTCTTGCTGCGGTTGTCGCCAGCGAATCCGGCGAATTCAAGGCTGCAGAAACGATTTTATCGAGCCTGAATATCAGCCCGGCCAGCCACGCCAAGGCACAGGTTTCTGCCTTTTACTGGGCCAGCCGGATCAACGTCGACGCCAGCGACTGAACGCCTCAATACGCTTCACGTCACTCAATCCAGTCGCTTCAAATGGCTGCCGCAACGCGCACGGCAGTCGCTTGCACCAAACCCGTTGACCACGATCTGTCCGCAGGTTTTCTGGTTGACCAGGCATTCCGCCTCGGTGAAACGCAGAACTTCCCGCACATGAACACCCGGAGCGGCCAGCAGATAATCAATGTGCCAATGCAATTTTTTGCCCGGTGAAAGATGGCGATTCACCCGCGCCTCGAAATTGCGTAGCGCACTTCCGGTATAGACGTAGCGCCCGGCGGGGAAATCAAACGTTCCCAATTGACCGACACGCACACGCACCAACCCGGTCACTTCAATCAGCAACTGGTAGGTACGAAAAACCGGCTCAGTCGCCACAGAAGGGATTGCTGCGCCGCTCTTCGCCCAGCGTCGACATCGCGCCATGACCTGAAATGAAGGAAACATCATCGCCAAGCGGCCAGAGCCGATTCCGGATGGACGAAATCAGCGTATCGAAATCCCCTTTCGGGAAATCGGTACGTCCTATCGAACCCTTGAACAGCACATCACCGACAATGGCCAGCCGACCCGGCGCATTGAAGAAAACCACATGTCCGGGCGTATGCCCCGGGCAGTGCAGAACATCGAGCACAATATTGCCAAACGACACCGTGTCACCCTGCTCCAGCCAGCGATCCGGCGTAAAGGCACGCACCTCGGGGAAGCCGAACATTTTGCTCTGCTGCGGCATGCTATCAATCCAGAACTGGTCTTCACGCTGCGGCCCCTCGATGGGCAAAGAAAGCTTCTCGGCGAGTTCAGCCACGGCACCGGCATGGTCAATATGCCCATGCGTGACGAGGATTTTCTCCAGCACTACACCGTTTTTCTCAACCGCGCTCAGAATGCGGGAGATATCACCGCCGGGATCAACCACTGCCGCGCGCCGCGTTTCATCACACCAGAGCAGGCTGCAATTCTGCTCAAAGGGTGTCACCGGGACAATCTCGTATTTAATCATCTTCGAATCGTTCGAATGAAAACGCTTGGGGGACACTTCTCGTGAAATCTCGAAAAAATGGTCTATATCATTGCAACTTGCATTGATTATAGGGTACTAATATCCACAATGAAGATAGCAACTACAAATGTAATCCACCTGTAAATCTGGAACCTATCCGACATTTCACGAATTGCGTTTGTAACACTATCGGGCAAGTATTTATTCTGAATATCCGGGATCAAGAGAAACGCTATGCACGGAAAACCCGGCAGAGACACCTTGCAATCCTTGAACAATTGAAATAACCCTATGAAACTGGCTTTGTTGTCGGACATTCACTCCAATATTCAGGCCTTTGATGCCTGCTTGGCACATGCTCGCGAGCAGGGAGCGCAGCAGTTCGCGCTACTCGGCGATCTGGTGGGCTATGGAGCCGACCCGGTTGCCGTGGTTGAGCGCGCACGAACGCTGGCCACCGAGGGCGCCATCTTGATCAAGGGCAATCATGACGAGATGGCGGTGCAGCCTATGGCGATAGTCGAAAACATCGGTGACAGCACGGCCGCATGGACTCATGAGCAACTCTCGGATGAGCAACGGGACTTCCTTGACCGTCTGCCGTTGACCCATCAGGAAGGACCGTTGTTGCTGGTACACGCCAGCGCCGATCACCCCGAGTTGTGGCGCTACGCGCATAATGAGCGCACCGCCGCTGCCAGCTTGAACGCCGCCGCACTGGGAACAACGGTGCGCTATGTATTTTGCGGCCATGTACATCTTCAAACTCTCTATTACCGTGGGACCGGCGCGGGTTTGATGAAATTTCTGCCTACGCCGGGTGTTGCTGTTCCGGTACCGATCCATCGCTACTGGCTGGCCACAATTGGCTCCGTCGGACAACCGCGTGACGGCAATACGCAGGCCATGTACGCCATATTCGACGATGTAGCACTGAAACTGACCTTTCACCGGGTGACGTACGACCATCCAGCCGCTGCCGCTGCCATACGAACGGCCGGCTTGCCCGAATACTTTGCGGAACGGTTGGGAGAGGGCCGATGAAACTACTTAAAGCCGGTACGTTACTCGACGGTTTCACCATCGAGGATTGCATCCACGCGGGAAGTATGGCCCACATCTACCGGGTGCACTACACGGATGGAATACAAAACCCCGGCTTCGACATGGTGATGAAGATTCCCCGCATGGCCGCCGCCGACGGCGCCGAAAACATTGTCGGCTTTGAAGTAGAGCATCAGATCATGCAGATCCTCTCCGGACCCCACGTGCCTCGCTTTGTGGCGGCGGGTGACCTGGACAACGTACCTTACCTGGTGATTGAATACCTGCAGGGAGAAACGCTGCAGCACTATATCGACTTGCCTGAACAGCGCACACCCAACGAAGTGGCCGATCTTGGCGCGGCAGTAGCAGTGGCCGTTCATGGTCTGCATCAGCAAAACACCGTACACCTGGATCTGAAGCCGGAAAACGTGATCATCCGGCCTGATGGCAGCGCCGCCCTGCTCGATTTCGGCCTGTCCTGCAACGCGCACTACCCCGATCTCCTGGCTGAGCAATTGCGTCAGGCCGTCGGCTCACCCGCCTGGATTGCACCGGAACAGGTGGTCGGCGTCCGCGGCGATCCACGCAGCGACATTTTTGCGATAGGCGTCATGCTGTACGAACTGGCGACAGGCGAATTACCGTTTGGTGCCCCACAAACCGGCGGTGGGCTGCGTCAACGGCTCTGGATGGATCCAACGCCGCCCCGTAAACTGCGCCCGGACTTCCCGGAATGGTTGCAGGAGGTAATCTTGCGCTGCCTTGAACCCGAGGCAGCCAACCGCTACCCTTCGGCAGCGCATCTGGCGTTTGACCTTCGCCACCCCGACCAGGTCACGGTCACCACCCGGGGACGCAACGCCAGGAGCACGGGGTTCTGGATGCATCTCAAACGATGGCTCAAATCGACCGGCATGCACTACCAGCCTAGCCCCATACCCTCGCAGCAGATCGAAGAAGTGCCGATTGTCATGGTGGCAATCCCGCACAAAGACGTAAGCGATACAACACTGTATTCGCTGCGCCAGGCAGTCAATCGCTCGCTTGGCACGCGTCCGGGTGCCCGGCTGGCCTGCGTGACAGTCATATCGTCGGGGGAAACCAGCACAGTCCGCGACGACAGGAGCGAAACCAGTGTTCATCGGAAGTATCTCAGCAGCATGCACCAATGGGCTCAGGCGCTGGATCTTGAGAATCACCAGGCCTCATTCCACGTACTGGAATCTGGTGATGTCGCACAGGCCTTGCTGAACTATGCAATTGGCAATCATGTGAGTCTTATTGTCATGGGGGCAGCGACGCACGGGCTGCGTACGCAACGCTTTGTCGCCACCGTACCCATCAAAGTGGCGATGGAAGCACCGTGCACGGTGATACTGGTCAAACAGGAGCAACCGTACGAGTTATTGATGCAACAGGCGGCAAAAATGAAACGCGTCTGGAATGATGATCATGACTCCCCGTTCTGATTTCAACAAGGCCGCGCCAGTCGTTCCGGAAAATGCGCTACCATGATCGTTCCCATATTATCGAGGCGATCTTGTTCATGAAAACGTCCCCCTGGCTTGTCGGTATAACGGATGCCTTGGGATTTGTCTGCGGTGCCCAGATTGGCCTTTGGGTTGGTGGTTGGCTGGGACTGGATGCATTTGAACCGGGTCTCACGAACTCGACTCTCGGTGGCATGTTGCTGCTGGGATTGGGCGGCGGACTGGGTTTGCAACTGGCCAGCCGGTGGCGTCGCGCCAGGTATCAGCAGAACGAAAACAAATCAGACTGACTGTCAATTGGCCGCCACGGTGCCCGGTACGCTGAACAGGCTCCAGGGTAAAACAAGGCACCTATCCAAATGAAACGGGGGGTGATTTCTCACCCCCCGTTTTTATTGCAAGAACGTTTGACCTCTAAGGAAAGTGGCGCGACCCGGAGGTTTACGCCACGACCAATCGATCGATTCTAGTCTGCGAAGATATCCTTATCCTTGTTCTCGGGCACAAACAGGATGCCGATCACCAGTGTCATGGCGCAAACCACGATCGGATACCAGAGACCGTAGTACGGGTCACCAGTCTGGGCGATCATGGCAAACGCGGTGGCAGGCATGAAACCGCCAAACCAGCCGTTACCAATGTGATAGGGCAACGACAAACCCGTGTAGCGGATACGGGTGGGGAACAACTCCACCAGCGCTGCTGCAATCGGGCCATACACCATGGTCACCAGAATCACCAGATAAGTCAGGATCATCACCAGCTTGAATGTGTTACCACTGAAAATATCGAAGAAGCCATTCAGCTTGAGGATGCCGGGAGCCGGCTTGCCCGGGGCCGGATAGCCCGCGCCTGCCAGCGCTTCGCCCACCGCCTTGGAAAAGGCAGCCGGTACAGCCTTGACATCGTCGCCTGTAAGCTTCGAAAGCTCATAACCCACAAGTTCCGTGTCGCCGATTTTTACCTTGGCCGGCTTGACGCCAGGCTGGTAATCCACGGAGTAGTTTACCGAGCTCCGAGCCAGTAAGGCCTTGGTCACATCGCACGAGCTGGTGAACTTAACCGTGCCAGTCGGATTGAACTGGAACGCGCAGTCGGCAGCGTCGGCAACGATGGTAACCTTGGTTTTTTGTTGCGCAGCGTGCAGGGCCGGATTAGCGATCTCAGTGATGGCCGTGAATACCGGGAAATAAGTCACCATGGCCAGGAAGCAGCCTGACAGGATGATCACCTTGCGACCAATCTTGTCAGACAACGTGCCAAAAACGATGAATCCACCCGTACCAAGAATAAGCGACCAGGCGATCAGTACGTTGGCGGTGAACATGTCCACACGCAGAATCGTCTGCAGGAAGAACAAGGCATAAAACTGACCCGTGTACCAAACTACGGCCTGACCGGCGACCAGACCCAGCAACGCAATCAGCGCGAACTTGGCGTTTTTCCACTGACCGAAGGCCTCCGAAATCGGCGCCTTGGAGCCTTTGCCTTCTTCTTTCATCTTCTTGAAGGCGGGCGACTCTTCCATCTGCAGACGAATCCACACTGAAACGCCAAGGAGGAAGATGGAAAGCAGGAAGGGAATACGCCAGCCCCACTCGGCAAACTCTTTCTCACCCGTGAAGGTACGGACACCCAGAATCACCATCAGCGAGAGCAGGAGGCCCAGCGTAGCGGTAGTTTGAATCCAGCTGGTGAATGCACCACGCCGGCCGGATGGCGCGTGCTCGGCCACATAGACCACCGCGCCGCCGTACTCTCCGCCCAGTGCCAGACCTTGCAGCATGCGCAGCAAGATCAGGATAATTGGGGCAGCCCAACCAATGGTGTTGTATGAAGGCAGCAAGCCCACCACGAAGGTCGATAGGCCCATGATCAAGATGGTCATCAGGAAGGTCTTCTTGCGCCCGATCAGGTCACCCAGACGGCCAAAGAACAGCGCGCCGAAAGGACGTACCAGAAAACCCGCCGCAAACGCCAGGAGCGCAAACACGTTGCGCGTGGCTTCGGGAAAGGATGAGAAGAACTGTGCGCCAATAATGGCGGCAAGTGAACCGTAAAGGTAAAAGTCATACCATTCAAAAATCGTTCCGGCCGACGACGCCAGAATGACCCGCTTCTCCTCGCGGGTCATAGGACGCTTACGATCCTCGACCGCTGGTGCGGTGGCGCTGTATTCAGACATAAGATGCCTCCTCTGATGTTGTAACTATTAAACAAGTTATCAAACGACACTACCTAGGTGCGAAAACCAAGAAAACACCTAACTATCCTTCGGTGTCGGTCTCCATAAGCGCCCTCTGCCTTGGTTCAAACCCGGAGCGGGGGACTAATACACACCTACGGAGTCTATTAAATCGCTCCTTCCTTACTTGAAAATTACAAATGCCCGATATTTTTAGTCAACATTTCTGCAAAAGCGAAAGATTAGCGTCTTGGCACCTCTTCGTAGATATATCCAATCGCGAAAAGAATGTATGAAATACCGGCAGGAATGGCTGTAAATCAGAAATAAAAAACCCGCAAAGCCTTAAGCAGTGCGGGTTTTATGGACGTTTCTGGCGGAGAGAGCGGGATTCGAACCCGCGGTAGACTGACGCCTACACACGCTTTCCAGGCGTGCGACTTAAACCACTCATCCATCTCTCCTGAAGAGGGCGCATTCTAGCAGAAGCCTGCACGATCAACAAACCCGGAAGCGACTTGCACAGGTCAATCAGCTGCACACCAAACCACTCATTTCACAAAGAACCTGCCGGACATAGGCTAGTAGAATCCACAGCCAGAAGAGGAGGAAGAAGGCCACAAAGGGGATGTGCTTATCAAGAATCACCTTGGGTGAGATATAGCGAGTTGCAGTAAGAACAGGTCGGGTAACAATCACGAAGAGTTGATATACGATATTCTTGTGACGTGTTCCGCCCGCCAGTAGAAAAAGGACTCCCTGAGCGATCAAAAACCAGCCGGCCACCTCAACAAGTGCGCGCAGGATGGTGACTATTTGCAGTTCAATGTTCATCTTATTCTCTTTCTAAAGAAGGTAGAATTCTAAGCCAACGGACTGAGCCTGAGTGCTTATATTTTCAGCCAGCCCGGTAGTTTTTTCGCACTACTGTACTATTGGCAGGCTGCTTCATTTGCACGTCTTTCCAATCCTGACCATCTGGTTTACACAAACCGTCATCCCGAGGAGATAGCACCTAATGAATTTCGAACACTGGCGCCATTCGGCGCGTGCCTGGCTACTCCACTTCGTCGGCAAGGAAGACCTTGCTTTCAAAGAATATGTCGTTGCTTTCAATCTCGCACCGAGCGCAAAAGTGGCGCGCAATCTGGGTTTTATCGCCACCCAGAAAAACAGACCAAGCGATGGCGCGCACTGGTTCTCCGAATCAACAAAGCTTGAGCCAGGCAGCGCTGAAACCTGGTTCAACCTGGGCTTTGCGCTTGAACACAACGGCCAGCGCCAGGAGGCCATCGCTGCTTTCAGAGAATCGGTCCGCCTTAACCCGAATCTGGATCGCGCCTGGTATGGCATGGGGATCAACCTCGCTGCATTAGGCCAGCACCTGGATGCCGCCAAAGCGTTTGAGGAGAACACCAAACTGCAGCCCATGTTTGGGGAAGCCTGGTATCAACTGGGCATGGCGCAGCACCATGCAAACAACCCGGATGGGGTCGTCAAAACGATCGAAAAACTTAAAGCCTTCGAACCCAAACGTGCCAATCAACTGATCCGTGACGCCGGACGCAGCGACCTCGCACACCTGCACACCGAAATGCCTTTTTAACCCTGAAGGGTTGGCTTTGCCCTTCTGTGGGTCGGCCTTCAGGCCGACAAGGTTTGCTCATGCGCTGTTTTCGGCCTGAAGGCTGACCGAAGGAATGTGCACCAAAGGAAATACCCCTGGGGTACAGAGCCGACCCACAAACCCAACCCACGGCTAATCCGCTCACTCCGGTTCTCAACTGTCAAAAAAAGGCCCGCCGAAGCGGGCCTTTTGATTTGTTGCCGTCGCCCTATCGATCAGGCGCGACCAGCGTCGCCTTCAAGGTTCGGGTAACGAACGTGGTCGACCAGATCCTGAACCTCCTGGGACGGTGCCGGGGAAATCAGCGAACCGATAATCACGCCGAGGAAGCCGACGGGAATACCGAAGATGCCGGCCGAGATCGGGTTGATGTCCCACCACTTCGGTGCAAGAACGCCGAAGAACGGATAGGTCATGTACATGTAGTATGCACAGACAGCGAGACCCATCGACATACCGAGGATGGCTCCCAGCCTGTTGGCACGCTTCCAGAAGATGCCGCAAACGAGCGACGGGAAGAATGCCGAAGCAGCCAGCGAGAACGCCGCACCGACCAGGAAGAGAATGTCACCCGGCTTTAGCGAAGTCACATACGCTGCCAGTATCGCCACCACCAGCAACAAGACCTTGGACACCAGAATACGACGGGTTGTCGACGCATTCTGGTCAATCATCTTGTAGTACAGGTCGTGTGAAAGCGCATTGGCAATAGTCAGCAGCAGACCGTCAGCGGTAGAGAGCGCCGCAGCCAGACCACCCGCCGCCACCAGCCCGGAAATCACGTAGGGCAGACCGGCAATTTCCGGCGTTGCCAGCACGATCAGATCGGCACCAATGACGATTTCGGCGAGCTGAACAATACCGTCCATGTTGATATCGGTAATGTTCATCAGCGTCTTGTCTACCGCAGCCCAATTGGAAACCCAAGCCGGCAGCGAGGCAAACGAAGACCCGACCAGGTCGTGGTAGACCGTGTACTTGGCCAGAACCGCGAGTGCCGGTGCAGTGAAGTAGAGCAGGAAGATGAAGAACAGTGACCAGAACACCGACTGACGTGCCTGCTTGACAGATGGCGTCGTGTAGAAACGCATCAGGATGTGCGGCAAGGCGGCCGTACCGACCATCAGACAGAAGATCAACGCCAGGAAATTCTTCTTGGCGATGGCACTTGCCGCCTCAGTCTTGCCCGGGAATGCATCGGCGTGTGCGTTGACCGGTGCAGAACGTGCCGTATTACTGTTTTTGGCTGCCGTCCAGGCTTTCTTGGCGGCGGCCGGATCGGTCGGGTAGTCTGCAACTGCCTTTTCTGCCGCCGCAATCGCTTTGGCATCCGGTGCAGCAGCACCCTTAAGTTCAGCCACCTTGGCGGTCAGATTGGCCTTCTCAGCCGTCAGGAATGCCGGGCCGCCGGTTTCCAAACCTTTCAGGTTGGCATCTGCTTTCCCAGCACGATCACGAAAGATCGCTCGGACCGATTCTTCCTTGGCACCCAACGGGGTAGTCTTGTCGTTAAATTGTTTCTCCTGTGCAGTCACCTTCTGCAACTGGTAGCCGTAGACGACCTGTGGAATCGGGATACCGGTTTGCACTACCGACAGCCAGACCACCGGAATCATGTAGGCAAAGATCAGGATGATGTACTGAGCTACCTGTGTCCAGGTTACCGCCTTCATGCCACCCAGGAACGAGCAGACCAGAATGCCGGCCAGACCGACGAATACGCCGACAACGAATTCCAGACCGGTAAAGCGGGCCGTGATGATGCCAACACCGTAGATCTGTGCGATCACATAGGTGAAAGAACAGAGAATGGCGGCAAAGATGCCGATTGCTCGCGGAATGTGGCCGCCAAAACGCGCACCGAGAAAGTCCGGTATCGTGAATTGACCAAACTTGCGCAGGTAGGGCGCGAGGAACAACGCCACCAGACAGTAGCCGCCCGTCCAGCCCATCACGAAGGCCAAGCCATCGTAACCGGAGAGATAGAGCGTACCGGCCATCCCGATGAAGGACGCTGCCGACATCCAGTCTGCGCCGGTGGCCATGCCGTTAAAGAGCGCGGGCACACGACGTCCGGCGACATAGTATTCGCCCAAGTCGGCTGTTTTCGTCATGAAACCGATACCTGCGTACAGCAGGATGGTCGCGCCGAGGAACATGTAGCCGAGAATCTTGTTCGGCACGCCCATTTGCTCAAGAATACCCACCAGAATGACGAAGGCAATGAAACCGCCCGTATAAAAGGTGTAGTACTTCTGCAGTTGCTTGAAAAACGTTGAGTTAGCGGATTGGGTAGCCATTAGTCGTCCCCCTCATGAACACCATATTCTTCATCGAGATTATTCATGTATCTGGCGTAGAACCAGATGATGGCCACATAAATAACCAGTGAACCCTGGGCGCCCATGTAAAAACCAAAAGGGAATCCAAGAAAAGTTACGCTGCTGAGTTCGCGCGCGTAAAAGCTGACGACAAACGTAACCACAAACCATATGGCCAGCAAAATTGCTGTCATACGAAGGTTTCGCTGCCAGTACTCTTTATGCTTCTGAGTAAGTTGCATATGACCCTCCTTCAAGTGTGAAAAAACTGAAAAAACCCTAATCTTTCCAGTACCACATTACGGAATTCAGCAATCGCCCGGCCCCTACCTGATGATTTTCGCCGTATCCGGAATTACCATGTTGCATGGATGACCCACGCAGCACTTGAAACTGAGGGAGATGATAGGCCTGTCACTCTTACAACAAACTTACATTCACATAAATGAATGTGTTTTATAAAGCGTAATAAGTGGCGTCAGAGAAAACCGTTGGGAAAATCAGATTGCGCAGGGCTGCTAGGGCATGTTCTCAATTAGCCACGGGATGACGCATAATTGAGAACACGCCCTAGCCCCGCAAGTGGTCACGTTCTACGGCGGGCGGGATGCGGGTAGCGCACACTTTCTATGAAATTTTGCGTCTCGCGGTTTGGCGGCGTGCCAAACAGACTGACCATGATGATTGTCAGGAATCCAACTGCCACGCCCCACACCCCGGCAGACGTCGACTGAATGCCCAGCCACGGTTCCATGCCGATACCATGAATGCCCAGCCAGGGAATGGCGTCGAACTGTACGCGCACCATGTAGTACATCGTCACCAACAGACCGATCACCATGCCGCTGATGGCACCCGCTTTATTGGCGCGCTTCCAGAAAATACCCAGCACCAGCGCCGGGAAGAAAGCGGAACCGGCAAGTGAAAATGCCCAGGCCACCATAAACAGAATGGTGGCCGGTTTTTGCGAAGCCACCATAGCCGCCAGGACCGCCACAACGAGCAACAAAGCCTTGGAAACGACCAGCCGCCACTGAGTTGTGGCATGGGGCCTAAAGATTTTGTAATAAACATCGTGCGACAGCGCACTGGCAATTGTCAGCAACAGCCCGTCGGCGGTGGACAAGGCGGCAGCAAGCGCACCCGCTGCGACAAGGCCGGAGATGACGTAAGGCAAACCGGCAATTTCCGGTGTGGCCAGAACGATCACATCGGGATTAAGCGAGAGCTCGGCGAGTTGCAGTATGCCATCCCGGTTGATGTCCTCAATTGACACCAGACCGACTTTACCCCATGCGCCAATCCAGCTAGGCAACTGATCTATTGTTGAACCCACCAGATTTGAGTAAATCTCATACTTGGCAAAAACGGCATACGCCGGTGCCGTCAGATAGAGCGCCAGGATAAACAACAAAGACCAGAACACCGAGCTGCGCGCTTCACGCACACTGGGTGTCGTGTAATAGCGCATCAGTACATGCGGCAGGGCCGCGGTACCCACCATCAGACAAAACACCAGCGTGATGAAATTGAGCCGTGCCGTATTGCTTTCCCCCGCATTTTTACCCGGGAACGGTTCGACGTGGTGGACAAGCCCGGCACTGCGCTGGGCGGCCTGCTGCATCAAGTCTTCCCAGTGTTCACGTGCCAGTTCAGGCGTTTTTGGCAACTCCCGGCGCTGCCGTTCAAGGGCGAAGACATCGCGCATTTGCGCGTTGCTGTTTCTCAGCTGGTCAATTTGTACTGAAAGGACGCGCCGCTCTTCAGCAAGCGACTGAGGCAGACCGATTATTCGCGTATAAAGCAAATCGGCGCGCTCAAGATACAATCTCCGCACATTGATTTCGGCAGAATCGTTCGAAATTTTATTTTCCAGTAATTCGACTTTTTTCAGTACCTGACCGTACATGACCTGTGGCACGGGAACGCCAGTCACCTTGTACGACAGCATGGCTACCGGAACAATGTAGGCCACGATCAACACCAGATACTGCGCCACTTGTGTCCAGGTTACCGCACGCATTCCACCAAGGAATGAGCACACCAGAATCCCGGCCAGCCCGACAAAAATACCAATCTCGAACTGCAAGCCAACAAAGCGGCTGGTAATCAAACCGACACCGTAAATCTGTGCAACGACATAAACAAAGGACGCCAGAACCGTTGCGAAGACGCCGACCAGACGCGCCGCATTGCCGCCATAGCGAGCGCCAAGAAAATCGGAGATGGTGTACTGCCCAAAACGCCGTAGGTAGGGCGCAAGCAGGAGCGCAACCAGAACATAGCCACCCGTCCAGCCCATCACATAGGCCAAGCCCTGATAGCCCGTAAGATAAAGCGTACCTGCCAGGCCCATGAAAGAAGCCGCGCTCATCCAGTCGGCGCCGGTGGCCATGCCATTGAATACCGCCGGGATTCTGCGACCGGCAACGTAATACTCGGCCACACTGGATGTGCGTGCCACCACACCAATGCTGGCGTACAGGATGATGGTCAGAAAAAGAAAGGCGTAACCGATCCAGCGCGGCGGCATGCCGTAGCGCTCAAGTGCACCCAAAACCAGAATAAAGACCAAAAAACTGGCCGAGTAGATGGCGTAGTAACGACGCAGTGGAGCTTGGGAATCAAACATTCACGAATTTTAACGGCTCTCGTGCATCCAGCGGCGCGCTTTTTCAATTTCAATCAAACTGGCTGGCGAATCGGCGCCCTTTTGCCCGGCACGGGCAATGGCCGCTTGCAACAGTTTGGCGGTGGCGTAGGCATCCGAAACTGCGTTGTGGCGCAGGATATTCTCGATGTCAAAAAGCTGAAGCCATGAATCAAGGGACACTTGCGTATTGATTTTGTGCGGGAAGAGGTCCGGCAACACCCAGGCCAGATCGATCCAGGTCTGACCCGGCACCATGCCCAGGTATTCCCGCATGGCCTTGTCGATCATCGACTGATCGAAAAAGGCGTGATAGGCCACCAGTGGCGCTTTGCCCACATAGCGCAGGAACGCAAGCAGTGCATCAGCCGGCTCAATCCCTTCACTCTGCGCCGAACCGCCGATTCCATGAATCAGGATATTCTCGTGTGTACTCACTTGGTCCTGTCGCAAGACAACCTGAAAAGCATCCCTGAAACTCATCCGCCCGTCGACCACTGCCACGGCCCCGATCGAAATCAAACGATCTTTCTTCATGTTAAGACCGCTCGATTCAACATCGACAATGACATAGCGAGTACTCACATGGCTTTGGGACAAATCAGCCGAAGGCAACTGCTGCCAGGCCGATAGTTCCTGCCGTTGTTCCGGCAGAAGCATAATGTCTCGCTTTGCAGCACCACCAAAAAAGCGGCTCAACCACGCCATGATCAGACCTGATAGTCCAGCTTGAGACGTTGCTGCAGCTTGCGCGCCTGTTTGAAAGACTCTTTGAGAATCCGCCTTTCAACTTCATTGAGCTCATCCGGCTTGACCCGATTGTCGCCAAGGCGCCCGTGTGTCTGTTCAAAATACTGATGGCGCAGGCGCAACAGTTGAATAAAATTGAAACCTTCAATCGTGGCCGCGACTTCTTCATGCGAAATATTCATCAGCTGACTCGATAACTTGAGTCGCTGAACGGTGTTGGTCGCTGCAATATCATGACCGAGCGCAAATATCCGCGCCGCATCGATAAAAATCCGCGCACCAAATTTCTTGAGGTCGATGCTACCCGGGTGTTCAGGATCGATATCGGTGACAAAATCGCGAATCTTGCCGAGCGGCGGCACGACGCTCATGGCGTTATCCGCCAGCATGCGCAAAAACAGCGGGTTGCCTCTGGTCTGCCGAAGCAGAAAAAGACGCATGCGATCGGCCAGATTGTACTTGCCGAACAAAGGCCGGAAGTCAAAGAAAATTGTGGCATTAAGCAGTGCCTGAGGCTCCGGGGTACGCACCCAGTTGGTGAATTTCTCCTCCCACTCCTCAAGTGTCAGACACAGCGCCGGGTTGCTGGCCATGATATTCCCGGTACACAGCGGGAAACCGCATCTGTCGAGATCGGCATTGACGTCACGGGCAAAATCCAGCAATCGCAATTGCGTGTGCTCACGATCCATGATGTCGGTACAGATATAGACGATCCCGTTATCCTGATCGGTACTGAAGGTTTGTTCATCCCGCCCCTCCGAGCCAAAGGAAAGCCATGTCCAGTCAATGCCGAACAGATCGTGAGTATCCAGGTTGAGCTGAAGGATGCGCCGGGTCAGCGTATCGTTGAGCGCCGAGATGAACTGTGTAATTTGCTCAGCACCCACGCCCTGAGCCAACATGTTGAGCGAAAGCTGACGCACATCCTGACTGGCCTGTATCAGCATTTCGATGTTGGTGGCGTTATCGATGGTCTGGCGGATCTGACGCAAACCAACCCGCTGCAAGGTGAACAAATCGCGCTCCGAAACGACCCCTTTCAGCCGCCCGCCCTCGTCCACTGCAAGCACGTGACGCACACCGTGCATGGCCATGGCCAGCGCCGCGTCATACGCATGCGAGTGCAACGACAGGGTGTGCGGTGCAGGCGACATCACATTCTCGATCGGGCTATCCAGAGAAACGCCAGTCAGCACAATCCGTTTGAGCACATCCGATTGCGTAAAAATCCCGATGGGCTGTTGCGCCGCGTCAACCACAATCATCGAGCCGATGCTTTTATTGGCCATGACCTCGATCACACTGCGAATCGGCGTATCCGGTGTTACCGCTATCGGTTCTTTCTTGATAATCGACGAGAGCGGCGAACTCATCGTCTGCTGCTCGGCGACACGCTGAGAGAACTGCAGCTGTAATTGCTGGCGTGACTGGCTGAGCAAACTGGCAATGTATTGCGTACAGAAAAGATTGAATACCGAGCTCTTCTGCAGCAGAGTAAAGAAATCGTCTGCCGCCAGTTCGTAACAGAAGACATCTTCCAGTACGGTGTACTCGTTGGTTGACGCGCGTTGTGCCGTAACCGAGCCAATCGGAAACACTTCCCCCGGCCCCAGGGTCAGCATTGATTGTTCCATGACGCTGATATCACCGGCCTGCCGGGCCAAAACCTTGCCGCGTTGAAGAATACGCAGGACATGCACGACACCCGTTTCCGGCGAAAGAATCCGCGCATCCTTGGGGTAGTAGGCGAGCTTGACGTGCTCCCCGAGAAACTGCAGCGCGTCCTGCTCCATTCGATCGAACGGTGGATAGGCCTGCAAAAACTCGGTTGTTGCCGAAACCAGCATTTCTGTCGCGCTGTTGCTCATGCCTGCTCCTGATCCTTAAAACCTTAGTTCAAACCACGGAGAACACGGAGTGCACGGAGAAAGACTAAAGATTGGCGGGTTATTAACTTCACCCATTGGGCGAGTTGTTTCCCCACTCTAATGTTTTGTTTTTCCTCCGTCCCTCTTCAGGGAGGCTTCGCGCTGTTCTCCGTGCCCTCCGTGGTTAACTGCTTTTTCCAAGTTGATCAACACACTTCCAGCATCCCGCAGAGACTTGTTTCGGACACCTTCGGGACAAATGCTCAGGCCGGCACACTCGGTGCGCCGGCCTGAAGGGCGGTCTGTCATTGCCGCCTTGTACCAAGAATTCCTTTCCCGAATTACGGAACAGGAATTAACGCCTCCTCACCCAACCAAAATCAATCACCTCTCAACTGATCAAGAATCGCCGGATTCTCAAGCGTTGAAACGTCCTGCGCCACCGTATCGCCCTTGGCCAGCGAACGCAGCAGACGACGCATGATCTTACCCGAACGTGTCTTCGGCAGGTTCTCGCCGAAGCGGATATCTTTCGGTTTGGCAATCGGGCCAATCTCCTTGGCCACATGATCCTGCAGTTCCTTGACCATTTTCTTGGCTGCATCGCCCACCGGACGCGCGCCCTTGAGCACCACGAAAGCACAGATAGCCTCACCGGTCAGATCATCCGGACGGCCGACCACGGCAGCCTCAGCCACCATCGGATGTGAAACCAGTGCGGATTCGATTTCCATCGTCCCCATGCGGTGACCGGAAACATTCAGCACATCGTCAATGCGCCCGGTAATCGTAAAGTAACCCGTATTCACATCACGCACCGAACCGTCACCGGCCAGATACAGTTTGCCGTTGAAGTCATCCGGATAGTAGGAGCGCTTGAAGCGATCGGAATCATTCCAGATATCGCGGATCATTGACGGCCAGGGCTTCGTAACCACGAGCAGGCCGCCCTTGCCCCAATCAAGTTCGGTACCGGTTTCGTCAACAATGGTCGCCTGAATACCCGGGAAAGGCAGGGTGCACGAACCGGGAACCATCGGTGTCACGCCCGGCAGCGGGGTAATCATGTGCCCACCGGTCTCGGTCTGCCAGAAGGTATCGACAATCGGACAACGGCTGCCGCCAACGCTCTCGTAATACCACATCCAGGCCGACGGATTGATCGGCTCACCAACGGTGCCGAGCAAGCGCAGCGAAGACAAATCGTAATGGGTCGGCGCAGTCGCCGGATTAGTATCACAGGCCTTGATCAGCGAACGGATCGCGGTCGGTGCCGTGTAGAAAATGGAGATTTTGTGATCCTGGATCATCTTCCAGAACCGCCCGGCGTCCGGATAGGTCGGCACGCCTTCAAACACCATCTGCGTACCACCGCAGGCCAGCGGGCCATAGGCCACGTAAGTGTGCCCGGTGACCCAGCCAATATCCGCCGTGCACCAGAAGATGTCATTCGGCTTCAGATCGAAGGTCCACTTCATGGTCAGCACGGCATGTAGCAGATAGCCGCCTGTCGAGTGCTGGACACCCTTCGGCTTGCCGGTCGAACCCGAGGTATAGAGCAGGAACAATGGATGCTCGGCATCGACCCATTCCGGTTCGCACACGTCCGACTGGCCTTTGATCACGTCATCCCACCAGATGTCACGGCCGGCAACCATTGGGCAAACACCGCCGGTGCGCTTGAACACGATCACGGTTTTGATCGACTCGCAGCCACCCAGCGCAATGCCATCATCAACCGCCGGCTTAAGTGGAAGCTTCTTGCCGCCACGACACTGTTCATCAGTTGTAATGACGGCTACGGCACCGGCATCATTGATACGGTCACGCACCGATTGCGCCGAAAAACCACCGAACACCACCGAGTGAATGGCACCGATACGGGCGCACGCCTGCATCGCTACTACGCCTTCAATACCCATCGCCATATAGATGAGAACGCGGTCACCCTTCTTGATGCCCTTTGCGCGCAAGCCATTGGCCAACTGGTTTACTTTGGCCAGCAGCTCTTTGTACGTTACCCGCCGGACTTCGCCGTCGTCGGTTTCGGAAACAATCGCCACCTTGTCGCCAAGGCCGGCTTCGATGTTACGATCCAGACAGTTATACGAGACATTCAGCTTGCCGTCAGCAAACCATTTGAAGAACGGCGCATTGGATTCATCGAGCACCTCGGTGAAAGGCTTTTTCCAGCTCACATGCTCACGCGCCAAACGAGCCCAATAGCCCGTGTAATCGCTGTCCGCTTCAGCGCACAGCGCCTTGTAGGCGTCCATGCCGGAAATTGTGGCCTGCTTGACGAACTCGGCAGGCGGCTGAATCAACTGTACTGGCTCGTTCTGGGACATAGTCCATCTCCTGTGCTGTATTCAAAAGAGGTTTGTTTTATCGATGCCATCCCGCACCCGAACAAACCGTGATCACTCACTCTCACGACTCAATACTGACAACCCGGCGTAACGAAAGGCAGGGGTGATCTTTGTTCCATGGCAACAATCATGCGAATCGGGATGAATTAGATGCTTCAAATCTTACACATCACTTACATGCGCTTTTGTCTGAATTTGCCTCCCGGCCGGCGTGGCGACATACTGACGGCCTTGCCAATGCATGCAAGTTCTCCCGGGGGTGTAGTGCGCTTCTTCCAAACGTCTTATTTTCGATCCGCCGGCTATCTGCTAAGCGCTGTGCTATTGGCCTGTTCAGCCGCCCACGCCGAACAGGCCGTTTGCCACACCACCTATGGCGGCGAAACGAAAATGCTGGTCGCGCAACCGGTGACGTCGCCGTATGCCGTAAGCAGCATTCAGGTCGGCTCCTATTTCCGGTTTCGTGTCGTGTTCCAGAACACGCCGGCGGATCTGGCATCGATCAAGGTCTACACCTACGCCGACCATGATGACGGCGCGGTGCTCATCCATCAGGCCACCTACCCCTACCCGCCGCCTAAACACCGCAATGGCCGCAACGCACCCTACGGCTTTAGCGGCTTGCAATTCGTTTATGAAACGCTACGCGACGGCGAGTTGCAATACTGGTGCGAGATGAAACCAACTACCAAAGGGCGCGCGCGATGAGAAACATATTCCTGGCCGCCTGCGCGCTGCTTGTCTTTTCCTCGGCACAGGCTGAACCGGTGCGTCTGATTTTCGTTGGCGACGTCATGCTCGACGACGGGCCGGGAAAAGTCATCGCCGCCGGAGGCGACCCGCTCGCTCCGTTTGCCAGCATTCTGCGTGATGCGGATTTCACCATCGGCAATCTGGAATGCCCGATTGCCATCGTCGGCAAACCGCTCGACAGCAAGCTCTTTTCATTCCGCGCCGACCCGCGTGTGGTGCCGCTGCTCAAAGGACGCTTTGACGCAATGGCCGTCTCCAACAACCACTCCGGCGATTACGGCAAGGAAGCCTTTCTCGAAACACTGAGCCATCTTGAACGTGCCGGCATCCCGTATTTCGGCGGCGGGCGCAACCTCGCTACGGCCCACGCACCGCTCTGGATAGAGCGCAAAGGTTTGCGCATCGCCGTGCTCGGCTACAACGAATTCAAGCCGCGTTCCTTCGAGGCCGGCCCGGATCACGCGGGCATCGCCTGGAGCGAAGACAGTCAGGTGATCAGCGACATCCGTGCCGCGCGTGCGGCCGGAGCCCATCTGGTGATCCCGTTCATGCACTGGGGCTGGGAGAATGAACCCGATCCCAGCCCGCGCCAGCGCCAACTTGCACGCCGCATGATTGATGCCGGCGCCGACATCGTGGTTGGCGGCCATCCGCATGTGACTCAGGGAGCCGAATACTATCGCGGCAAACTGATCGTCTATAGCCTGGGAAACTTTGTCTTCGACGGGTTTGATACGCCAGAAGGCAAGCGTGGCTGGCTGCTGCGCCTGACACTCGACCGCAAGGGGCTGATCGCTTGGGAAACGCTCGCCGCGCAGATGGACGAGGAAGGCACGCCACATCCGGTGCCGGGCGAATTAACGCCCTGCGGCAAAGCCGGCGATAAGCAGATCAAAACCTGCATCAACCCCTAGGCGATTGCATTTGAAATCAAAACCTACCACAGAGACGCTGAGGCGCAGAGGGTTCGCAGAGAAAGGCAAAATAGCTTGAGCTTAGGGGAAACTTTACAGGACGCCTCTTTTTCAGCGATTCAAATGGTTTTCTCTGCGTTTCTCTGCGTCTCTGTGCCTCTGCGGTGGACTTTGAAGTTAAATGCGCTTGCCCTGCATCAACCCATGAAGGCCAAGGCCATTGGTGATAAAATCCAAGCCTCTGCACAGCCGCCGAGCGTACCAATTCAGCGCTGATCAGCATGGTTCTAACGACCATGCCGCCGCACCCGATCACTCAACCCCCGTTCCGGTTCTGTCCGGAGCATTTTCATGAAAGTCTGAAATGACCGCCATCAAACAGGAAGACCTGATCCAGAGCATCGCCGATGCCTTCCAGTACATCAGCTACTACCACCCGCTCGACTTTATCAAGGCACTCGGCGAAGCCTACGACCGCGAGGAATCGCCCGCCGCCAAGGACGCCATCGCCCAGATCCTGACCAACTCGCGCATGAGCGCCGAAGGCCACCGCCCGATCTGCCAGGACACCGGCATCGGCATGGTTTTCCTCAAGGTCGGCATGAATGTCTCGTGGCCGGACGCCACGATGAGCCTGCAAGACATGGTCAACGAAGGCGTCAAGCGCGCCTACGCCGACGTCGATAACCCGCTGCGCGCCTCGGTACTGGCCGATCCGGCCGGCAAGCGCAACAACACCAAGGACAACACCCCCGCTGTCGTGCACTTCGAGATCGTTCCCGGCCACCACGTTGAAGTCATCTGCGCGGCCAAGGGCGGCGGCTCGGAAGCCAAGGCCAAGTTTGCCATGCTCAACCCCTCCGACGACCTCGTCGACTGGGTGCTCAAGACCGTCCCGCAGATGGGTGCCGGCTGGTGTCCGCCCGGCATCCTCGGCATCGGCATCGGCGGCACGCCCGAGAAGGCCATGCTGATGGCCAAAGAATCGATCATGGCACCGGTCGACATTCAGGAACTCAAGGCGCGCGGCGCGAGTGGTGCAAAACTCACCAAAGCCGAAGAACTGCGCCTCGAACTCTACGAGAAGATCAATGCGCTGGGCATCGGCGCGCAAGGCCTCGGCGGCCTGACCACCGTGCTTGATGTGAAAGTACTCGATTACCCGACGCACGCCGCCAACCTGCCGGTCGCCATGATCCCCAACTGCGCGGCCACGCGTCACATCCACTTCCACCTCGACGGCTCCGGCCCGGCCAAGCTGGAAGTACCCAAGCTTGAAGACTGGCCGAAAGTCACCTGGACACCCGATCTGAAAACCGCCACCCGCGTTGACCTCAACACGCTAACCCGGGAACAGGTCGCCGCATGGAAACCGGGCCAGAAGCTGCTGCTCAACGGCAAGATGCTCACCGGCCGCGACGCCGCGCACAAGCGCATCGCCGACATGCTGGCCAAGGGCGAGAAGCTGCCGGTCGACTTCACCAACCGCGTCATCTACTACGTCGGCCCGGTTGATCCGGTGCGTGACGAAGTCGTCGGCCCGGCCGGCCCCACCACCGCCACGCGCATGGACAAGTTCACCCGCATGATGCTGGAGAAGACCGGCCTCATCGCCATGGTTGGCAAATCCGAGCGCGGCACGGTGGCCATCGAGGCGATCAAGGACAACAAATCAGCCTACCTCATGGCCGTCGGCGGCGCCGCCTACCTCGTAGCCAAGGCGATCAAGGCTTCAAAGGTCGTCGGCTTTGCTGATCTGGGCATGGAAGCGATCTACGAGTTCGATCTGAACGACATGCCGGTTACTGTGGCGGTTGATTCAACCGGCTCGGCCATCCACACCACCGGCCCGCAGGAGTGGTGCCAGAAGATCGGCAAGATCCCCGTCTCCACGCTGTTCGGCAACAAGCACTGATCGTCACTGAGCAAGCCGGCGAAACCTACAACTCGCCGGCTTTTTCCATCTACCATATGAAGCACCTCGCTCTCACTCTTGCCCTTGGGCCGGTCTTTCTCCTGCAGGGTCGATATGTCCGCCGGGTTACGCCGGTGCTGCCGGAACCACCGGGTGACCGTCATGGCCTATTCGGAAATGGCCCGTACCTGCGCCTTTTGATCCTTGGCGACTCAGCCGCCGCAGGCGTTGGTGCGGCAACACAGGCAGAAGCACTTTCCGGTCAACTGGTCAGCCAGCTTGGCGCGCACTACACGGTTTCATGGAAGTTGCTGGCCAAAACTGGCGACACAACGACTGACGCACTTCGCCATCTGGCCAGCGTTGAGCCTGAACCCTTTGATGTGGTGGTAACCTCACTGGGCGTAAATGATCTGACCACGGGTTATCAGCGCTGGCAATGGCTGCGCCAACAGACCGCGTTGATTCGCGTGTTGAAAAACAAGTTCGCGGCATGCCAAATTCTTCTTTCCGGTCTGCCACCCATGCATCTCTTCCCGGCTCTGCCGCAGCCTCTGCGCTGGTACATGGGCCGGGGTGCCAAACACTTCAATGCAGGGTTGAACGACTTGACGCAATCCATCGAAGGCTGCCAGCTGGTATCGGTCGCACTTTCTCGTCAGCCGGAATTGCTCACGCTCGACAGCATCGCCAGCGACGGATTTCATCCGGGACCGGCTTTCTACACCACATGGGCAGCGCATCTCGCCGAGCGCATCATCAAAACGCCACGCTGCCCCACATAGAGAACCTGACCTTGCGCCTGTGCACTCTACATTCCCGCTAAGCCGCAGCCCGAACCGCACCCCTTGTTTCAGTTCACCCCCGGCTCCATCGCCAAATCGGAAGTCGTGCAACAATAGCGTTCCGCGACATTTCCGCCTGAGCGCCTCCGACCCATGACCACCAAAACGCTGTTCCTGACTGCATTGCTCGCGCTTGCCCTGCTCGCCGGGTGCGCCGGTGACATTCGCCAGACGGAGCCAACCCCGCTGCGCCCTGCCGACATCCGCGCCCAAATCGCCAGCCTGCTGCCCGCGTATGTGAGTGATCGCTCAGGCTGGGCCGCGGATATCCACGACGCACTCACCACACAAAATCTCAACACCAGCTTCCAGAACATCTGCGCCGTGATTGCCATCACCGAGCAGGAATCATCCTTCCGCGCCGACCCGACGGTGCCCGATCTCAACCGCATCGCGCGGGAAGAAATCGAGCGTCGCGCCGCAAAAATCGGCGTACCTCCGTTTGCCGTGAGCGTCGCGCTCAAGATCAAATCACCGAATGGACAAACCTACGCCGAGCGCATCGACAGCGTAAAAACAGAGCGTGAACTGAGCGATATTTTTGAAGACTTGATCGACATGGTACCGATGGGCAAACGCCTCTTTGCCGACAAGAACCCGGTGCGTACCGGCGGCGCCATGCAGGTCAGCATCGCCTTTGCCGAGCAGTACGCGCAAGCGCATCCTAATCCAAACACTCCGAACACGCTGAAAGACGGCTCGATCCGCCAGGAAGTGTTTACGCGGCGCGGCGGCCTGTATTACGGCACCGCCCATCTGATCGCCTACCCGGCCAACTACGACAAAACCATCTACCGCTTTGCCGACTTCAACGCCGGCCAGTACGCCAGCCGCAACGCGGCCTTTCAGAATGCGGTGAGCCGCATCACGGGTAAGCCGCTTGATCTCGATGGCGATCTGATCCAACAGGGCAACAACGATCTCGACAAACCCGGCAGCACCGAGCTGGCCCTGCGTTCGATGAGCAGTGCATTGAACACAGACAACCCGACGATTCGCCGAGCGCTTGAACAGAAGCGCAGCCCGGCCTTCGGCAACACGGCACTCTAC
>JANNGP010000229.1:0-12518 GCA_031403915.1 Betaproteobacteria bacterium
GGCCGTCCCGGAGTCAGGCCGCCGATCGGGTTGTCCACGATCAGCCGCGAGCTGGGAATGCCCGCCGGCAGGCCGCTCAACGCAGAGCGCGCAGAGGCGCAGAGAGCGCAGAGGAAAAGCAAAAACTTCCTTGCGAAAATCTTTTGATCTTCTCTGCGTTCTCTGCGCCTCTGCGCGCTCTGCGTTGAAAGCGGTTAACAAATGACCTCCACCCCACACTCCACCGCAGCACACGAAACCGTGATCCTCAGCGCCGGTGATTTTCATTTCGGCAGCGGCCACACGCGCATCACGACCCTGCTCGGTTCCTGCGTATCGATCACGCTCTGGCACCCGCGCAAGCACATCGGCGGCATGTGTCACTACATGATGACTGAGCGCAAGCGCGCCCCGGATGACGCGCTTGACGGCCGTTACGCCAGTGAAGCGTTCGAGTTGTTTCTGCAGCACGTCGAGCAGGCCGGCACCCTCCCCTCCGAATATCAGGCCAAGCTGTTTGGTGGCGCCAACATGTTCTCCGGCGGCCAGAGTGGCACGATGGACATTGGCCCGCGCAACATCGAGTACGGACGCAAACTTCTGGCCTCGAAAAACATCCCTCTGATGGCCGAACACGTCGGTGGCAGCGGGCGACGAAAACTGCACTTCGACATCTGGAGTGGTGATGTCTGGCTGGCTTTCCCCGAGGGGGAAAATGCCGAAATCAGGAACGCATATGGCTGATACAACTCATGGCTGACAAAATAAAAGTGATGATCGTCGATGACTCGGCCGTCGTGCGTCAGGTCGTCGCGCAGGCGCTGGCCGGCGATGCCGGCATCGAGGTGATCGCCACCGCCTCGGACCCCGTGTTTGCCCTCGAAAAGATGCGCACCCTGTGGCCGGACGTGCTGATCGTCGACATCGAAATGCCGCGCATGGACGGTATCACCTTCCTCAAGAAAATAATGGCCGAGCATCCCACGCCGGTCGTCATCTGCTCCTCGCTTGCCGAACAAGGCGCGCAGGCCACATTTGAAGCACTGTCGGCGGGTGCCGTGGCGATCATTACCAAGCCGAAGGTCGGGCTTAAAAACTTCCTCGAAGATTCCTCCAACGACATCGTACAAGCCGTGCGCAGTGCGGCGAAAGCCAATATGCACGCCTTGCGCGCCGGCACCAGCGCGGCCGGCGCCAACCTCAACCGCCCCAAACTGACCGCCGATGTCATGCTCAGCGCCGCCAGCAATGCCGCGCTCGTGCGCACCACCGATCAGGTCATTGCCATCGGCACCTCCACCGGCGGCACTCAGGCTCTCGAAGCCGTGCTCACCCGCCTGCCGGCCACCAGCCTCGGCATTGTCATTGTCCAGCACATGCCGGCCATGTTCACCGCGATGTTTGCCGAGCGCCTGAACAGTCTGTGCCAGATCGAGGTACTGGAAGCGAAGAACGGCGACCGCGTCATTCCCGGCAGGGCGCTGATCGCTCCCGGCGGCAAACACATGATGCTCAAACGCAGTGGGGCCCAGTACGTCGTTGATGTCGCTGACGGCCCGCTGGTTAACCGGCACAAGCCCTCGGTCGATGTGCTCTTCCGATCCGTCGCCAAGTTTGCCGGTGCCAATGCGCTGGGCATCATCATGACCGGCATGGGCGATGACGGCGCGCGCGGTCTCACGGAGATGCACAACGCCGGTGCAAAAACCATCGCGCAGGACGAAGCCAGCTGTGTCGTCTTCGGCATGCCGAAAGAAGCCATCAAGGCCGGCGCGGTGGATTTCACCTTGCCACTGGACCAGATTCCGGCAGCCATTGTCAGCCACGGCACTACTCAAAATAAGTGAGAATCGAGTGAATGCAAAAAATAAAACACCCACCGCAAAGGCGACCAACGGAAGTGCAGAGCCGCAAAGAACGACAAAAGCATGAGCCTGTCAATTTTAGATTTTCTTTGCGTTTTCTTTGCCCCTTCGCGCCTTTGCGGTGGATTTTGAAGCCAATTCCCCGAGGGAAGAGCCATGACGGACATACGCACAGCCCTTGACACCATTGCCGCCGACGCCGCACGTGGTGACATCGTATTCCCCACCCATACCGAAATTGCCTTGCGCGTACAACGCATGCTCGATGACCCGGACTGTGCCATTGATCCGCTCGGCAAACTCATTTCCGCCGAGCCCATCCTTTGTGCGCGCGTGCTCAGCATGGCCAATTCGATGGCCTACAACCCCGGCGGACGCCTCATTACCGAACTCAAAAGCGCCATTTCCCGACTCGGATTCGCCACCTTGCGCGCCCTCGCCGCGGCCATCGTTGTACGCCAGATGCAAAGCCTGTCGCACAACGCAGAACACCGCGCACTGGCTGCAAAACTCTGGGAGCACACCGCCCACGTCGCCGCGCTGGCACGCGTCATCGCCAAACGCGTCACCCGGCAAAACCCGGACGCCGCCTTCTTCGCCGGCATCGTGCACGAAGTGGGCAGTTTTTACCTGATCTCACGCGCCAATGCGTTCCCCGGCCTGCTTACGGGCAATCTGGAGCTTTGGCACGGCGAAGGCGAAGCCCGTGTCGGGCACGCCGTGCTGCATGCGCTGGACGTCCCTGTACACATTCAGGACGCCATGGAAACCCTGTGGTCGGGCTTTCTGGCCATGCCGCCCAACTCGTTGGGCGACACCCTGTTGCTGGCGGATGAACTCTCGCCTGTCGAGTCGCCGCTCGACGTACTGGTGGGCATGAGCCGCAAGGGAATGACTGTCGAACTTGAAATGCTTATCGACGATGAAACGCTGAGCAGCATTCTGGCCGAATCCGCCGAGGAAGTGGCCTCGCTCAGTGCCGCGCTCAAAGGCTAGCAACTGGCCAATATATCAAATGAAACAAATGAATCAGCCATTTTTCACGTGCGCAAATGAAATTTGCGCACCCAGTTCCAAAACGAACTAAAGCCGGTGGTTTAAACCTTATGATCGACAATCTAAATGGTGTTGAAAACATCATGCCGGCAAGAGTTCTTCCCTGGAATTCGCTAAAAACCAGAAGCACACTTTCCATATTGCTCATTTTTCTGATGAGTCTCTGGGCGCTATCGTATTTTGCCACCCGTGTGTTGCGCCAGGACATGGAGCGCCTGCTCGGCAACCAACAATTCTCGGCCGTAACCATGGCGGCCGCACACATCAACCGCGACTTGGATGACCGGCTCAAGTCACTGCAAAAAATCGCAGAAGAAATCACCCCGGTAATGATGGGCAAGACAGCGGCAGTGCAAACCTTTCTTGAACATCAACCGTTATTAATGAGCCAGTTTAACGGAGGCTTTATTGTCCACAACACCGAGGGAACTGGCATTGCTGACTTCCCCTCAATTGGCCGGGTCGGCGTTAATTACAATGAGCGCAGCTCGGTACCCGCAGCGCTCGCAGAGGGGAAATCGAGCATCAGTCGGCCTGAAATTGGCAAAAGATGGCGTATGCCGGCTTTCCTCATGTCGGTTCCCATTCGCGACAGCCGGGGCAAAATAATCGGGGCGCTGTCCGGCTCAACCAATCTGGTAAAAGATAATTTCCTCGACCATGTTTTTAGTATCAACTACGGAAAAACCGGCGGTTACCTGCTAATCGCACCACAACACAAACTGATTATCACCGGCACCGACCAGAGCCGTATCTTCACAACAACGCCAGACCCCGGGGTCAATCCGTTGTATGACCGCTACGCGCAAGGCTACGAGGGATATGGTTCTATCGTTGATGCTCGTGGTTTGGAAGTAGTGTCGGCGGCGAAACAAATCCCCATCGCAGGCTGGTTGCTTATCGTCAGAATGCCTGCCGAAGAAGCCTTTGCCCCGATCCGCGAGATGCAGCAGCGCATGCTGCTGGCCACCCTCATGTTAACCGTGCTGTCCGGCGTGCTGGGCTGGTGGCTGCTCAAGCGTCAGTTATCGCCGCTCTTTGATGCGACAACAGCGCTGAGCGACATGTCGGCAAGCAGCCAACCCCTGCGCGCCCTGCCAATCGCCAGACAAGACGAAATCGGCCAACTGATCGGCACCTTTAACCAGCTGCTTTTCTCACTCGGCGAACGCGAAACAGCACTCCAGGAAGCACAGGCCACCCTGCAGGCGGCGATGGATCAAAGCCCGGCAGGCATATCGATTGCCAATGCTCCAGACGGATCATTGCGTTACGTGAATGAAGCAGGGCTGCGCATTCGTGGTGAGGATCCCCAGAATTTCGCGGCCGGCATCAGCTTAGATCAGTACCTTGGCCACCGCCCCCAACTCGATCTCGATGGCCGGCCACTGGCACTCGATGAAATCCCGCTCACTCGCGCCGTGTTGCACGGCGAATCGTCAAGCCGGGAATTCATCATTCAGCGGCCAGACGGCGACGGGCGCATCGTCTTTGCCAATGCCGCGCCGATCAGGAACGCCAAGGGAGAGATCATCGCCGCGATGGCCGTCTTCCAGGACATCACCTCCCAGAAGCAGATGGAAATAGCCCTGCGGGAGAATGCAAGTCTTTTCCGTAGAATGTTCGAGGAAGCGCCGTTGCCGTATCAGTCGCTGAATATCGAAGGCAACATTCTCGAAGTCAATCAAGAATGGCTGAAACAATTGGGTTATGAACGACATGAGGTGCTGGGTCGCTTTATCGGGGACTTCATTACCGCAGAGGCAATCCAGACACTGTCGCACGAGTTCCCGAAATTCAAGGCATCAGGTCGTGTCTCTGGTCCGGTCTTTGAATTCAAATGCAAAGACGGCAACCTGAAGATCTTGGAAGTGAATGGTCGAATCAGCCGCGACAGTGAGGGCAATTTCCTTCGTACGCATTGCATCATGACCGATGTCACTCTGCGCGAGCAGATGACTAAAGCGCTGAAGGAGAATCAGGAAAACCTCGAAGAACTCGTCGCCACACGCACTGCCGAACTGGCCCAGGCCAAGGAAGTTGCCGAGGCCGCCAACCTTGCCAAGAGCACCTTCCTGGCCAACATGAGCCATGAAATCCGCACTCCCCTGAACGGCATCATCGGCATGACCCATATTCTGAAGCGTGGCGGAGTCACCCCTGTCCAAGCCGACCGTCTCGCTAAAATTGAAACCTCCAGCGAACACCTGCTCAACACCATCAACGACATCCTTGACCTATCGAAGATCGAAGCCGGAAGGATCGTGCTGGAAGAAGCCCCGGTAGACATCAATGGCATACTGACCAACATCAAATCGATCCTGATGCCACGTGCCCAGGCCAAGGGGCTCAACCTTCAGGTAATCACCGATACGACCTGGCCCGAATTACAGGGTGACGCAACACGCCTGCAACAGGCCCTGCTCAACTACGTCGGCAACGCCATCAAATTTACTGAAACCGGAAGCATCACCCTGCGCACCCTGAAGCAGAAGGAAAGTACCGACTCGGTATGGCTCCGTTTTGAGGTTCAGGATACCGGTATTGGCATTGCCCCCGAGGTGCTCCCTCGCTTGTTCGCCGCCTTTTCTCAGGCCGACAGCTCCACCACCCGCAAATACGGCGGCACCGGACTGGGATTGGCCATTACCCAGCGATTGGCCGAATTGATGGGTGGCGAAGCCGGCGTTGAAAGTACGGCCGGCATTGGCAGTACCTTCTGGTTCACGGCCAGACTGCACAAATGCGATGATCAAAGCGCACCGGTTCAACTGCAATTATCGGAAGCCGAACACGCACTCAAGGATCGCCATGCCGGCCGCCGCATTCTGATCGTCGACGACGAATCGGTTAATCTTGAAGTCGCCAAGTTCATGCTCGAAGACATTGGACTGGCGGTGGATACGGCACAAGACGGTCTTGAAGCCGTCCGACAGGCCTGCGAAACGGACTACGCCGCCATCCTGATGGACATGCAGATGCCGAAACTCGACGGGCTGGGAGCTACCCGGCAGATTCGCAACATGCCGAACCGCCGGAACACCCCGATTCTGGCCATGACGGCCAACGCCTTTGTCGAGGACCGGATGCGCTGTTACGAGGCGGGGATGAATGATTTCCTTGCCAAGCCCTTCATGCCCGAGGTGCTTTACTCGGTGCTGCTCAAGTGGCTTGAGCGACGTTCCGATGACTCGAATGACCGACGCGACTGGAATAAGCGTCCCGGCGATTGAAGCAGACGTCTGGCCGGCATGAGCCGCAAAGGAATACCACGAAAAATCTACGAAAAATGCACTTCCAGTTTTTTGCCAAGTGCCTCTGCGTACTTACGCAGAGTGTTCAGTGAGGGAGACGGCGTACCGGTGATCAGTGCATTTTCCAAGCGGGCAACGGCCGGCGCTTTAGTGCCCATGCGCTCTGCCACTTGCGCCTGCGTCAGCCCCGCCGCCTTGCGTACCGCCAGAATGGCATCGAACATCGGCATTTCATCACGTTCAATACGCTCATACTCGGCGCGAACCGCCGGCTTAGATAAGGCAAGCGCCTTCAATTCTTCATGTGTTCGCATTTTTAACCTCCTTCATTCGTGCTTGTGCAATCTTCCGTTCGTACGGCGGGGTCTTCTGAGACTTCTTCACAAAACTGTGCAACATCACAATCCGTCGCCCTAGCAACGTGCAGTAAAACACACGGGCAATGCCCTCCGCACCCTTCAAACGCAACTCAAACAATCCACCACCAAACGCCTGTGTATGCGGCTCGCCAAGGTTTGCCCCGCATTGCATCATGCGATCGGTCAAACTCAAGTAACGCGCCAACAGCGGTGTTGGAAGCGCCAAAATGGATTCCTCAACCTCGGTGCTGTAGTAAGTGATGATGTAATCCATAGCCTGAATATTAACATATATGTTAATAGACGGAAGTGTTTATTGCTCAGCCACTTCGCCTCCCAACTACGTAGTTTCCGCAATTTTTAGCGGTTTCTACGGATGCACAAACGCTTTTTTTTCTGCCAGCATGAGTTACTGCTGGGGAGATGATTTCTTCACACCAAACAACCGGTTCGTTCAACAGCCGGATTTTTAGTGAAAAGGGGCGTTATGAGCACAATCATGCTGGTGGACGATTCGGCCACAATTCTTTTAAGCATTTCAAGCATTCTGAGTAAAGCCGGCTACACGGTAGAGAAGGCCGCAAACGCCGAAGAGGCGCTGAAGAAATTCAACGCCAACGTCAAGGTCGATCTGCTGATTACCGACCTCAACATGCCGGGGATGAACGGCATCGATCTGATCCGCGAAGTGCGCAAACTTCCCGATTACAAGTTCGTGCCGATTCTTTTTCTGACCACCGAGTCGCAGCAGAGTCGCAAGCAGGAGGCCAAGGAAGCCGGCGCCTCCGGCTGGATCGTCAAGCCGGCCACGGCCGACGAACTGCTCAACACCATCAAACTGGTTATCAAGTAGAGCCGCGTCATGACCCCCGCGCAAACCGCGCAACCGGCGCAACTCGCCCTGCGCAAGCAACTTGCCCTGCGCACGCTGGCTGTTCGAATCAGCACCTCGGTGCTGATCGCGTTGGCGGTATTTCTGCTGCATGACTGGTACCACAGCGACGTAACGGCTTTCTTCGGGCTGAGCGAACGCGTACTCGACACGTTCGGCACGCTGGGAATTCTGTTGTTCTTTATTGGAACGCAACGACTCATCTCCAAAGTTTTTTTCAAAGACGCTTACATGGGCATGCAAAAGGTACTCGAAGATCCGCGTCCACACTGCCCGGCCAACAAGATCTGCAAGCGCATCGCCCTGCCCGAACTCAATGAAATCCAGCCCTTCAACCGCATGCTGGTCAACCAGTTGCTGAGTGTGACCGAGCAGACGGAAAAAGCCGCCTTCGATGTCACCTCGCGCCTGCAAACCATCGATGACGTGGTTACCGAGTTGCAGCAGTTCGTTGCCGCCGCGACCGCTGAAACAGCCGGCACCGCCGAAGATTCGAAATCCAAAGTCGCCGGCAACCGCATCCTGATTGATCATCTGGAGACCTTCATCCAGCAGCGCATCAAGGAATCCGAGCAGGATCAATTAACCAGTGCCAAAGCCGTCGAAAACACCCAGGCATTGCAGGCGCTGGTCGCCCTTATACGCCGCATTGCCGGGCAAACCAATCTGCTGGCGCTCAACGCAGCCATTGAAGCCGCGCGTGCCGGCGAGGCCGGGCGGGGCTTTGCCGTGGTTGCCGACGAAGTGCGCAAACTGTCGCACGAGACAGAAACCGCCGTTATGAAAATCGACGAAGGCATTCTGGCCGTCACCAACATCATCGAAACCCAGTTCAAGAACAAGCTCGCCCATTCCAGCATTAAAGAAGAACGCAAAACGCTGGAAGACTTTGCCGGGCAACTCGGCACACTGGGCAACAGCTACGAACAACTGACGCGCCGCGAAACCGAGATGCTCGAGCGCATCAGCAGCAGCAGTTCAAAGCTGGGCGCCATGTTCATGGACACCCTGGCCAGTGTGCAATTTCAGGACATCACCCGGCAGCAACTGGCGCAGGTCATCGAAGGCATCGGGCATATCGACTCGCATACGCGCACCGTGGCCAGTGTCCTTGAGCGCTCTGAGGACTACGCCGATACGCCACCTAACATCAAGCCGCTGAAGACCGAATTCGACCAGCTGTATTCCAACTACGTGATGGATCAGCAGCGCGAGGTGCATAGCGCAACACTGGGCAAAAAGGGTGGGGTGGCACCCGGCGCCACCAAAACCAAAAAAATCGAGTTGTTTTAGACCGCGGCCAACAAGGAAGCAGACGTAAATGAATCCTCAACAAGCTGATTTTCACTCCCATGTTTGTAGGTCGGCCTTCAGGCCGACAAAGGATTGCCTGTGCGCCATTGTCGGCCTGAAGGCCGACCTACATTGCGTTAATTGCACCACAACTGCCTACGATTTCGCACTGGAGGTATCACCATGACTGACAGCCACCGGCTTTCCCTGACCGAAGACCTGACCATCTACCACGCGCTTGAGCAGAAAAGAATTCTGCTCGACGCCCTGGCCGCCACCCATGAACTCGAGCTTGACCTCCTGCAGGTCAGCGAGATCGACACCGCCGGACTGCAACTGCTCATCCTGCTCAAGAAAGAAGCGCATCGTGCCGGCAAGGAGGTGGCGATTGTCGCTCACAGTCAGGCCGTGCGCTCCGTCATTGATTTTTGCAACCTGGCCGCCGAGCTGGGCGATCCGCTGGTGATCCCCGCGGCCGAGTCAGCGTAATGAACAAGACAATCCACCACATAACACCCACCGCAAAGACGCAAAGAACGCAAAGGCGGCGCAAAGAAAGTCTTCGTACCATCCCTTTTGCTTTTCTTCGCGAACCTTTGCCCCTTTGCGCCTCTGCGGTGGATTTTGAATTTGTCTAATTTTTTCTGAAATACCGATACAGGGAGTCAACACAATGGATGAATTAACCAGCGTTTATATTCAGGAAAGCCGCGAGCAACTCGCCGCCATGGAAGCCGGACTCCTGCGCCTTGAGCAGGAGCCGGACGACAACGACAACATCAACGGCATTTTCCGCGCCGCACACACCATCAAGGGTGGAGCCGGCGTCGTCGAATGTAATTTCATCGTGTCTTTTACGCACCTTGTCGAGAACCTGCTCGATTCACTGCGCAATGGTGACTTCGCGGTCACCGGTGAAATCGCCACCATCCTCCTCGAATGCTGCGACCACATGGGCAGCCTGATCGATGTCCTCGCCGTGCAGGCCGCGGAGCCGGATGCCAGCCTGAGCGCGCGTGGCAACGCCCTCACCGATCACCTGAAAAAAATTCTAGAAGACAACGGCAGTTCAGCCAGCGCCAGCCTCACCGTACACGACAACACGGTCGAAGTTGAAAGCTCGGGGGGCGGCGTAGTCAATACGGACAGCTGGCACATCTCGGTTCGCTTTGGCAAAAACGTGCTGCGCGGCGGCATGGACCCGCTCTCCTTCATCCGCTACCTCGGCAACCTGGGCGAGATCATCGGCATCGAGACGATTGCCGACGCCATGCCACAGGCCGCTGACATGGATCCTGAATCCTGCTACATGGGCTTTGAGATCCGCCTGCAGACCAAAGCCTCGAAGGCGGACATCGAACGCGTTTTCGATTTTGTAAGCGACGACTGCGACCTGCGCATCCTGCCGCCACACAGCAATGTCGCCGACTACATCCTGCACATCCGCGAACTGCCCGAAGACACCATGCGTCTGGGCGAGATGCTGGTGCGTTGCGGCGCACTGACCCAAGCCGAAATCGACCAAGGGCTACGCGACCAGAGCGCCTCCGCCGCAGAAGCCCATGCCAACAACGAACCCGCCCCACAACTGGGCGAAATCCTCGTTGAACACAAAGTCGTGCACAAGGAAATTGTCGACGCCGCCATCGCCAAGCAAACCCAGACCGTCGACAAGAAAGCGCGGGATTCACAGCTGGTGCGCGTGCACGCTGACAAGCTGGATCAGCTGATTGATCTGGTTGGCGAACTGGTCATCGCCGGCGCTTCGGCCAACCTGCTGGCGCTCAAGAGCAAGAATAGTGACCTCGTCGAAGCCACCTCCATCCTCTCCCGCCTGGTTGAAAGTATCCGCGATTCAGCCTTGCAACTGCGCATGGTGCAGATCGGCGACACCTTCACCCGCTTCAACCGCGTAGTGCGTGATGTGGCCAAAGAGCTCGGCAAGGAAATCGAGTTGGTGATCAGCGGTGCTGAAACCGAACTCGACAAAACCGTGGTCGAAAAAATCGGCGACCCGCTCATGCATCTGGTACGCAACTCGCTGGATCACGGCATCGAACCCACCGCCGTTCGCCTGGAGCGCGGCAAGCCGGCCTGCGGCCGCGTCACGCTCAATGCCTATCACGACTCGGGCATCATCGTCATCGAAGTCTCCGACGACGGCGGCGGACTCAACCGCGAAAAAATCCGCGCCAAGGCCATCGAGCGTGAACTGATCCAGCCTGGTGACACGTTGAGCGACAACGAGATCAGTAACCTCATCTTCGAACCCGGATTCTCCACCGTGGAGAAAGTCTCCAATCTTTCCGGGCGCGGGGTTGGTATGGATGTCGTACGACGCAACATCCTCTCGCTGCGCGGCACCGTGGAGGTCAGTTCAGTCGAGGGGCAAGGGTCGACCTTTACCATCCGCCTGCCGCTCACACTGGCCATCATCGACGGCTTCCTGGTCGGTATCGAAAAAGCCGCCTACGTCATCCCGCTGGATGCCGTGGTCGAATGCATCGAACAAAAAAACCTGGCCAGCGACCGCAACTTCCTCAATCTGCGTGGCGAAGCCCTGCCCTTTATCCGCCTGCGCGACATTTTTGAAACGGAGGGTAGCGCACCGGCGCGCGAAAGCATTGTCGTCGTCCAGTTTGGCGGGCGCCGTGCCGGAATCGTCGTCGATCAGTTGATGGGCGAGTTCCAGACCGTCATCAAACCGCTGGGCCGCATGTTCGCGCACCTGCGCGGCATCGGCGGCTCAACCATTCTGGGCAGCGGTGAAGTCGCCCTCATCCTGGATGTGGCGGCACTGGTGGCTATCGTCACCCGCGCCGAAGAGGGCCACCTGTTACCACATAAACACAGCGCATCACTTTCTGCACTTTCCAGCAACACCACTTTGCATTAATTCGGGAGGCACATCATGTTCAAAAATCTTAAAATCGGCGTCCGTCTTGGCATCGGCTTCGGACTGGTAATCATCTTGCTCATCGTCACGGCGGTGGTCGGCTACACGCGGGTCGCCTATCTTGATGAAGAAATCGGCATCATGGTCGAAGATCGTTTCCCGAAAACGGTGCTGGCCAATGAGGCCGTCGACCAGATCAACGTTACCGCACGCGCAATTCGTAATGCCATGCTGGTAAAAACACCGGAAGAAGCCAACAGAGAACTGGAACGGCTTTACGGCGCACGGAAAATAACCGGCGAAAAGTTTGCCGAACTCGAAAAGACCATCAAATCCGAAGAGGGCAAGAAAGGCTTTGCCAAAGTCACGGAAGCCCGGCGCATCACGGTAGCCGAACAGGATCAGTGCATCGTGCTGTTCAAGGCAGGAAAGAAGGACGAAGCCATTGATCTTCTGACCGGGAAAATCCGCAAATCACAGGGTGACTACCTCAAGGCGGTTGATGAAATGATTGCCTTCCAGTCCAGCCTGATGACCAAGGCCGGCAAGGAAGCCGAAGCGGCAGCCGACAGCGCTCAGCGTTTGCTGCTTATCCTGACCATTGTCGCCACCGTCATCGCGCTGGCCTTTGCCTGGTGGGTCACGGTCTCGATCACCCGTCCGGTGAACGAAGCGCTGAACGCTGCCAATGCTTTGGCCGACGGCGACCTCACGGTCAAGCTGAGTGTAAACAGCAATGACGAAGTGGGCATGCTCATGAATGCCATGCAGAACATGATCGCCAAGCTCACCCAGATCATCGGGGAAGTACGCACGGCAGCGGACAACCTGACCAATGCCGCCGGGCAGGTCTCGGCCACGGCACAGTCTTTGTCGCAGTCCTCATCTGAGCAGGCCGCTTCCGTCGAAGAGACCACCTCCTCG
>JANNGP010000230.1:0-6070 GCA_031403915.1 Betaproteobacteria bacterium
CCGCCCGTGTTCGCAAAATGATTTGCCCCGTACCGGTAAGCGCATTGGATTGCCCCTTGATGGCCTGTGCGGCGTTACGCGCAATATTCAGCACGGCCTGAATCAGTTGCTCACGGTCACCCACCAGTTCGGGCAGGCTGGTATCGTAATCGCGACGCACCGTCAGTGTCTGCGGAAATTCAGCCGTCAACAGACTGCGCACCCGTTCAAGAATTTCGTGAATATTGACCGATCCGGGCTGCATCGGGCGATGCGGTGAAAGCAGCCGCTTCATCAGATCCTGCAGGCGATCCGCCTCCTTGATGATGACTTGGGTGTATTCGCGCAGGCCCGGATTATTGAGTTCATGTTCGAGCAGTTGCGCCGCGCCGCGAATGCCGCCCAACGGGTTCTTGATCTCGTGCGCCAGATTGCGGATCAGTTCCCGGCTGGCAATCTGCTGCTCCAGCAGACGCTCCTCACGGGTTGCTTTCAGTTGTTGGTCAATCGGCCACAACTCAACCAGCAGACAGGCTTCCAGCGTGTCCGTAGGATTGACCGTGCAGTTCAAATGCAGAACGATACCATCATCGCGCTGCAACTCAACACTCTGCCCGGTATAGCTCCAGCCATGGTTAAAGGCATTGTCGAGCGCCTCCTGCAGCATAGCCGGACAGTCCACAACACTGTCCAGACGTGAGCCGATAACGGCTTTACCACTGATTGCCAGGAGATTCTCTGCCGCGGAATTCATGTAACGGATGGAAAAACTCTCGTCGAGCAGAACAACCGACGAAGAGAGCAGGTCAAGACCGCCAAACGGGCTTATCGGATGATCAGGCATGCGCGAGGAGGAGGAACAATTACGCCGATTCTCTAAATTTAGCGCAGCTTGGCGATTTCTTTCTGGATGGCCTCGATATTGCGTTCGTGCAAGGCCACCTTGTCCTGGTAGGGTTGTAGTCGCTCATCAACCTCGCTGTTGTTGATCCCGCCAAGCGTTTTTGTGCACGATTGCACGGTCTTGCATGTTTTACCTGTCGGGCCTGTTGAGCATTGCTGGACAGGGACGCAAGTCGTTCGCGATGCATTCCGTTCTTCAGGCAGGGCGGATTCGTTCTGCGCTGCAAGCTCCTTCTTTGCCTGCTCAAGATTCTTCTGTTCGGTAGCCAGTTCGCTATTGAGAATACGCAGACGATCGTTATCGCGCGATTTCTGGGCATTATCGTCAACCTTTGGGAAGCTAGCCGGCGTCGGTGTTTTTGCCGCTCCCTTGGCCCCTGGAACGGTAACCGGCGCACCAAGGTCCATCGGGGTACATTTACTCCCCTTGCCGGCGGACTTGATGTTTGAAAACGATTTGTGCCCGGTTTCATCGACGCACTGGTACATGACATCCGCCCGAACCGGCGTCATCGCCAGAAAGAGCCATGCAGCCGAAAAAAACAGTCTTTGGAAAGTCATCGTGATCCTATCCGTTTCTGGCAACCAACAACCTGAGGGCATCAGTGTAGGGGATGCTCCATTTAAATACAAACGCATCAAGCCCCATGGAGGAATACAAAAAACGGTGGCTCACCTAAGCGATTCTTTCTTCCTGTCCGGCGACAGGCGAAAAAAAGGACGGGCAAGCCCGTCCCTTTTGCCGCTGTTCCCGTGTTGCTTAGCAGCTGTAATACAGATCGAATTCGACAGGATGGGTCGTCATGCGAACCTTGTTAACTTCGTCCATCTTCAGTTCGATGAAGGACTCAATCCACTCCTTGGAGAATACGCCACCACGGGTCAGGAACTCATTATCCTTGGCCAGGGCAGCCAGCGCTTCTTCAAGGCTGGCGCATACGGTCGGGATCTTTGCATCCTCTTCCGGCGGCAGATCGTAGAGGTTCTTGTCGGCCGGATCGCCAGGGTGAATCTTGTTCTGAATGCCGTCCAGACCAGCCATCAGCAATGCTGAGAAGCAAAGGTACGGGTTGGCGATCGGATCCGGGAAACGCGTTTCGATACGGCGCGCCTTGTCGGACGCAACGTGCGGGATGCGAATCGAAGCCGAACGGTTCTTGGCCGAATACGCCAGCTTGACCGGTGCTTCGTAGTGCGGAACCAGACGCTTGTACGAGTTGGTACCCGGATTGGTGATGGCATTCAGCGCCTTGGCATGCTTGATGATGCCGCCGATGTAGAAGAGCGCGGTTTCCGACAGGCCGGCATAACCGTTGCCAGCGAACATGTTCTTGCCATCTTTCCAGATCGACTGGTGCACGTGCATACCGGAACCGTTGTCGCCCACGATGGGCTTGGGCATGAAGGTCGCGGTCTTGCCGTACTGGTGCGCGACGTTATGCACGACGTACTTGAGGATCTGTGTCCAGTCAGCGCGCTTCACAAGTGTGCTGAATACGGTACCGATTTCGCACTGGCCGGCGGTGGCCACTTCGTGGTGATGCACTTCAACCGGAACGCCGAGCGACTCAAGCGTCAGACACATGGCCGAACGGATGTCGTGCAGGCTATCAACCGGCGGAACGGGGAAATAGCCACCCTTGACCGTCGGACGGTGACCGGAGCCGCCGCCACTGCCTTCGTTCTTCTCGCCGGAAGTCCAAGCCGCTTCAGCCGAGAAAATCTTCAGGCTGCAACCGGACATATCGACACTCCAATCGACGGAGTCGAAAATGAAGAATTCAGGCTCCGGTCCAAAGTAGGCCAAATCGCCAATGCCTGAAGACTTCAGGTAGGCTTCAGCGCGCTTGGCGATCGAACGCGGGTCGCGGTCATAACCACGGCCATCGGACGGCTCGACGACGTCGCAGGTCAGAACCAGGGTCGTTTCGTCGAAGAACGGATCGATGTAGGCCGTCTCCGGAACGGTCATCAACAGCATGTCGGAGGCTTGGAAACCCTTCCAGCCGGCAATCGATGAGCCATCGAAAGCGTGTCCGCTCTCGAACTTGTCTTCGTCAAAGTGCGAGACTGGCACGGTAACGTGCTGTTCCTTGCCACGGGTGTCGGTGAAACGGAAATCGACGAACTTGGCATCGTTTTCCTTGACCATCTTGACTACATCTTGCGGGCTTGCCATTTGAAAACTCTCCTCAACAGGTGCCGGTGACTCCGGCGACAATGAAAAAATCGGTACTAAGGGGATAGCAGAAAGTGTGCCAATCCATTTTTTGCGGACGCAACATTGTGCCATAAGGCATTACGGCTTATCACTGCTTTTTGTACGCACCTGCATGGTGCATTATTGAAAATTATCGCACCCAATTGGTGCCTGCGCCTCCACTCCACAAGCGGCACTGCCCCAGCAAGTGATTTATACTTTAGTTCCGACACATAGAGATTGCCACCCCATGGGAAAACTTGCCGACCTGCTAAATCTTGCCCAGACGCGAGCACGCGAACTCGGCTTGCCTTATGCCGGCGCGCTGACCCCGAAGGAAGCCAACGAAATATGGCAACTGGCACCGGGCGCCAAATTGGTCGATGTGCGCACACGTGCTGAATGGGACTGGGTTGGCCGCATTCCCGGCGCCGAAGAAATCGAGTGGATGAGCTATCCGGCCAATCAGCCCAACAGCAACTTTCTCGCACAACTCAAGCAGCAGGTTGATCCGGAGGCGCTCGTCCTGTTTATCTGCCGCAGTGGCGTACGCTCCCACAATGCCGCCTGCCTCGCCAGCCAGGCAGGTTACGCCGAGTGCTACAACATACTTGAAGGCTTTGAGGGGGACAAAGACGCTAACGGACAACGCGGTAACGTTGGCGGTTGGCGCAACGCCGGTCTCCCTTGGCAAAATTAGGATCGCACTTTCAGAACCATTTTCCGCACCCGCAGTCTTCCCTGTCTACTTCGCAACCTTTCAAACACACTATGCAAAGCGCAAGCATCCATTTCGACAAATTCAACATATTGCAGGATGATGCCTGCCACGAACGCATCCGCGCGGCGCGCGCCAAGCTGGGTGACCGCGTTGTCATCCTCGGCCACCACTATCAGCGCGCTGATGTTTATCAATACGCTGACCTGACCGGCGACTCGCTCAAACTCTCGCGCCTGGCCTCACAAACCGATGCTGAATTTATTGTCTTCTGCGGAGTGCACTTCATGGCCGAGGTCGCAGACTTCATGTCGAAGCCGCACCAGAAGGCCATCCTGCCGGATCTCGCGGCCGGCTGCTCGATGGCCGACATGGCCAACCTGGCCAAGGTTGAACGCTGCTGGCGTGAGTTAAATGAGGTACTGAACGCTGACGAGGTATTCACGCCGGTCACCTACATCAACTCGGCGGCCGACCTCAAAGCCTTCTGTGGCGAACACGGCGGCATTGTATGCACTTCGTCGAACGCCACCACCATCGCCAAATGGGCGTTTGCGCAACGCGAAAAAATCCTCTTCTTCCCCGACCAACACCTCGGTCGCTGGTCAGGCTACACCATGGGCATCCCGCTCGACGAAATGTTCGTGTGGGATCCGGACCTTGAAATGGGCGGCCTCACGCCGGAACAAATTCGCAAGGCCAAGCTGCTACTGTGGAAAGGCCACTGCTCGGTGCATCAGATGTTCCAGCCGGCACACATCATCAAGTTCCGCAACCAGTATCCGGACGGGCGGGTCATCGCGCACCCCGAATGCAGCTTCGAGGTATGCAAGCAATCCGATTTCGTCGGCTCGACCGAATACATCGTCAAGGTCGTCAAGGACGCCGCGCCCAACACGCGCTGGCTGGTCGGCACCGAACTCAACCTCGTCAACCGCCTGGCCGAAGAAATGAAGCCCGAAGGAAAAATCGTCCAGTTCATGTCGCCCACCGTCTGCATGTGCTCGACCATGCAGCGCATCGACCCGCAGCATCTGGCCTGGACGCTGGAAAATCTCGCCGCAGGCCATGTCGTCAATCAGATCAAGGTGCCGGAGCACGAAGCAACACTCGCCAAGCTCGCGCTGGAGAGGATGCTCGCGGTCTCGTGAGCGCCATGATCACCACAAAACTCAAGGTTGTTACCTACAACATCCACAAAGGCTTTTCGCAGTTCAACCAGCACATGATGGTGCATGAACTGCGCGAGCAACTGCGACTGCTTGATCCGGATATTGTGTTTTTGCAGGAAGTGCAGGGCAGCCATAGCGGGCACGCCTCGCATCACGATAACTGGCCCGAAGCAGCACAGCACGATTTTCTCGCTGAAGATGTTTGGCAAGCCACCTCCTACGGGCGAAACGTAATCTACGATCACGGTCACCACGGCAACGCCATCCTGGCGCGCTTCCCCATTGAGCACTCGCACAATCAGGACGTCACCCACCATCGCTTTGAACGGCGCGGCATTTTGCACAGCACGATCAATGTGCCGTGGTTGCCCAAAGCCCTGCACTGCGTCTGCGTACATCTCTCGCTGTTTGCCCGCTCGCGGCGCAAGCAGATGGATGCGCTAGCCGGCTATCTGGAGAACATCGCCGACCCCGACTCGCCACTGATCATTGCCGGCGATTTCAACGACTGGCGCAATGAAGCCGACGAATTACTGGCGCAACGACTCGGCCTCTGCGAAGCCTTTGGCGGCGCCTGTGGCAGCCTCGGAACCCCCGGACGCAGCTACCCGGCCAAGTTGCCCGTCCTCAAGCTCGACCGGATCTATGTGCGCGGGTTTGCTATCAAACACGCAAAAGTTCATTTCGGCGACCCGTGGTCGAAGATTTCCGACCATGCGGCACTCTCGGCCGAATTAAGGCGACTGCGTGGAGCGTCTGCATGAATCGGTCTGCAAGGCAATAGACACGGGCATCTTAAAAACAATGCCCGGGGATCGCCTATCCATGCGCTTCTTTGGGCCATGGTCTGAAGATCGCCATTCCATGCGCCTTCCAGCCCGGCTATAGCGCAGCCCCGCCGGGGAAAATCGCACGTTCAGCCGGCACGCGCGCCAGCGACCAATTATCGAATGCCCAAGGCCAGAAGTCCGCAAGCGGCGCATTGCGCAAGTCGACCGGAACCTCGTGCCCGAGAAACTGCATCGCTGACACCAGAACCGCACTTCCGCCTGCCGGATCAACCGCAGCCGCCTGCGTCTGTTTGGAGAGTTTTTCACC
>JANNGP010000231.1:0-4604 GCA_031403915.1 Betaproteobacteria bacterium
ACGACGCCCTTGGAGATGCCGAGGCTGCGCGAGATGGCCTCGTGCGACAGCGCGGCGCTGTACTTGAGTCTGAGGATGTCCTTGATCATGCGTATGTCCATTCGTTGCTGCGGCATCGGCGCTCCGGCCAAAAGGCCGTGACGCTATGCCGCCGCGGTGGTTCATACGCAACACCAGCACCGGCCCCTTGACAGGCCGGCAACCGCCATCAGGCGGCTACCAAACGTCTGTCGGTCACGTCACCGAAATGCTCGGTCACGCTCCCGAATTCGGCGGTCACGATGCCGAAACGGGCGGTCACGCTCCTCCGAAATACGCAACGGCTGTCCACAGAGTGCTTCGAGATGCCCTACGGCGCCACGCCAAGTGGCCGGTATATGCCGACTCCGGGTGGCCGGATTACGCCGACTCGCGACACGCGGCGGGCTGATGCGCGAGCGCTTGAGCTCGCGCGGCGGAGCGACCACCTGCAGCCCGATTGGCGCGGTGGTCTGGCGTGCGATGCTTGGGCGCCTCTGGCAACCGGCGCGCGTCAAGCTAGTTGTCGCCTCTATCTCTCAGCCGATCACTGAATGGACCGTTTGGTGCCGCAATGAACGCGGGTTCGCAGCAGCGGAGTTGCTCGCGCCCGCGATGGACAACTGGGCTGCCCACAGGACAAGCCTGTGGACAGTCGGCTGCGCCGATGCCCCAGTTGACCACCGCTCCCCGACAGCTGACGCCTTGCGTGTGGACAACAAAGAGACGTTGCCCACACTCCAGTTGCCCAAGCCATGGTTTTGATTTCCTTCGAATTCATTCAGGCCATGGGGCCGCTCGCGTCGGGCCGATCTTGGTCCTTGGGCCGTGCGCGTCAACCGTCAGGCCACCCTCGATGCCGCATTCCTGTCCAACCCCAACCGGTTCAAGAACAAGCGCCCGCAGCTGCCGCCGATGCCAACTGCCGCGTGGATTAACCCGCCATCACAGGACAAGGCACCGACCAGAGAACCCGTCGCCCGCACACTAAATTAACGTCCCCGGGTGTCGCAAAGTCATTGACACGTTCCGCACGATGCCCTGAAATCCGCACCGGAGGGGGAAATGAAAATTCCTAGCCGTCTTCGGAGGGCGTTCGTGTTGACTATCCTCGTGAGGGAGACCGGATATGAGCAATCTGATGCATGTCGATGGCACGCGGCGGTTGATAGCCAGCACTCCTCTGTCTCGTCAGGCCCGGCAGATTCCGGATGAAATCGCCAAGTGGCTCAAATCGATTGTGCCCAGTCTCACGCCGGAGGCTTCTCAATCCGCTGAAGTTACGGAGCTAGTCGTTACTCATCTCAAGCACAATGGCGTAAGCGACGCGAATATCGTGGCAGCGCTGTACCAGTGCCACAATAAGTGGACCTTTCCCGGGAGCGGCGATTTCTTTTCTATCTCCACCCTGGCGCGCATGAGGGAGGTGGAGCGCGAACGAAAGGAGAAGGAAGAGACTAGATTGGGGACGCGTGCGCCGAGTAACCTCGCTGCGCTGCGACTGAGAGCAGCGAACCTCGATGCGCAGTACACCGCTAACCCACATCTTCCTGAGCTTCAAAAGAAGCTGATGGAGAACCTCATAGTTTTGCTGTCCGAAGGAGGAATAGGGGACGGAATAGACGCCGCCAATGATATGAAGAACGACTACGAGCGCCAGCAGGAGAATCGAAGGCAAATCCTGATCAATGCGCGGACCATGGAGAAGGAGCTCGTCTATTACATCGGTCCCCTTGGACTCGCCCGATTGAAGTCGGGGGCTCCTCCGCCAGATGGTGGGTATCGCATTTCCTTCAGACCCAACGTGGTGCGTACTGCTCCTCGGAGAGTGCGTTGAGTCCGGGGCGACTGTGTCGCCAGATGACCCGCCAAGCACTGATCAATCAGCGCGTGCAAACCATTGCCGGCTCTCAGGTGGTTCTGAGGCTGGAGACGCCCGGCGCGAATGCACCCCGCACCCGGTGCCGTCGCCGCTGAAGGTCATGTCGCTGCTGGCCGCGATGGAGCCAAGGAGCCACGTCAAAATAAAGTATCCAATTTAGATGGGACTGCGACGAGGTGAAAGTGTGTAGTTCCAATCGCCGTGGAAGGCATGCCGTTTGAGATTGATAGAGGCCAGTTCTTCGTCACTTACTTTGGTGCCAGTGGGGTACTGCGAGGTGTCGATCTCTGCACAGATCTTCAGTCCTGCGCGTGTGGTGGTGTTGGCAATCAACGCGACGATTACATCGTGACTCACCAGCGGACGGCCTCTCCAGTTCTGGGTGATGTGGCAGAACATCCGATGCTCGATCTTGTTCCACTTGCTGGTGCCGGGCGGGAAGTGGCATACGTGGATCGGCATCTTCAACCGCTGTGCCAAGCCTTGCAGCGCCACCTTCCACAAGCGTGAGCGGCTGGCGTTGCTGCCGCCCCCGTCCGCCGTGATCAGGAGTTGCGTTGCAGCGGGGTAGCATTTGGAGCCCATCTTCTTCCACCAGCGGTAGACGGCTTGCGCGGCAAACTGCGCCGTGTCGTGGTCGATGCCCACGCTGACCCAGCCCTCATTGCGGCTCACGTCATACACGCCGTAAGGGATCGCTTTGCCGAGCTCGGGGTCCATGAAGTCGTGGGTGTTCACCGTCAGCGGCTCGCCCTTGGGTTGCCACTCGCGCCCGCCGTTCTTGAACTCGCCCACCAGCTCCTTCTTCTTCGTATCCACCGAGATGACCGGCTGCGAGCGCCGCTGCATACGCTTGGCGGTCGCGTTGATGTGCTCGAACTGCGCATTGCGATCCGGGTGATCGGCACCTTCTTTGGTCTTGCGATTGCCTTGCAAGCTGAAGCCAGCCGCGTTGAGCAGCCGCCCCACGGTTCGCGGGCTCAGTTGGTGGCCTTGCTCAGTCAGTGCCGTTGCCAGTTCATGCGTGCTCTTGCATGTCCAGCGCAATGGCGACATCGGGTCGCCGCGGGTGCTTGGTTCGACCAGCCATTGCAATCTCTCGAACAGTTCCGGATCAGTTTCCGTTAGCCGCTTGCGCCCACCACCCGGGCTGCGCAGTCGCACCGCCACCGGCGCCTCAGGGTCACGCTCTCGAACCCCCAACTCGGCCAGCCCTTTGCGGATCGTCTTGCGCGACATCCCCGTGGCACTGCTCACGGCACTCACACCGCCCCAGCCATATGCTTGAGCTTCGGTCGCCGCCCAATGCCTGCGCACACGCTCATCCATCAACCTGATTCGAAACGAACCTAAGCCAGGCTCACTATTTGAGCTACCTGGCACGTACGCTTGTGGCATCTCATCCAGGAGTTGCCGCCATGGCCTACAACCCCATCCAGTTCCAGCAAGGCATGTCCCTGCCCGAGTTCTTGCAGTCCTTCGGCACCGAGCCCGCTTGCTGTGAAGCCGTGCTGCGCGCGCGTTGGCCGTCCGGCTTTGTCTGCCCGCGTTGCGGCAGCAGCGCTCATTGCATCCTTTTCAGCCAAGGCCGGCCGCTGTTTCAATGCCATGCCTGCCGCCGCCAGACCTCGCTGACCGCGGGCACGCTGTTTGGCAGCACCAAGCTGCCTCTGACGACGTGGTTCTTGGCGATTTACTTCATCAGCCAGGCCAAGACCGGGCTGTCCGCCCTGGAGCTCAAGCGCCACATCGGAGTCACCTATCCCACGGCCTGGCTGATGCACCACAAGATCATGACGGCCATGGCCGTGCGCGAGGCCCAGCACCGACTTTCCGGTGAGGTGCAAGTCGATGATGCGTATCTCGGCGGCGAGCGTGCGGGAGGCAAGCCCGGTCGCGGCTCCGAAAACAAGGTCCCCTTCGTCGCAGCCGTTTCGCTCAATGAGGCTGGCAACCCGCTCTATGCCAAGCTCACGCAGGTGGCAGGCTTCACGAGCGAGGCGATCCGCACCTGGGCTCGGGCCAACTTGACCCCGGGCGCCAGCGTACTCAGCGATGGCTTGGCTTGCTTTGCAGCAGTGACCGACGCGGGCTGCACTCATAACGTCGAAGTTATTGGACAACGCAAACCCCGCGAGCTGCCTCAGTTCAAGTGGGTCAACACGGTCCTGGCGAACGCCAAGACGATGATCTCGGGCGCCTACAAGGCCTTCGGGTATGCAAAGTACGCCGGTCGCTACCTTGGCGCGTTCTGCTACCGATTCAACCGACGCTTCAACTTGGCCGACCTGGTCGTGCGTCTCGTCGTGGACGTCAGCCGCTGTGCGGCAACGCCTGAGCGCGTCATTCGGCAGGCTTAGATTCATTTCGAATCAGGAGGCCGAATGGTTCGACGTTGGAACAAAGGGCATGGTCAGGGCTGGCAACTTTCTGGACAGCAAGCTACCAGAGCAGATTCGTGGGAGGTTTGCGCCCCGCCAAGGATCCAGTGGGCTCGAGGCCGACTCCTGGATGGGCGCAGGCTGTGCTCAGTGGGCCGTTCGGTCGGCAGTGGCTTACACCGATGAAGTTTTCTCAAGGCTTGTGGGCATGCTTGTTCACTGCGACGGCACACAACCGCACCGCCTCGATCCGCGATCACTTCCTCGGTCAAATGGAGATGGTGAAAGCGATGTTCGAGAAAGCCGCGGGCCCCGACTGGGAA
>JANNGP010000232.1:0-26037 GCA_031403915.1 Betaproteobacteria bacterium
GCTGGACTGAATACGGTTCAGATAGCCATAAATGTAAAGCTTTAGGAGAACAGCGGGGTGGTAGGCTGGACGCCCCGTGACTGCCGGATCAACGCCCTCAAATCCGAGCTTGCCCAAATCCAACTCGTCAACATACACATCGACGACACGCACTGGATTGGTTTCAGCAATATAATCGTCGAGCAGTTCAGGCAGTAAGGCGCTTTGTGCCCTGTCTTCCCCTTGTATGAATCGCTTCATTTGACGCTTCCTGTTAATGCCTATAGCATAGACAGGGTGGCATCAAAGAAGTTCACGTTTTTACACAGTCTGGGCCACAAGCGGTCAGTTGAGATTTTTCTTCTAAGCGGACGCTCGTGTTTGTAATAGTAGATATTTGAATCGCTTGTCATGGCGTTTGACATGCTTTATACAAATTAAATAGAGAACTTTGCATTCTAATTACTCGTAGAAAAGTATCTTGTAAAGGCTAAATCTGATGGAGTACTTTCTATTCTTAGGGGTTGCTGGAATTTCAATTCTCCTCGCTCTTGCATTTGCTTTGAGCATTCCAATTCTTTTCGTATTCCTTGGTCTGTCAGTAACAAAGAAGCTAACGCCACGACTTGGCCGGGTTCCCGCATATGTATTGTTCTCGTTGTTTCTGACTGGCCCAGTCTTGTACTGGTTTCACGAATGGAATACTTTTAAAGACAGGTGCCAGAGTGCCTCTCGACCACGAATATCCATAGTTTATTCTAAGGTAAATGGACTGGCTTTCGATTCCGGTTATCCGCATGGACTACTAAAGCGCTACTTTGGGGGTGGTTCGTCAAGCTCGTCTCGGTTCGAGTTCGCTGAAAGTAAGCGTTTGGAAAAAAACTTTTTAGGGGAACCTGTAAAAGACAAGACGATTTCACGAAGCTCTGTATCGAAGGGCTATGAGAATGTGGATGAAATGCGCAGCGAATTTATCGTCAAAGGTGGAGATGCCAGTCCTGTAAATTCCGCTATCACGTCCAGTCAATACGAGAGTAAGTTGCAAGTAGTGAGGTTGAGCAATAACGAAGTTGTCGCTGAACGCCACGTCTTGTTGTTTGGAGGTGGAATAACTAGCCTATTACTAGCCTTTTCGACTGGTAGTTCGTACGTGGCGTGCGAGGCTGGAGACCCCAAAACCTTCCCATGGTTAACACGCCAAAAGACAAGCGCAGAGGTTGACCACCATAATGCGTTAGTCAAGAAAGACGTGAATTTCATTCATAGCGTGGTCTGGTATCAGGCTCCTTGAGCTATTAACTGACTCAAGCTTTACTGGCGGCTGCTTTTCCAAACCCTGACCGTCGACTTTGGGTCGATTTCTGCCCTCACCCGGTTTCATGAGTCAATTCCTTCTGGACAGCGCAGAGCATCAGAAGAACACTACGGATAGATGGTAATTCTATAAAGCACTACACGTGGTGAAGTAGAGAAGGTAAGAAAAAGCGCCGCATAGCTACACGTGGTGAAGTAGGCGGCGCACTCTCTACTACACGTGGTGAAGCTATCCTGTCTCTGCTACTTCACGTGGTGTAGTAAGCCCTGCGTTTTTAACGGCGATTATCGGTGCCGGATCATGGAAACGATAAGCGCCCCTTGAGAAAACGGCAGGGGAAATATCCAGTTTCCCCTTGCAATCATCCAAGGCACACCACGTCACCGCGTACAGGCTGGCCTTGTTCGGTCGTGCGCCCTTGCGGGTTTCCACGACTAAGCCAAGGCGGATCAATTCCTGTTTCGCCCGTTGCAGGGTTAAAGGAGATCGCCAGCCACGCGGCTGCATGAATTTCCACGCGGCGCACAGATCGCCGTTATTGCTGCCCCGGTACTGCATAAACAGATCGAACAGCAGCATCCGGGCATAGGGGGTTGCTTCGGTATAGGCGCGGGACGTGAGGACGGACAGCGGCACCGTAATGAAGGCACCGCCATCGCGTTTCTCCTTCGCACCCTTGAAGGGTTTGCGACTCATCCCTGTTCGCCTGCCAATCGCTTCAGGAAGCAATACACGCCCCATAGCGCGATTAAATCCATCGCGGCAAGGTCTGCGGTCACGCCGTAGTTTTCAAAACGATAGGCAAGCATAGCGAGGTTCTCAAGCCACGGTTCGTTAGTGCCCATGATCGCCTCCTTGCGGTTCAGCCATGAGGACGTAACGCGCCACGCTGTGCTTGACGCCAAAGCCGGTATCAGCTGAAACCCGAACGGTTTGAATGTCATACCCGTCAAGGCGCAATTCTCTGACCCGCATGGCCGGATGCAGGATGTCGAGATTGCGGCGCGCCTCAAGGGTTGAAACCTTACCGCAGCGCAATGCATCAAGAAGTCGACGCCGTTGTGCATTGGCTGAGAGGTCGGCATAATAGCTTTGTGTGTTTATATCTTTGCGCCCTACCGCGAGTGGGGCGTTTTCTTTTCCGGGGTTCATGTTGTCCATGGTTGCCCCTACTTGGCGGAAGCAATGAGGGCGCGGATTGATTCCACCGGCCAAGCAGTTGTGCGCTTACCTAGGCGGACTCCGGGAGGGTAACGCCCCTCTGCTACACCCTTCCACCATGAGGACTTGGAAATGGGAATGACAGCGGGGATCGGTGGATCGGCTTTGGGATTGCCAATAATCTGCGAGAGGCGCAGAAAGCCGGTTTCAGGTAGTTTGTTCATTCAGAATGCTCCGTTAAAGGCCAGTGAAGGCCGACAGGTGCATCCTGATTTGTTATGTATTTTGAATCTATGCCATCAAGCTGCCAGCCGTATCAGCCTAGCCGCTTGGCGTGTCGGTGTAACGGCTAGACGGATTTCCTGAACCACTCTGCTATGGTGCGTTGGGCGTTCTCTTTGGACAGGTGAGCATTGATGGTTCGGCCATGCTCGATTACACACTCTTTCAATGCGTGCGCTGCCTGATTTGCCGATTGCCACTCAGCCGCCCGGTACTGGTACTGCTCGATTGCCCATGATCGAAGCGCCGTCATTGGAGCATGGCGCTTTTGTGCTCCATCCCTGCCTAGCTTTGAGAAAAAAGTGGACTGCTGATCTTCTGTGAATTCGTGAATTCCATTGCCAGACAAAAATCCCACGATGAAATTCAAGGTAGTTAGGAACTCAATTGCCCTAGCCTCGGGATTGCAGCATTCACAATCATTCGTGTCCTCAGGTGCGCTTTCTATGGTCACGTCCAATTGATGGAGGAAATCGTAAGCCGTTCCTATTACGCGTTCTGCAAAACTTGCAGACTTCCATTCGTGAGGAATTTTCCCTTTGGGCAAACGCTTATGGACTATGCGTTCTCCATCAGTTATGAGATTCAGTCGATTGACGTCATCATCTTTGGACAGGTCGAAACCGTATTTTTTTGCCTGTTTTTCTAATTGCACTTGGATAAAATCAAATTCCTTACATACAACATAACTAATCTTCATCACCGCCCCCTTTAACGCCCCTTATTAGGTACCACGCCAGCCGGGTAAGGGTTGCCCGGAATTCGCTCCGTCGAGCTAGGCGCGGCAATCTTGTTATTTCTTTTTCGCGTGCAGCGGTATCACTTCCGCCCCGGCTTTCAGCTTATCAAGGTAGTCCGCCCATTCCTGCATCATAACTTTACGCTCTTTGATGAACTTGGTGCGGTTGTAAGCGGTTCCCAATGTGTCCGATACCGCATGAGCCAGTTGATGCTCGATCACTTCCGGCTTGTGGTGCAGTTCTTCATGCAGGATCGTTCGTGCCATTGCCCGGAAGCCATGGCCGGTAATCTCAGTCTTGGTGTCATACCCCATGCGCCGTAAAGCCGCGTTAATGGCGGCATCGCTCATGGCGCGTTGCGGATCGCGTGCGCCCGGAAACACGTAACGCCCATGCCCTGACAATGGTTCTATTTCGCGCAGGATCGCCACGGCTTGTGTCGAAAGCGGTACAAGATGATCGGTCTTGGTCTTGGTAACGAGATAGCGCCATTCGGCCTTGTCGAGATCAAAACCTTTCCATTCGGCCAGACGTAACTCACCGGGACGAACGAACAGCATGGGCGCAAGACGCAAGGCACATTGCACAATAAACGTGCCTCGGAATGCGTCAATCGCACGCATCAATTCGCCCACGGCAGCGGGTTCGGTGATCGACGCAAAATGATCCTGTGTGATTGGTGGCAATGCGCCACGCAGATCAGCAGAAGGGTCACGCTCTGCCCGCCCGGTGGCGACTGCATAGCGAAATACCTGCCCACAATCGCCACGAACACGATGCGCAGTATCGAGCGTTCCTCGTGCCTCAATACGTCGAATGACCGCCAGCAGTTCAGGAGGCGTTATCTCAGCAATCGGCCTACCGCCGATCCATGGAAATGCATCATTCTCCAAGCGTTGTAGCAAACGACTTGAATGGCTTTCCGCCCACCTGTGCATGTTCTTCTCTAGCCACTCGCGAGCGATAACCTCAAAGGAATTAGCAGCACGTTCGTGGCTGGCGGATTTTTGGGCTTTCTTTTGCTCGGAAGGGTCGACACCGTTTGCCAGCAGTTTTCGAGCTTGGTCACGACGCTCACGTGCTTCGGCCAAAGTAATATCAGGATAGGAACCAAAAGCCAGACGCTTTTCTTTTCCTGCATAACGGTATTTCAGTCGCCACAGCTTGCTGCCAGAGGGTGGAATCTCCAGATACAAACCACCCCCATCGAACATTCTTATGGGTTTTTCACCGGGCTTCGCTTTGCGGATCGCAGTATCAGTCAGAGGCATGGGGGCATCCTTTTTGAAAAAGTAGCTTATGCCCCCAATCATGCCCCCAAATGCCCCCGGATTGCAATACAACTTATTGGATAGCTTTGGATGTAAAAAAGGCCAGAAACCTTGTATTTACCTAGGTTATCCGGCCTTCTTTGGACTTCTAAACATCATAAAATGGTGGGCGGTACTGGGGTCGAACCAGTGACCTCTCGCGTGTGAGGCGAGCGTTCTACCGCTGAACTAACCGCCCGATAGAGGGTGCGCATTTAACCATAAGCGCCGCCTTCGGTCAATTTGCCCGATGCATCCTTTACAATACGACCTTTCCGCATTTCGGCCTGACACCATGATCCGCACACGCTTTGCACCCTCTCCGACCGGTTTTTTGCACATCGGCGGCGCCCGGACTGCCCTCTTCGCCTGGGCCTATGCCCGCCACCACGGCGGGAAATTTGTCCTGCGCATTGAGGATACCGATGTCGCGCGCTCAACACCGGAGGCCGTACAGGCGATCATCGACGGCATGAACTGGCTGGGTCTGGCACACGATGAGGGGCCGTTTTACCAGATGCAGCGCATGGATCGCTATAAGGCCGTACTGCAGCAAATGCTCGCGGCCGGAACTGCGTATTACTGCTACACCTCGCCGGAAGAACTCGAACAGATGCGCGAGGCACAACGCGCCAAGGGGCTCAAGCCGCGTTATGACGGCACCTGGCGACCAGAGGCCGGCAAGACCTTACCAGTACCCCCTGTCGGCGTACAACCCGTGGTGCGCTTTAAAAACCCGTCTGACGGCGTTGTGGCCTGGGAGGATCTTGTCAAAGGTCGCATCGAAATTGCCAATGCCGAACTCGATGATCTGGTGATCGCACGCACGGATTTCACACCAACCTACAATTTCTGTGTTGTGGTTGATGATTGGGAAATGGGCATAACGCATGTCATTCGTGGCGATGATCACGTGAACAACACACCGCGCCAGATCAACATCCTTTCTGCACTCGGTGCTCAGGTACCACTCTACGCGCACCTGTCAATGATCCTCGGCGATGACGGCCAAAAGCTTTCCAAGCGCCATGGCGCAGTCAGCGTGATGCAGTACGACCATGACGGCTATCTACCCGAAGCTGTACTTAACTACCTGGCACGCCTCGGCTGGTCGCACGGCGACGACGAAGTTTTTTCGATGGCGCAGTTTTGTGCATGGTTTGATCTCGATCACATCACACCTTCAGCTGCGCAGTTCAATACCGAGAAGCTCAACTGGCTCAACGCCCAGTACATCAAGCAGGCAGACAACGCACGATTGGTAGCGTTGGTGCAACCGCGCCTTGAAGCGCGTGGCGTAACAATCACACCCACCCCCTCTCTTGAAGCCATCATCGGCCTCTACAAAGAGCGCGTTAGCAATCTGAACGAACTGGCCGACGCGGCTGAAGTGTTCTACACCGACCTGCATCCAGAAGCCGAATTTCTGGCACAGCACCTGGGCCCGGAAACGCTGCCGGCGCTGAACGATTTCATCGCCGGAATCAAAGACGTGACATGGGAAGCGCCCGCCATAAGTGCTTTGATCAAGGAATGCATCGGCAAGCACGGGTTGAAGATGCCGAAACTTGCCATGCCACTGCGTATCCTGCTTACGGGGCAGGCGCAGACACCATCTGTCGACGCCTTGATCACTCTTTTTCCAAGAGAACTGGCACTCAAGCGCCTGACCGCTGCGCCGGTCAACTAGGCTGTGTTATCACTCTCTGCAAAAGCAAAAATCACTTTACAAGGGTGAGCCGCATCCCTATAATGCGCCCTTCTTTCGAGCGGGGGTATAGCTCAGCTGGGAGAGCGCTTGCATGGCATGCAAGAGGTCCGCGGTTCGATCCCGCGTACCTCCACCAACAAGCCGAAAGAAACAGTTGTTCTTTTAGTCCGGGTCCCCATCGTCTAGAGGCCTAGGACACTACCCTTTCACGGTAGGTACCGGGGTTCGAATCCCCGTGGGGACGCCAAGTATTACAGGGGTTGCCAGGCGCAACACAGGCCGTAGCAGCCCCTTGTTTTTGAGCAGCATTGGAGTGGTAGTTCAGTTGGTTAGAATACCGGCCTGTCACGCCGGGGGTCGCGGGTTCGAGTCCCGTCCACTCCGCCAACATATAAAAAGCCCTGATATTCAGGGCTTTTTTGTTTTACGACATTAAAAACCATCAAAACCAGTATGGTAGTGAATTGATGCGGTTATTAAATTCGCCTTTAAACTCTCCGTGACGACATAAACACGCTCCTGCCTCCTCAAGCCCACCTTCCAGCCGCATAATGTCCGCACCATCCTGATGTGGAATCCTTGCAAATGAAAACCCTCGATTTCCGCCGCTCAAAACAACTTGCCGTCATCGCGTCGCTCATCGCTGTGATCTTGTGTTCCTGGTTTGCACCGCTGGATACAGTGGCAAACCGCGAGATAGATGACGGCTTCAAAAGGGCACTGGTCAGCTTCGCCACTGCACGTGCGCTCAATGCCGTTATCTCGGTTGCACAAGGCACGGAGATCGCCATCCAGCCCGCAGGCGTCGGCGTAATTTTCACACCCGGACAGTTGCTCGACCCGATTAACGATCTGGTTGAGAAGTTTTCTAACCTGATGCTGGCGGCGAGCGTGGCTTTCGGCGTGCAGAAGGTGTTGCTTAGCATCGGCGCTCACTGGCTGGCCTCTGCACTGCTCACCTTGGTGGGGCTTGGTAGCGTGGCGCTCACCCTGCGCCACGAGACGGTTCCGCCCTTCCTCACGCGCTGCTTTGTCGTGCTGCTGATGATCCGCTTTGCCATTCCAGCGGTCACGATCGGCAGCGATTTTCTCTTCGAGCGCTTCATGGCAACCGACTATCAGTCCAGCCAGCAAGCGATCAGCACATCCTCCGGAGAAATGACCAGACTCGACCCGTCTGCCACTGCCGCCAGCGACACCCAGGGAAGCCTCGACAAATTAAAGAGTTGGTGGCCTCAGAATGCTGATGTTAAGTCTCAGTTCGAGAAACTGAAACAATCCGCCGAACAAGCCGCAGAGCATATGATCAAGCTGATGGTCATTTTCCTGCTGCAGACGCTGGTACTTCCACTATTTTTACTCTGGGGTTTATATGCCCTGGCACGAGTTGCAATCCGCTTGCCGGCAACACGGCGCTAACTCAATACGCGGGCAACGCCCGTATCATCCACTCCGATCAGGCAAAAACCGGGACGCGGACGGAAGACCTTGCCAGTCGTCGAATCGAGCAGACTGTCGGCCATTGTAAGAAGGGTCAGCGCGGAAATCCCCAGTCGACCGAGATAATCGATGTTGTTAATGCGGCAAATATCGCCGCTTTCCATGGCTTCTTCAACCATGGGCAGAACGGTTTCGATACTGTCAGAACTGTTGAGCGTGATATTGAGCATGGCGAACCCCCCGTATTATCTGGGCTTCAGGGCACCGAACGCCGGCAACGCCTGTATTCCCTGCTCGTCAACACGCATAAGACATGCCAGATCAATTCGACCAGAGCGGTGGTTCATCCATTAACGCAATTTGCTCACGCAATTCCAGAATCCGATCCTGCCAGTAGCGCTGCGTATTGAACCACGGGAAAGCGGCCGGGAAGGCCGGATCATCCCAGCGCCGTGCCAACCACCCGGCATAGTGAATAAGTCGCAGGGTACGCAACGCCTCAATGAGATGCAGTTCGCACGGATCGAACTCGCAGAAATCCTCGTAACCGGCCAGTACGTCAGCCATCTGGCGCACCTGGTCCGCCCGTTCGCCGGAGAGCAGCATCCATAAATCCTGAATGGCCGGCCCCGTACGGGAATCATCAAAATCGACAAACCACGGCCCGCTACCCGCGCCCCCTGCCTCGACCCACAGCACGTTGCCAACATGGCAATCGCCGTGCAGGCGCAACGCGGCAACCTTTCCTGCACGGTCGTAACAGCGGCGCACGCCTTCCAGCGCCTGATCGACCACGCCGAAATAGATCTCGTCCAGTTCCGGCGGTAAAAACCTGCCCTGAAACAAGAAATCACGAGGCTCTTCACCAAAACTCTGAACAGTCAGTTGCGGGCGTTCGACAAAGGGCTTGAGCGCACCCACGGCGTGAATGCGCCCAATGAAGCGCCCCATCCATTCGAGCACATCACCGCTGTCGAACTCCGGCGCACGCCCGCTCTGACGCGGGAACACGGCAAAGCGCAGATCGCCCTGCGTGTGCAGCGTCTGCCCGCCAATCACCAGCGGCGTAACCACCGGCAACTCGCGCGCAGCCAACTCGGCGGAGAAATCGTGCTCCTCAAGAATCGCCGCATCAGACCAGCGCCCTGCGCGGTAAAACTTCACGACGAGCGGCGCACCCTCTTCCATGAAGACCTGATAAACGCGGTTCTCGTAGCTGTTGAGCGCCAGCAGACGACCATCCGGGCGCAGGCCGACGGCTTCGAGCGCATCGAGCATCGAGTCGGGGGTCAGTGTGGCAAAGGGTGCGCTGTTCATCACAAAAGAATACAGCATTAACCACGGAGTGCACAGAGAACACAGAGAGATTCAAAAAAAACCAATAACCACAACGAAACAAGATTTTTTGTAGATTTGGTTTTCTCCGTCCCTCTTCAGGGTGGCTTCGCGCTGTTCTCTGTTCTCTCCGTGGTTACTATTTTTTCGTTCTTTGCATTTCGCTGTGCCCGCCGTGCCCGCCGTGGTTAAAATGCTGTTCTCTCTTCAACCTTCAAACGCAATGTCCAACTCGATCCTGATCAGCGAAAAAGCCGGCGTCCGTTATCTGCATTTCAGTTCAGAGTGGATTCAAGGTGCGATGCGAATCCAACGGCCGAATGCGCTGGAACTCTCCTACACGCGGGAGATGATGGCCGGACTGTTACTACGCGAGACCCCCTGGCCAAAAAATGCGCTGCTGATCGGCCTTGGCGCCGGCTCACTGGCCAAATTCATTTACCACAAGCTGCCAGAAACAACGATTACGGTGGTCGAGATTGATCCGCAAGTGGAGATCATCGCGCGCCTGCACTTCAAACTGCCTGCCGACCCAACGCGGTTGCGTGTCGTCATCGCTGACGGCGCACAATTCCTGCTGAAGGGTGACACGCACTTCGACTACATCCTTGTTGATGGCTTCGACAAGGATGGGCGAGCCGGCGTGCTGGATACCCTGCCTTTCTACCAGGCCTGTCGTGCCCGCTTGAGCAGCAACGGCCTGCTGGCAGTTAACCTGCTCGGCCGCAGCAAGGGCTTCGAGGCTAGCGCAAAACGCATCGCCAGCGCGTTTGAAGGTCGCTCGCTAGTTTTTCCGTCATGCGACAGCGGCAATACCATCGCCTTTGCCACGGATGGCAAAGCGGTTGACGTTGGACTTGATGAACTGATTAGCCGCGCCAGCCATTTCCACAAACAAACCGGACTTAACCTGACACCAACGATCCCGCGCCTGCAAGTCGCCGGATCGCTGGTTCAGGATCGTCTGATCATCTGATCATGCCGCGAGTTTCTGGCCGGCCTGTTTGGCGTAGAGAAACTCCAGCACCGCCGCACGGCAATCCACGTAGCGTGGGTCATGCGCAAGTTCCAGCCGGTTGCGCGGCCGCGGCAAATCCACGGCAAGAATCTCACCGATGGTTGCGGCCGGGCCGTTGGTCATCATCACGATGCGATCCGAAAGCAGCACCGCCTCATCGACATCATGCGTAACCATCACCGTCGTGGCCTTCGTTTTCTCGCAGATCTTCATCAACTCGTCCTGCAATTTGGCACGTGTCAAGGCGTCAAGTGCGCCAAAAGGTTCATCCAGCAGCAGGATCTTGGGCTGCATGGACAAGGCTCGTGCAATGCCGACGCGCTGCTTCATACCACCGGATATCTCATGCGGATACTTGGTCTCGGCATGCGTCAGCCCGACCAGCGCCAGAGCGTCCTGCGTACGCGCCTTGAGCTTCGGCTTGCCTTCCAGTGCACCAAAGACCCGTTCAACGGCGAGATAAATGTTCTCGTAACAGGTCAGCCAGGGCAGCAAGGAGTGGTTCTGGAACACCACGCCGCGCTCCGGCCCGGGGCCGGCAATTTCCCGCCCGTCACAGATCAATACGCCATCTGTCGGCATGTTCAGACCGGCAATCAGGTTGAGCAAGGTCGACTTGCCGCAGCCGGAATGTCCGATCAATGCAATAAACTCGCCCTTGGCAATGTTCAAATCAACGTCACGCAAGGCCACGAACTTTCCCTTTTTTCGATTCTGTGTCACGTCAAAAGTCTGACCCACCTTTTCGATGCTGACATAGCTTTTCATGTGTATTCTCCTGTGACCTGTGCTTAGGTATTTTCGTAACTGAATCGCCGGGCAATGAAGATCAGAAACTGCTCAAGCAGCAGGCCAACTATGCCGATGACGAAAATCGCGATAATGATGTGCTCGACTTTCAGGTTGTTCCACTCATCCCACACCCAGAAGCCGATGCCGACACCGCCGGTGAGCATTTCCGCCGCCACGATGACCAACCAGGCAGTACCAATAGACAGACGGATACCCGTCAGCATGTAGGGCAATACTGCCGGAAAGAGGATTTTGGTAACCACCTTCCACTCGGAGAGCGCCAGCACACGCGCCACGTTGAGGTAATCCTGGGGTACTCGCTGCACGCCAACGGCGGTATTGATAATCATCGGCCAGATCGAGCAGATGAAGATCGTCCAGGTCGCCGCCGGATCGGCCTTCTGGAACACCAGCAGTCCAATCGGCAACCAGGCCAGCGGGGAAACCGGGCGCAACAGACTGATCAGCGGATTGATCATGTCACTCATGAACTTGAAGCGACCCAGAATGAAGCCAAGCGGAATACCGACCAGTGCGGCAAAGCCAAACCCGATACCCACACGCCTGAGCGATGACAACACATTCCAGCCGATGCCCTGATCATTCGGCCCTTTGCTGTAAAAGGGATCGGAAAATAGCAGCATGGCCGCCTTCCAGGTTTGCAACGGTCCGGGCAGACCGCTGGCCTTGAGCGTGGCCAGATCCCAGATGCCAACGAGTAGAGCAAAGCCGATGAGCGGCGGCAGCACCTTCAGGAGGACGGCACGCAACTTCTCACCGACCTCACTGCTAGCCGCCATTTCACGCACCGGTTCACGCTGCGGAGCCGGTGCGGGTTGCACAAGGACTAGCGCAGGTTCTGCCGCCACCGGGGCGGCGGGCGATGCGACGAGGGTAATTGCAGACATCATGATCTCCTGATTGTTTATGGCTTAAACCTTGACCTTGAAGTTGCCGGCGTATTTTTTCGGATCCTTGCCATCCCAGACCACCCCGTCGATCAGCTTGTGCGAACGCATCTCGCTTTTGGGCAATGACACACCGGCCATCTTTGCAGCATCCTTGTAGATGTCGATGCGGTTAACCATCTTGGCCGTCGCCAGATAATCCGGATCATCCTTGAGCAGACCCCAGCGCTTGTGCTGCGTCAGGAACCACATACCGTCCGAGAGATACGGGAAGTTAGCTGCGCCGTCGTTGAAGAACTTCATGGCGTTCTTGTCATCCCATGTTTTGCCTAGGCCATTCGAGTAGCGACCAAGCATGCGTTCGAGAATGACATCCATGTCGGTATTCACATACGACTTCTGGGCGATGATCTCCGCCGTCTTGCGCCGGTTGGATACCGAAGCATCGATCCACTTACCGGCCTCAAGCACGGCCGCCGTCATGGCGCGCGCAGTGTTCGGGTTCTTCGCCACCCAGTCAGCCGTCGTACCCAGCACTTTTTCGGGGTGATCGACCCAGATATCCTGCGTCGTAACAGCGGTAAAACCAATCTTGTCGATGATCGCGCGATTGTTCCACGGCTCGCCAACACAATAGCCATCCATGTTGCCGACGCGCATGTTGGCCACCATTTGCGGTGGCGGAACGGTAATCACTTTTACGTCCTTCATCGGATTGATGTCATTGGCCGCCAGCCAGTAGTAGAGCCACATGGCGTGCGTGCCAGTCGGGAAGGTCTGCGCGAAGGTGTATTCACCGGGCTTGCTGGTCAGCAATTTTTTGAGCGAGGCACCATCCGTTACTCCGAGATCCTTCAACTTGTTGGCCAACGTAATGGCCTGTCCGTTGTTGTTCAGGTTCATCAGCACCGACATATCCTTCTTCGGTCCGCCAATGCCCATTTGCACGCCGTAGATCAGGCCGTAAAGCACATGCGCCGCATCGAGCTCGCCGTTCACCAGCTTGTCGCGCACCGAAGCCCACGACGCTTCCTTGGTCGGGATGATCTTGATGCCGTATTTCTTGTCGATGCCGAGTTCTGCAGCCATCACCACGGAGGCACAGTCGGTCAGTGGAATGAAGCCGACGCGAACTTCCTTCTTCTCGGGCGCATCGGAACCGGCAGCCCAGACACCTGAAGGCAGCACACTCATCAGCGAGGCACCTGCACCCGCCATGGCCGTCGCTTTGATAAAACCGCGACGGGAAAGGCTAGCGGTTTCGTTGGTGGTTTTCCTGTCTTCCATTTCAATTCTCCTTAAGACTTGAATATCGAGTTAATCATCAGCACAGCTTTTTGGTACGTGCTGAAAAACACCCTAAATTTATGGAGTTTCTGGCTCCTGACACACGCCAATATGGCCGCGCACAAACATACAACTGCAAGTAGTGTGCCACGACGCGGAAAACCGATAAATTCACATTGATACAATGCGTTAATCAATTCAAGCCGACGCTGGCGCGTTACGACAAACGCACTAGGGATGTGCGTTAAACAAAGCATCAGGCACAAGAAAGGGGATATCGCGAATTCAGAAGGCGTGTTTTTACAAGGCCAACGGCCTTCATGAAAAACACTAACTACGAGGAAATTTTTACGGAATTACTGACTGGAAAGCGCCAGCACATGCGCGGCCATGGCCTGAACAATACGTTCAGCCTCGCCCACGGCACAAGGAAGATCAAACCCAACTTTCGGGTAGCGCTGACGCAACTCATCGAGGAGTGCAGGCACGTCACGCTTAAGATGGCCGCCTTGCGCGATGAACATTGGCAATACGACAATGTGTTGAAAGCCCTCTTGCACCAAGGCCTCGGCGCATTGACGCAAATCGGGCTGCATGAATTCCAGAAACGCCAGCTCCACTCGCAGTTCAGGTGACTTTGCGAGAACCGCCTGCCGCACACGATGCATGGGTGCGGCCCACTCCGGATCACGAGCGCCATGGGCAAAAAGGATGACGGCTTTCTTTGGCATGGGTGCACTCTACCGCAAAGACAATCCAAGGCGAAAAGCTTTAAGCAAACTATTCAAAAGCACACCGGCCTGCAACCCGCATAGAATGGCGATCACAGCGCACATAACGTGAATATTTCCTATCTATAAGGCTTCCAGAGCATATGCACAATCAAATCTGCAAAAACACACTCACACCCTCAACCTTCGTTGGATAACGGCGCGAACAACCGACATCCGGCGCCACCACCTCCCCTGTATCCAGGTGCAGCTTCCAGCCATGCAGCGGGCATGTCACCTGAGTGCCATGCACCAGCCCTTGCGAAAGCGGCCCCGCCTTGTGCGGGCATTTGTCGCGCAACGCAAAGACCTCATCGCTTGATGTACGGAAGACGGCGATATCACCCTCCGCCGATTTCACCACGCGCGACCCGAGTTGCGGAATGTCGTCGATTTTGCAGATCATTTTCCAGTCAGGCATTTTATTCTCCGATACAAAAACAAAACTCTTTTAACGCAGAGGGCGCAGAGACGCAGAGAACGCGGAGAAGAACCAAAGACAAAACGTAAAACGATTCTTGTTTTTCCTCTGCGTCTCGGCGATCTCTGCGTTGAAAGCGGTTAACAACTTCAAACGCTCAGCGTTTCAAATTCCTGCTTCTCCACCCCTGCGATGCGTTCCGCCCACGGGTCCTTGGCATCCTTCAGTTCGGCGAGCAGTCGGGCATAAAGCGCCTTGCGGTTGTCTTCATCTTCGACGACCTTGTTCTTGGCATGATCAAGCCCGACGCGTTCGAGATAATGGCAGGTACGTTCCAGATAGAAGCCTTCTTCGCGGTAGAGTTGGAGGAAGGCACCGGAATATTCCATCACCTCTTCATCGCTTTTCACCTTGACGAAGAACTGCGCGACTTCCGTTTTGATGCCGCCGTTGCCGCCGACATAAAGTTCGTAGCCCGAATCGACGCCGATCACGCCGACGTCCTTGATGCCCGCTTCAGCGCAATTGCGCGGGCAACCTGAAACAGCCAGCTTGACCTTGTGCGGCGCATACATGTCGAACAGCATGCGTTCCAGCTTGACGCCCATGTCCATCGCCAGTTGCGTACCGAAGCGGCAGTGTTCCATGCCGACGCATGTTTTCACCGTGCGGATCGACTTGCCGTAGGCGTGGCCGGAAACCATGCCGGCCTTGCCGAGGTCAGCCCAGATGAGTGGCAAATTTTCCTTCGTGATACCAAGCAAATCGATACGCTGACCGCCGGTGACCTTGACCGTCGGCACCTTGTACTTCTCGGCAGCATCGGCAATGGCACGCAGTTCGGCGGGCGTCGTCAGGCCGCCCCACATGCGCGGCACGACAGAATACGTGCCGTCCTTCTGGATGTTGGCATGCACACGTTCATTGATAAAGCGCGAACGCGGATCATCCTTGGCCTCTTTCGGCCAAGTCGAAATCAGGTAGTAGTTGAGCGCCGGCCGGCACTTCTCGCAACCGTCAGGTGTTTTCCACTCCATGAAACGCATGATGTCGGCGATCTTGATCAGGTGTTGCTGACGGATCGTGTCGCGCACTTCCTGGTGCGAGTGCTCTGTGCAAGCGCAAACCGGCTTCTTGTTCGATGCCGCTGGCGTGTAAGCACCACCGATGGTTGCCGATAGAATTTGTTCGCACAGGCCGGCACATGAACCGCAGGACGATGACGCCTTGGTATGCTTCTTCACATCGTCGAGCGAGAACAGCCCTTTTTCTTTGATCGCCTTGACGATGGCACCCTTGCTCACGCCATTGCAGCCGCACACTTCAGCGCTGTCAGCCATGGCCGCCGCCTTGCTGTGTCCCTGGTGGCCGACGTCACCGACATGCGACTGGCCGAACAGCAGGTGATCGCGGATTTCATGGATATCCTGGCCGTCACGCAGCATCTGGAAGTACCACGGGCCGTCGGCCGTATCACCATAGAGCACGCCGCCGACCAGTTTGTTATCCTTGATCACCAGCTTCTTGTAAACACCGCCGGCAGCATCGTTGAGCACGATTTCTTCGGTACCGGCCCCACCCGTGAAGTTGCCGGCGGAAAAAAGATCAATGCCAGTGACTTTCAGTTTTGTCGAGGTCACCGAACCGGTGTAGCGGCCGATGCCGAAATTGGCCAGATGGTTGGCTGCAACCTTGCCTTGCTCAAACAATGGCGCCACCAGACCATAAACCGTACCACGGTGCGTCACACATTCGCCGACCGCGTAAATCTTCGGATCGAACGTCTGCAAGGTATCGTTCACCACGATGCCGCGATTGCAGTAGATACCAGCCGACTCGGCGAGCGCGGTATTCGGGCGGATGCCGACGGCCATCACCACCAGATCAGCCGGGATCTGCATGCCATCCTTGAAACGAATTGCCGCAACACGCCCGCTCTCGCCACCGATCAATGCCTCGGTTTGCTTGCCCATGAGGAACTTGAGGCCGCGATCTTCAAGCGATTTCTGCAGCATTTTGCCGGCCGTTTCGTCGAGTTGGCGTTCGAGCAACCAGTGTTCGACGTGCACTACCGTCACATCCATACCGCGCTGCTTCAGCCCATTAGCCGCTTCCAGACCAAGCAGACCGCCACCGATCACCACCGCATGGCTGTACAACTTCGCGGCCTCGATCATTTCGTCCGTATCCTTGATGTCACGATAGGCAATGACCCCTGGCAGTTCGTTGCCCGGCACCGGCAGCATGAAGGGATTGGACCCCGTCGCCAGCAACAGGCGGTCGTAGGATTCTTCCGTACCGTCCTCTGCGATCACCTTGCGTTTCACACGATCGATCTTCGATACTTTTTTACCGAGATGCAGTTTGATGCCGTTGTCGGCATACCAGGCGTGGTCGTTGAGAACGATCTCCTGCACCATCATTTCCCCGGCCAATACCGGCGACAGCAGAATGCGGTTGTAGTTGGGGTGGGGCTCAGCACCGAAAACGGTGATGTCATATTGATCAGGCGAAATCTTCAGCAACTCTTCCAGCGTACGCACACCCGCCATGCCGTTGCCAACCATCACCAATTTTTGTTTTTGCATGTTCTCGACTCCAGTAAATACGTTTCACTGAACGCTCTACTGCAATCGCCGTGCCAGAACCAATAACCGACTGTTTTACTTTGGTTTAATACATTACATCGATTGCTGATTTATCACATACGCACCAGCGTAGTGCGCTCTGGCACAGTTCCGGGGCGGCAAACGCAACCACTTCGGTGCATGCATGTGAAAGAACGCTGATAGAAACCGGCCGACGGTCCATACCAACGGGCAGCTTGTCGGAACGCGGGTCAATACCACGGCCTGATTCATTCATCGGGAAAGTCGCTGAAAAGCTCGTATCGCAGGATGCGGGCTTTTTTGTTTTGCGCGTATCGCTGGAAGGCTTATGGAATGGCGGTCTACGTAGGTCGTTTGCTTGTGAGGCAATATCCATGCGCCTTCTGGCGCTGCAATGGTTTTCTTTTCGTTCAGTCGATGAGTTTTTGAAGGTGTTTGAGCAGTTCATCGCGAAGTGCCTGTACTTCGTGCATCCCCTTAAACTCGGCAAGCTGCGGTTCAAGCAGTTTAAGCCTAATCAGAGCCTCGCCCTGCTGATGGATTGATTCGTGCAGGGTTACGATGCGCTCAAAGGCAGGGTGGCTTTGGTAGCGCGCGGTGCCTTCCCTGTCCAACCACAGACCGAAGCGGCACTGGTGGCTGTCAATCGGCGGTGGCGTGCCGTGGTTCATGTCGACGAGATAAGTTCCTAGGGCGGCAACCCAGGCACGGTGTTCGACCATGGCAAACAGCACCGGCTGTTTGTCCCCGCTGAGCGGGGGCTGGTTTGCCCAAAGTAGTGGCGGCTTCCATCCTTCAACCCAATCGGGGATCTCCGCCGCCGGCATGGGGTGCGCTATGGCGTAGCCCTGGCCCAACTCGCAACCCATCTGAAGGAGCAGTTCTCCCTGCGCAATGGTTTCGACCCCTTCGGCAATAACCTGGCGCCGGAAGGCAATCGATAATCCCAATACGCCTTGAAGGATGGCGAGATCCTCCGAATCGTCAAGGATGTCGCGGATAAAGCTTTGGTCAACTTTCAGCAGGTTTGCCGGCAAACGCTTAAGGTAGGTGAGCGAGGAATAGCCCGTGCCGAAATCGTCGAGCGCGAATCCCACCCCAATTTCGCGGCAGGCGAGCATAAGCTCGGAGAGCTGCCCGATATCCGCCAGTGCGCTGGTTTCAAGCACCTCAAGTTCAAGATCGCCGGCCTGAATATCGGAGTGCCTAGCAAGGCTCTGGCGAAGCTTGTCCATGAAGTCAGGTTGGCCAAACTGCGGGGAGTCAATGTTGATGCTGACCGGGAGCATCAATCCCGAGCGCCGCCAAGCCTCAATTTGCAAGAGGGCAGTTTCGAGCACCCATTCGCCAACGTCGATCGACAGGTGGTGGTTTTCAATGGTCTGCAGAAAAGCCGCAGGCGGCAGCAGGCCGCGTTCCGGATGCTGCCACCGGATAAGCGCTTCAGCACCGATAACCTCGCCGGTGCGCATGTTCACCTTCGGTTGATAGTAGAGAACGAATTCACGTTTGTTGAGCGCCAACCGGATACGCTCAAGGCTTTCATGGTGTCCGCGCACGGTGCGGTCGTGATCGGCGTCGAAGATGTGGTAGCGATTTTTGCCGGCCTGTTTGGCAAGATACATGGCTTGATCTGCCTGACGCATCAGTTGGTCCGCATCCACGGCCTCGGCTTGCGGGTAGTAGGTGACGCCAAGGCTGGCAGACACCCGCAACTCAAGCCCGTTGATGATCACCGGCTCGGCGGCGGATGCCAACAGGCGTTCGAGGATGGGCGCGCTCGATTCAGGGACCTGAAGGTCAAGGAGAACGGCAACAAACTCGTCACCACCCAGGCGGGCAAGCGTATCACCTTCGCGAAGCGCAAGCTTCATGCGGCCGGCCAGTAGTGACAGAAATTTATCCCCGATGCTATGGCCGTGTTTGTCGTTGACGGCCTTGAATCCATCAAGGTCAAGATAGGCCACGGCCAGCAGGCTGCCATGCCGGTCTGATTGCGCAATGGCTTGGTTGAGGCGGTCGGACAGGAGCACCCGGTTTGGCATTTCGGTCAATGCGTCGAAGTGAGCGATATGCTCAAGTTGCTTCTGGTGTCTTTTCCGTTCGGTGATATCGACAGCAACGCCAAGCACGGAGGACAGCACCCCGCGATGGTCTGAGTCGTAGGGAATCTTCGTTGTTTGCAGATAGCGGGTCTGGCCCTCGGCATCCGTGATTTCCTCTTCGGAAATCCACTTCTGCTTGCCTGACCGGATCACCTCCTGATCGTCCGCCAGGAACTGGGCAACCTGTTCTTCACCGTGATTGAAGTCGCGATCGGTCTTACCGATCAATGCTTCGGAGGTTGTCCCATAGGCTTTGGCAATTGCCTGATTGGCCAGAATGAACTGGCCCTCAATATTCTTTGCAAAGATGAAATGGGGCACGAGATCGATGATGGTGCGCAGGTTGCGTTCGCTTTCGGTGATGGCGGCTTCGGCCTCTTTGCGGACGATGATTTCATTCTCAAGCGAGCGGTTTGTCTCAGCCAGTTGTTGTGTCCGCTCGCTCACCCGCTGTTCCAGCACTTCATTGAGCCCGTGCAAGCGGTCGGTCATTTGGTTGAACGATGTCGCCAGTTCGCCGATTTCGTCGTTGGTGACGACCGCTGCGCGCTCATCAAGCCGGCCGCCGGTGATAGCTTGCGTGGTGCTCAAGAGATTGCGGATGGGTTTAAGAATCTCGCTGCCCAGTATGCGGGAAAGATAGATTGCCGCAATGATATTGGCCAAGAAGGCGGCGAGCATCAAGGTGATGGAGATCGGGATGCGCTGCTGAATGGTCTGCCGGGCTTCGTCGCTGATCTCCCACGCGACAGCTTCGAGCGCGTTGGAAGTGCCCGTCAGGGTTTGCTCGGTGCTGTCCCTGAGCGCTTGATAACGCAGGAATGATTCGAAACTGGTCGTGTAGTCGGAGGCATCTTGAAGAATGCGGTACAGCAGCCGCTGCGCTTCTACGTCTTGTGTTCCGCGTTGTGCCGGTTCACGTAACTTGGCGAGCGTTGCCCGGATGTTGTCAAGGTATTCGGGTGAGGGTTGCGCCGCGCGAGAGCGCAGCTCCTTCCCTTGCCACTGAAGGTCAAGAATTTGCTCGACCATGGCATCAAATGCGGCGCGGTCGAAGCTGGCGGCGCGGCGAGTCCGGGCGTCCTTCAGATCGATCAGGATGCGACGGCCTAGAACAAGCGCACGGCTTTCCAGCGCCGCTTTCTGGTCGGTCTGGACTACGAATTTCTGGAAATTCAGACGATAGTGATCGAGTAGCGGCAGCAGGGAGTTCAGTCGCGCATTGTCTGTGCGGGCAGCTTCAATCTGCTGTCGGGCTAGCTCGAGTTTGAGGAAGGTCTGTTGTGCGGCTTCCCGGGAGTTTTCTTTAATGAATCGTTCGGTGGTGTCGCGCACACGAAGGATGTCTTCTACAACCTGTGAGATTCTTGCCTGTTCTTCAATTTGACGGGAGATTGAGTATGCAGTGAAAACGCCGATCACGGCGCTGAATGCGACCAACAGGATCAATCCGCCAAAGCTCAGATTGATTTTTTCGCGAAGCTTGAGCCGGGCGAGTACCTGCATAGGCTGCATAGACTATGGGCGCCCCTGTTTTTCGATCTTAAAACGGATGCTGGTGTCATCCGCCAGTTTGCGGACAATTTGCGGGTAGGCCGCAGGAAAAGCAAGGAACTCTGAAAAGGCATTCAGTCCGGCTTCGGCAACACTGGGTGGTGTGGCCAAATCAAAGGCGAAGACAAGCTGGTGGTTGGCTGTTTCTTCGCGAATACGGCGCTGAATGCTGCTGTAGGCGACAGCGGGAACCTGAATATTCGGGGCGAGCGCCCCGGAGCCCTGGCTGAATGCCTGTTGCGCTTCGGTGCCGGAAAAATAGACCATGGCTTCCCGGGCGCCGGCGCGGTTGGTCGCCCGCTTCGGCATGATCAGGCCGTCAATGGGGCCCATCGCAACGGTAGGTATTGCCGGGTCGATGACCGGAAATGAAAAGAAGTCAAAATCCTTCCCGGCCTGCCACTTGTGTGCCTCGTTGGTGAAATAGCCGATACTCCAGGTGCCCATGAGGGTCATCGCGGCTTCGCCCTTGAACACCATTTCATTGGCGCCGGTATCCCAGGCAAGATCATTGGGGTGCGTTTTGCTGTTGAAGTAGCCCTTGTCGATCAGCGTTTTCCAGCGGGCAAAAACTTTACTGACCAGCGGATCATCAAACCGGGCGGTGCCGTCCATCAGCTTCTGGCGGAATTCGTAGGGTGCGCTGCGCAGTAACAGAAAATCAAACCAGAATTGCGCCGGCCATTTGTCCCGTGCGCCAAGGGCTATTGGCGTTACCCCGCCGGATTTGAGCGTTGCGCATACAGCGAGAAATTCCTCCCACGTTTTCGGCGACTTCAGATGAAAGCGGTCGAATACGCGTTTGTTGTAGAAGAAGCCGACGTAATGCTGCGTCAGCGGTATGAAGTACTTCTTTCCGTTGTATTCGCTGGCTGCTTTGGTGACCAACGGCGAAAAGCGTGCATCCAGATCAGCCTGCTGCCAGATGTCGTCAATCGGTTCGAGGTAGTCGACGAGCGAGGCGGTTCGCGCGCCGGCCCAGTAGGAGTAGAGATCAGGCGGGTTGCCGGATTTCAGCGTGTCTTGGATGCTGGTCTTGAAAGCCTCATGATCCAGCGAGACCGCTTTCAGATCGTAACGTGGATTCTGGCTGTTGAATGCCTGCGCCATCTCGTCCACGCCGCCGCTCAAGGAATCAGTGAAGTAATGAAGAAAGGTTACCGCTGTTTTCGGCGCTTGGGCTGCCGACTTGTCCGGTGCGCGATTGCAGGCCGCCAGAATGAGCGTGCCCAAGACCAGCGTGGCCGCCCAAATGATAGGAAGAAGCAATCTGCGCATGCTTGACCCCATTGGAGATGAAAACCGATCATAAACGGCAATGACGGTCGAGACTAGCCCCGCGGGTCATATTTTTCGCAGAAGGGCGGTTATTCGCTGAAGTTGCCGGCTTGCGCAAACGCAAAGCCCAATGCTGAAAAACCTTGCCATTCGTGTTTGCCTGCGTCGCGCAGGAATGGGAATCGTTTTTGTTGGAAGACGAAGAGCGACAATGGGCGATACCAGGTAGTCAGGTAGTCGCCACAGAAAAATCCGGAAACCCCTTACAAAAACGCGAATTTGAGAACAAAAAGAACTGCAATCACCGCTACCGTCGGTGACAAATCACGTGCACGACCCGCCAGCAACTTGGTTGAAGCATAGGTAATGAATCCGAAAGCGATGCCGTGGGCAATCGAAAACGTAAACGGCATGCTGATCGCGGTAATAACAGCCGGCGCAGCTTCGGTGAGATCGTCCCAATCGATTTCTGCCAGGCCGCGAACCATCAGCACCGCCACGTAGCAAAGTGCCGGCGCAGTGGCAAAGGCCGGCACCGATCCGGCCAGCGGGGCAAAAACCAGTGCGGCGAGAAACAGCAGAGCGACAACCACCGCCGTTAGCCCGGTTCGACCGCCCACTGAGGTTCCGGCAGCCGATTCAATGTAGGCGGTGGTCGAAGACGTACCCAGCATCGCTCCCGCCACGATTGCGCCGGAATCGGCCAGAAGAGCACGCTTCAGGCGTGGCAGTTTGCCGTCGGCATCGAGCAGACCGGCACGGTGACACACCCCGATCAGCGTACCCGACGCATCAAACAGTTCGACCATAAAGAAGGTCAGCACCACGGTGAGCAAGCCCGCATTGAGCGCACCGGCAATGTCCATCTGCATGAAGGTCGGCGTTATGGAGGGCGGCATGGCCAGCACACCGCCAAACGGCGAATAGCCGAGCAGGATGGACGCCACGGTGACCGACAGAATGCTGATGATGATGGCGCCCGGCACCTTGCGCTGCTCCAATGCAACGATCAGGATAAAGCCAGCGATAGCCAGCAGTGCGCCCGGCTTGTGCAGATCGCCGAGTGTCAGCAAGGTCGCCGGATGGGCGGCGATGATGCCGGCGTTCATGAGTCCGATAATGGCCAAAAACAAGCCGATGCCGGCCGAAATGGCGAACTTGAGCGAACGCGGAATCGAGTTGACTATGGCTTCCCGGATGCGGAACAGACTGACAATGACAAACAGCACCCCGGAGATAAATACCGCACCAAGCGCGGCCTGCCAGGTAAAGCCCATGCCCTGCACAACCGCGAAGGCAAAATAGGCATTGAGCCCCATGCCCGGCGCCAGCGCGATCGGATAATTGGCATACAGCCCCATAATCGCCGAACCCAGCGCGGCAGCCAGACAGGTGGCGACAAAAACCGATTCCTTGGGCATCCCCGCGGCGGAGAGAATATCCGGGTTGACGAAGATGATGTAGGCCATGGTGAGAAAGGTCGTCACGCCGGCCATTACCTCGGTACGCACACTGGTGCCGTGTGCAGCAAGTTTGAAATAACGCTCCAGCATGATTTTCCCGCCCATGAAAAAATGATTTTAGTTCAGGCGTCGCCAGGTGCGCGCCCAGGTGCACGACTCAACGGTTGATATGCGCGCCGGAACTGACGCCAAGATATACTTCCCGCAGAAACATGCCGAGAGAAACAATCATGGAGCACATGGCAAGAATGAAGGTGATAGCAACGGTTTTCGCCAGATCCACTGAAATCAGTGCTCCAACAAAGGCACCAGCCACCACCAGACAAACCAGAAACGCCGCCAGTACCGAGAACAGAATTCCCAGATAGGCCAAATGACTGCGGTATTCCAGCGCACGCAATTCCAGCAATGATTTTTCTGCCTCTGCTTCGTTCATTTCCTTGAGACGATCCTGCACTAAACGCCGCCGGTCAACGATGCGCCCGAGCCGGGCATTCATCGCGTTGATCATGGTGGATATGGCGGTCAGGAGAAACACCGGTGCCACGGCGAGTTGAATAACCCGGGAAACATCCAGAATATGCGGTTCCATGAAACCCCCAAAAGTGGCGTTACTTGCCAGCTACGTCGCTTGTGCCGTCAAGCGGTGGCGGGAGCTTTGCCAGCAACACCTTGTCGACACGATTCTTGTCCATATCAACCACTTCGAATGAACAACCCGCTACCTCAAATCGATCCGTCACCATCGGAATCCGGCCGAGAACGTACATCACCAATCCACCCAGCGTGTTGAATGCATTCTCATCTTCACCCGGCAGATCGTCTTCGATGCCGATTTCCAGTTTCAGGCGTTCAATCGCCACACCCCCATCGACCAGCCACGAGCCATCGGCTCGCTCAACGATATCTCTATTTTCAGCAACGTCAGAGGATGGCAGTTCGCCAACGATTGACGTGAGAACATCAGTCAGCGTCACCAGCCCTTGCAGTTCGCCATACTCATCAACAATAAGGGCACACTGCTGGCGTGCCTTGCGAAAACTCTCCAGCAAATGCGTTGTGGTCACACCTTCAGGAACAAAGAGTGGCGGACGCAGAAAACGCTCAACATCGAGTGTCTCGCCAGCCAGCGCCAGTTTTAGCAAATCAGCGGTACGTAATATGCCGACAATATGATCCAGTCCGCCACGGCATACGACAATGCGCGTGAACGGGCTTTCGGCAAGACAGCCCCGAATCTCGGCTTCAGGGCAGTCAAGATCGAGCACATAGATATCGTTGCGGTGCGTCATGATCGCACCGATGCGCTGCTCGTCCAGGCGCAACACATTGGAAACGATGACCTGCTCACTCTCGTGGAACACGCCGGCCTCGGCACCCTGCTCCATCAGCACATTGATCTCGTCGTTAGTCACCGACGGATCACCTCGATGGCGCGCACCAATCAGCTGCAAAACCAAAGAGGAAGACGATGACAGCAACCAAACCAGGGGTCGGGTCATGCGCGTCAACATGTTCATCGGCGCTGAAATCAGCGCAGCAATGGCTTCCGGCGCCAACAGTCCGAGACGTTTTGGCACCAGTTCCCCGATCACAACCGAGAAATAGGTCAAGCTGACAACCACTAGAGTAAGCGCCACACCTCTGGCATACGGCGCTATCAGGGTGAATTCCGACAACCAGCGGGTCAGCGGGTCTGCTAATGCATTTTCACCGATTGCGCCGCTTAGAATACCTACCGTTGTAATGCCTACCTGGATGGTGGAAAGGAATCCGGAAGGGTTGTTGCTTAGTTCCAGCGCCGACTGCGCTCCAGGACTCCCGTCGTCCGACAGTTTTTGCAGGCGTGACTTGCGTGCGGAGATAACAGCAATCTCCGACATGGCAAGAATGCCGTTAAGCAGAATCAGAAAACCGAGTAGCGCTACGTCCATTTATACAATCAAAAATCGTCCTGTTCGGCGATGATCAATCCGTTTTCCTGCGCTCATAAGGCTCGTGAAAACGAACCGGGTCTGAACGCTTGCGCAAACGCAGATTGAGCATCTCGACCCCAAGCGAAAATGCCATGGCGAAGTAAATGTAACCCTTCGGCACATGGTGCCCAAAACCTTCAGCCACAAGTGCCATGCCCACCAGCAGCAGAAATGAAAGCGCCAGCATTTTGATCGTCGGATGGCTGGAAACAAACGCCCCAATAGCGTTTGCGAAGACCATCATCAAGCCAACAGAGACGATAACAGCCGCAATCATCACTTCAACATTATCCACCATGCCAACGGCGGTAATGATGGAATCCAGCGAGAAGACAAGGTCGATGATGATGATCTGCATGATCACCGACGAGAAAGTGGCATGCACTACACTCGCATGGCTTTCCTCCGCTCCCTCAAGAAGCTGGTGAACCTCCTGGGTACTCTTCCAGAGCAGGAAAAGACCGCCACCAATCAAAATCAGGTCTCGCGGCGAGGCAGCCTTGTCAAACAGGGTGAACAAAGGCTCTGTTGCATCGACAATCCACGACAGGAGCAACAACAAGCCGATACGCATGAACATGGC
>JANNGP010000233.1:0-2894 GCA_031403915.1 Betaproteobacteria bacterium
TGCGGTAGTGGAAAGAGTTTCAGAACGGCGGCAGTAATAATGCCCAGCGTACCTTCCGCGCCGATGAAAAGCTGTTTGAGGTCGTAGCCGGTATTGTCCTTGCGCAAACCGCGCAAGCCGCTCCACACCTCACCATTGGGCAACACCACTTCCAGCCCGAGCGTCAGTTCGCGGGTATTGCCATAACGCAGCACTTGCACGCCACCGGCATTTGTCGACAAATTACCGCCGATCTGGCAACTGCCTTCGGCCGCCAGCGAGAGCGGAAACAAGCGCCCGGCCTCGAATGCTTTTTCCTGCACGGTTTGCAGCACGCAACCGGCTTCAACGGTAATCGTGTTATTGGCGACATCAATGGCGCGAATCCGGTTCAGGCGCGACAGACTGACCAGCACGGCTTCACCGCTGTTATCTGGAATACTCGCACCACAATGGCTGGTATTGCCGCCCTGCGGCACCATCGCCACGCCGGCCTGCACGCAGGCGCGCACCACGGCTGAAACCTCTTCCGTCGTTGCCGGACGCACCACGCAACGCGCAGCACCGTGATAACGCCCGCGCCAGTCTCCGAGATACGGCTCCATATCGGATGCGGCGGTTAGAACGTTATCGGTGCCAACGATGGCAACGAGTTGCTCGATCAGATTCATGTATGACACCTTAGATTCGAAAAACAATTAACCACGAAGAGCACGAAGGACACGAAGGAAAACCAATCAATAATACTCAAACCGCCTCGTTCCCTGCATTGTGAAAATTTCAGTTTTTCTGATTTTCTTCGTGATCTTCGTGTACTTCGTGGTTATCTCGTTACAACCTCTGCATATAGATCATGCTCGTCGGCATCGACCACCTTCACACTCAAGAAGTCGCCCGACTCGGCATCGAAGAAATCATTGACAAACACCAGCCCGTCGATTTCCGGGGCATCGGCCGAGGAGCGGGCAATCGTTCCTTCGTCATCGACTTCGTCGACCAGAACGGTGATCTCACGCCCGATCTTGGCGGCCAACAATTCAGCAGAAATATCTTCCTGCACGTCCATCAGGCGACGCCGCCGTTCTTCTCGCACGGCGTCCGGCACCGCGCCGGGCAAGGCATTGGCCGTTGCACCTTCGACCGGTGAGTAGGCAAAGCAGCCTACCCGGTCGAGTCGAGCTTCTTCGATGAATTCGAGCAGTTCCTCGAACTCGGCTTCCGTTTCGCCGGGGAAACCGGCAATGAACGTCGAGCGAATCGTGATCTCTGGACACACGGCCCGCCAAGCCTTGATGCGCTCCAGATTATTCTCGGCGGAGGCCGGACGTTTCATGGCTTTTAGAATGCGCGAATTGGCGTGCTGGAAAGGCACATCCAGGTACGGCAGGATTTTTCCTTCCGCCATCAACGGCAGCAGATCATCGACGCTGGGATACGGGTAAACATAGTGCATACGCACCCAGATGCCAAACTCGGCCAGCGCTTCACACAACTCTTTCAAACGCGTTTTGACCGGCCGACCACCGAAAAATCCGGTACGGTATTTGACGTCAACGCCGTAGGCGCTGGTGTCCTGCGAGATGACCAGCAGTTCGCGCACGCCGGCTTCGGCCAGATACTTCGCTTCCTGTAGCACGTCACCGATCGGCCGACTGACCAACGGTCCGCGCAGCGACGGAATGATGCAGAAGGTACAACTGTGATTGCAGCCTTCGGAAATCTTTAGATAGGCAAAGTGCTGCGGGGTCAGTTTGACACCCTGCGGCGGCACCAGACTGGTGTAGGGATCGTGCGGCTGCGGCAGATGCGCATGCACATGCTGCAAGACTTCATCTGCCGCGTGCGGGCCGGTAATCGCCAGCACCTTGGGATGCGTGTTCTTGACGATATCGCCCTTGGCACCCAGACACCCGGTAACGATGACCTTGCCGTTGGCCGCAAGCGCTTCGCCAATGGCCTCAAGCGACTCTTCAACGGCGGCGTCTATGAAGCCGCAAGTATTGACGACCACCAGATCGGCACCTTCATACGACGGCGAAATGAGGTAGCCCTCGGCGCGCAGCCTGGTGAGAATTTGTTCGGAATCAACAAGCGCCTTCGGGCACCCGAGGGAGACAAAGCCGACCTTGGGCGGCGGGCTGGTTTTAACAGTCACAGGATAATCTTTAAAAAAGGGTAAGCCGACTTACTTGCCGGTACGGGTTGAGGTCTTCACATCAGCGGCAACAAAGCCGGGCATCTGGCCGTTGTTCTCGCCATAGAGCGACGGGGACTGTTCCTGAAGTTTCTTCTGGAAATCCGAAAACGACTTGATGTTGGTTTCCAGATATTTCCCCAGCATGCCCTGCATGGCATGGCCGTAAAACCGGATCATCTGGGTCAGCAGCTCCGGCGTAAACAAGGGAACACCCGCCGTTTCCTCTTCGACTATGATCTGCAGAAGAATAGTGCGCGTCAGATCCTCCCCCGACTTTGCGTCCACCACCTTGAAGCTCTCAAGAGCAAGGACAAAGCCCTTCACATCAGACAAGGTGATATAGGCACTCGTCTTGGTGTCGTAAAGACGGCGATTCGGGTATTTCTTGATCAGACGAACCAAATCGGGCACGCAGACTTCTCCATTGGCAAATCAGTCGTAGCGCACGCCCTGCGCCACATTAATTGTTGCAAAGCAGCATTATACCCCAGCAAGAATCTGCCCCACGGTCACTGCACAGCACAAGATGTGCCCAAGGCATGCTGCTGTCGTGATACTATGCGCCTTCCTCGTCGCGCCATTCATCAGTCTTGGCGCACGTCCGATGTGGCTTGGCATTCTCGCCTCGCCCGACTCACAACCCCCTGAGTGTTTGCCCAGACTGGTTCGTGCATGAACGGAAATACTATTCCGCGCACGCATGGCAAACGCCTGGAGT
>JANNGP010000234.1:0-4365 GCA_031403915.1 Betaproteobacteria bacterium
GTTCTCAATGAATGGGGAAGGCGTTTCCTCGACAATCTTCTGGTTCCGGCGCTGAATCGAGCAATCGCGCTCGCCCAGGTGGATGATATTGCCCCGACTATCCCCAAGGATTTGGTTCCCACAGGATAGTCACGTAGCAACTGCCGCCCACATTCAACAAAAAGAGTCTGCGGATAAATTTGCCCTGCAGCAGGCCTCATATGCACTTTTCCATGCCGGCCACTAGTTGAATCAGGCCGAAAACTTTCAACAACGATCGTCTGGTATAAGGTGCTCTTTGCCATTCTCAGTCCTTCTGTTGTGAGATGGTTAGGTTGGTTTCGATGTGGTTGGCTTGTTCCTGCGCGGTCTCTTTCCCAGAAACAACGGTACCTTCATTGCGTCCCGTACCGACCTTTCTATAGCTGGGGGCCTTATCCCCATATAGTGGTCCCCGATTACAAGACAGTGGTTTAAGCTGGACGCTGTCATAAGGGGTAAGCCGTAATGAGAGAAGCGAAGACGAGAAAGTATCACAGCCCGGAGTTCAAGGCCAAAGTCGGTCTGGAAGCGCTGCGCGGGGTCAAGACGATCAACGAGATCGGCCAGGAGTACGGGGTTCATCCAGTCCAGGTCGGGCAGTGGAAGAAGGAAATCCAGGAACAAGCCAGCACCTTGTTTGAAGGCAAGCGGGGCCCCAAGCCGGTAGCCGCGCATCGAGAGCCGGAACTGCTGTACAGCGAGATCGGCAAGTTGAAGATGGAACTGGACTGGCTCAAAAAAAAGTCCGGGATCAGCCTGCCGTGATCCGGCACGGGTGGATCGACGGCGGGGATGCGGTGGCCATTGTCCGGCAATGCGTTCTGGCCGGCGTCTCACGCGCCACCGTCTATGCACAGCAAAAGCTCAGGCCGGTCGACGAAAACGATCTGCTGCTTGGCGGCCTGATTGACGAGGAATACACCCGGCGTCCGTTCTACGGCAGCCGCAAGATGGTGATCTTCCTCAAGAAGGTGGGCCACCGCGTCAATCGCAAGCGGGTGCAGCGCCTGATGCGACAGCTGGGGCTGGCCGGGATGGCGCCGGGGCCGAACACTAGTCGACCGCACCCGGAGCACAAAATCTATCCCTACCTGCTGCGCGGTGTGGCCGTGGTCCGGCCAAACCAAGTCTGGAGTACCGATATCACCTACATCCGGCTGCCGCGCGGCTTTGCCTACCTGGTCGCGATCATCGACTGGTACTCGCGCCGGGTACTCAGCTGGCGAATCAGCAACAGCATGGAAGCGGTGTTCTGTATCGATTGCCTGGAAGACGCCTTGCGCCACCACGGCACGCCCGAAATCTTCAACAGCGACCAGGGCTCGCAGTTCACCAGTGCGGCGTTCACTGATGTACTGAAACGAGAAGGCGTGACGATCAGCATGGATGGCCGGGGGCGTGCGTTCGATAACATCTTCGTCGAACGGCTCTGGCGCAGCGTCAAGCATGAGGACGTGTATCTGAAGGGCTACGCCTCGATGGGCGAGTTGTTGCTCGGCCTGGCGGACTACTTTGCCTTCTACAACGGCGAGCGTCCGCACCAATCCTTGGCGAACAAAACGCCCGATGTCGTGTATCGAAGCGCCACCGGTGGCGGCGCGATGATCGTGGATAAATTTGGCGGCGCGGTGGAGGACACCCCGGTTCCGCTACGCTCCACAGGGGAGTCCTCCACCGCAAAGGCAAGTGCAGAAGCAACAGCAACGTCAAAATCAACAGCAACGTCAGAAGCAAAACCGGGGCAGCGCCGTCCAGCTGCGAGTGAAGTCGAATGTACAGCTTAAACTAACCGCATTACTGTCTTGACTCAGGGGGCCACTTTATAACTCAATTCTCGGAAGGTTTTCAAACCACTGCACTAGAAATGCACAAATGGTTACTATTTCCCGTTCTGACTTCGAGCATCAACGATCTACGTGCGGGTCTTAAGTACAGCAAAATTCGAGAAATTCTGGAGGCCAACCATCCATCAAAAAGAGATTTGAATCCCGGAAACGTAACGCAGGCACTCCAATCAACTGCCGCACTTCAAGTCAAGAAAGAAATAAAGCCGATTATCCTTGACTATGACCAAACCAATTTAAGGCTTCGAGTTGTTGATAGTGGTTTTTTGATCTGGCTTGACAAACAAGATCGCAAAGAACTGCTTGCACTCGCCGGCCTGCCGTATGTCTAACATTGCGCTCAACCTCGCTCCCTTCGGTCGCTGGACGCTGCGCGATAAAGCCGCGCAGCGCCGGTTAGCTCTACGTTAGAGGTCGTGGCTGTGGACGCTGAAATTTCAGGAGGATATCGGGCGACAATTCGAGACGACGGGTCATTACTCGAAATCTTTGATACTGAAGGTCGTAGTGTTTGCACTTTTCCCCCACCTGAAAATGGCGCGTTCTATCTCTTTGCAGAGCATGCAGTTCACGGGCTATGTCCGGTTGTATCCTTTGACCCAAAGTTCAGCATTAACGGCTGGCAAGATTGGTACTTCAAAGTTAATGTAAGTTCAAAAACGATATCAAGGCTGAGCCCGTGGCGCTAAAGACAACCTCTAACCCGGCGCTCAACCTCGCTCCTTTCAGTCGCTGGACGCTGCGCGATAAAGCCGCGCAGCGCCGGTTAGCTCTACGTTGGGCTTCTTAGAGTTGAATCTGGTGGCGTGAGTCAATTCCAATAGAGGTATGAGTCTGAGCGTTTGGTTTTGACTTTCGAATTGCATATCAAAACCGAGGTGGTCTGTGGAGCTTGTGGGCAAAGGGGCGCGCGGTGGATAAGTCGCGGTTCTTTGCGACTTATCCACGGCAAGCGTCCCGGTTCGCGGGCGGTTTTTTGCCGGCGAATTGTCCACAAATCCACAGACTGGGTTGGCTGTTTTTTTTGTGAGGATGAAGTTCAAGCGGCGGTTTTGGATCGTTTGTTGATGGAAATAAAAAGTCGTTGCCGAGCTTGATTCATCTGCTCCGCCGCCTCGTTGTCCGACACGGCGGTCGCCGTCGCACGCAAGGTGTCGAGCGTGATGTTTGGGCGCAGGAACGCGGTCACCTCCGGCACGCTGGCCAGCTTCTCGAAGGGTGTCATGATCAGGCGCAAGGGATAACGCTTGCGCGTCTTGCCTTTGGTGTCCGTGATGCTTTCTGCGAACAGGCAGGGACGGTGGAAGTTGACATACGGATTCAGGTGTTCGGCACACCAGGCATTCACCTCGGCGGCATGGCGTTGCGGGATATGGGCGTAGCCCAGATGTTTGCGGACCACCGCCCCGTTCTTGGTTTCGGCAAGCCCATTGTCGTTTGAATGACGTGGTCGGGATTTGGTGAATTCGGCGGCCAGTTTGTCGAGCATCCTGGCGACCTTGTGGTTGATGTACTCCGATCCATTGTCGGCATGGAAGCCAAGAATGCCAAACGGGAAACCGGCCAGCAAGGCGTCGATGACCGGCAGCAGATAGGCTTCGCTGATCTTCTCGCAGGTGGCGATCAGCTCCCACTGGGTGACGCAATCGACGGCATTGATGTGATAGACCCCCTTGATGCCATCCTGATCGCCCTGGTGCACGCTATCGATGCGAATGAAGCCCGGTCGGCCGTCGGGGGCCGGAGCGCGGCGCTCGCCGATCGGAACACCCGTTGGCCGGGTCTTGGTGAACACACGTCGGCGCTCGGTGTAGCCTCGCCGCTGGCGCAGGTTGTACAGGTGGCCGACCGAAATCGTGGCCAGCCGCGCATAACGCGTATCGCCATAGACGCTCAGCGCCCGAGCCATAAGGTAGCGCGTCGCAGGGCCGGACAGGGTGCTGTGCAGGCTGTCGGTTTCGGCCAGCAGGGCAACATCGGCTTCGGTGAAGCGGCGCACAAAGCCTTGCTTCGGGGCTCGATAGGCTTTCGTCAGTTGGCCGACACGTCTGTACCGTGCGACCAATCGCGTCAGTTGCTGCCTCGAATAGCCCGTCGTCCGCACCAGGTAGCGCAACACCAGCCCCTTGTCCGCTCGCCCAAGCCGGCCATAGCCAAATCGCTTGAGCACCGCTTCGATGTGACGGTAGCGCTCTTCGTCCTGTCCGCATCCTTGAGATTCGACCTCCGATGTCGCCGCCACAAATTCCCGTAGCTGATCCAGCGTGACCAGCTTCTTCTCGTTCATGTCGATCACCATGCCCCGAATGATCGATCCTTTTACCCTCGCTCAGACTCATACCTCGTTGGAAACACGACCCAATGTTCAGACTCATACCATGTTGGAAAAGACTGGGGATCGCCGTCCTGCGCGCCAACGGCTACACTACCCCGGCCTCGCCGCTCATCACCTGGACCGGCTTGACCGGCCTGCTGCTGGCGCCGTTCGGCGGTTTCTCGT
>JANNGP010000235.1:0-2551 GCA_031403915.1 Betaproteobacteria bacterium
GGTGTCACATGACGCGCCGCCGGGAGAGTTCTAACACGTCGATCAACCAGACCCGCTTGCGGGCTGGTTATCTCGGGCGTTAGGCATCCCAACTAATGGCACTCAATCCTTATCTGCTGCAACGTCTTACCGGCATTCAGAGCGCACTGCTTGCTCAGCATCAGGGTGGCCGCAGTCTGCCAAATGCAACTATCGGCGCAGAGCGTGAAACATTTTTGCGCGAATTTCTGCAGAAAGTCTTTCCTTCTCACCGCCGTTTCGCGACCGGCGCAATCACAGACTCGCAGGCCAATATATCCGGCCAAGTAGACATCGCAGTGGAGTATGGATTCGTTCCCAGCTTTCCTATGCCTGGCACCGAGGAGCGATTACTTCTAGCTGAGTCAGTGGCGCTAGTGGTAGAAGTAAAATCAGACTTGGTCGCACAATGGACGCAAGTTCGCGAGACAACGGGCAAAGTCAAATCACTATCAAGGCAAATGAACGCCATGATGGCATTCGGAAATGGTCCCCCTGAAAGGATCCCCTGTATTGCAGTTGGTTACACGGGGCACTCCACAATAGACGGGCTCCAAGAGAGGCTGAATAGCACACCAGAATCTGAACGTCCTGATGGAGCGTTGGTAATAAATTCTGGCTGCTTCGTTGGTTTTGGCATGACCGCAACAGGGCCACTTGGCCTATACGCTCTCTGCATGTCTATCAACGTGCTGTTTACTCAGTTGGGGTTTGCATCACCTGATCTGACAAGCTACGCAAGATCCGGTGAGCGGCAAGGGACCTAGGTAACAAAACAGTCTAAGGACCTAGGTTACAGATTGGTGCGTTTCAGTTTGCCATATTGATCCTCGATGCGCATATGCCGCTCGTCGAAGCGGCCCAGCTTGAGCGGCCCGAAGTAGACGTTCCAGAGTCCGTCGTCGATTTCCTCGAAGCCGACATACTCGCCGATGCAAACGCTGGAAACGTTCACCCAAGCCTTGTTCCAGCGGATGCCGCCATTGGCACTCACATAACGAAGCTCAAAGCGATCCGGGTATTCCAGCGGCGGAAGCTTCGCCGGCATTTCCCGCGATGAAGACCGGTACTGTGAGGCCGGGGTCTGCTGGTCGAGTGCCTCATGCGGTCGTTCGTGGTTGAACTCCTCGCGAAAGGCATTGAACTTGCGCTGCTGGGCCGACAGGTTGCCGGCGGGCGGACGGGTAGTCTCGTCCTTGAGCGTGCGGTGCATGCGCTCATGCCGCCCGTTCTGCTGCGGCTTGCCCGGTTCGATCAACTCCGGCATCACCCCCAGCCGGATCCACCAGGCCGACAGTGACGAGAGCCGCGCCAGGGTGGTGGTGGCAAAGGGCACGCCGTTGTCGGAGCGAATCCGCACCGGCAAGCCGTACTCCCGGAACAGCCGGGTAAACACCGGTTTGGCACCGGCCACCGCGGTCGAGTCGAGCGCCTGACAGCCGAGCAAGTAGCGGCTGTAGCCGTCGGTGACGGTCAGCGGATAGCAATAGCGGCCATCGCCGGTCTTGAACTGGCCCTTGAAGTCGGCGCACCAGACGTCGTTGGGTGCCAGGATCGCGGTGCTCGGCTTGCCCGGGTGGCCGATGCGCCGGCGCGATCGCTGCGCGGGCACCAGGCCGTGGCGGCTGAGGATGTTGCCGATGGTCGCGCGCGAGGGCAGCTCCCAGCGCGGGTGCGCCTTGTGCAGCAGCACCAGCAGCTTCTTCGGTCCCCAAGTTGGGTGATGCCGGCGCGCTTCCAGAACCGCGGTCACGATCTCGCCATCGGTCTGGTTGGGCGAGGCGCGCGGTTTGCAGGAGCGCTCGTCCAGCCCGGCCGGGCCGAAATGAAGATAGCGGTCGATCCACTTGTAGCCGGTCTTGCGCGATACGCCGTAGAGCGTGCAAAGATCGGCGACGCTCTGGCAATCGCGCAGGTAATCGGCGATGAATTGGGTTCGTTGGTCCATAGGTGATGTTTGGCTCCACGGCATGGGTACCTCCTTTGAGATACCCGTTAGTGTGATCAAACTGTTACCTATGTCCTTGGACTAAACTGTTACCTATGTATTTAGCCCATACCGATTGACCTCTAACACGGCGGTCAAAAACGCTCCCTTCGGTCGCTGGACGGCGCAAAAGCGCGCCGCCTTTTACCTTGGTCGTTAGCTGTCATCGAGGCGGGTATGTTTAAGCGTTTGAAAAATTGGTGGAAGAATCGGAATATTCCTTTGAAGGAAATGATGTTCGTTGAGTTCGTCCAATTGGAGGTGCGAATCCGAGCCTTGGAGCCACTTGAAAAAGAGTGGAATCAATCGTTCATGTGGAGCGACGTAAAGCGCGTTTGCTTTAAGGATGGCGGGATGATGTCTTCTGACATTGTGTACGTATCGCTACTGAATCCCGAACGTGTTGTAGCCGTTTTAACTGAGGCAAATGGTGGGCCTGAATTCTTTGGACAGCTAACTGAGCGCGCGCACAACTTTCACCATCGAGGAATTTGCACAAGCATCCAACGCCGCAACAAGGCAACCTGCAGTGCAAGCGGTGATCCT
>JANNGP010000236.1:0-17999 GCA_031403915.1 Betaproteobacteria bacterium
GGTCGTCATCGCGCGCGCCGAACACGGTCATGCCGAGCGTCTTGAGATAAGCGACGACATCATCTTGCGTTGAGCCGTGGTTTCCGGTCGCGACGAGCTCTGCGCCTCCCGCCGCCAGAACGGCGGTAATGATGGAATCCAGCGAGAAGACAAGGTCGATGATGATGATCTGCATGATCACCGACGAGAAAGTGGCATGCACTACACTCGCATGGCTTTCCTCCGCTCCCTCAAGCAGCTGGTGAACCTCCTGGGTACTCTTCCAGAGCAGGAAAAGACCGCCACCAATCAAAATGAGATCACGCGGCGAGGCCGCCTTGCCGAACAGGGTAAACAAAGGCTCTGTTGCATCGACAATCCACGACAGGAGCAACAACAAGCCGATACGCATGAACATGGCGAAAAACAGGCCGATCTTCCGCGCTTTCTCACGGACTTGCGGCGGCAACCGGTCGACCAGAATCGAAATAAAGATAATGTTATCGATACCCAACACCAGCTCAAGTGCTGTCAGGGTGAGAAAGGCAATCCATACTTGTGGATCAGCCAGTAGCTGCATGAGTTCCATTTAATACACCATCATAGGAGTTGTGAGAACAGGGACACCAAAACCGAAGATTATACAGGCAGCTTGACTACCTGACCCCAACCGCAAATTTTCTTGACGAACCACAAGAGCTACGCAACGGCTAGACCGGCCCCTTCAACAGCAACGATAGCCTTGGCCTGATTGAAGTCATCCGCATAACCACAGGCATAGAGGCAGCAGGCGAGTTGATTGGCTATTGGCGGCGGCAACGCTGTCTCACCCGCAAGAACCGGCCGCATCCAGTCGGCTGTACTCTTGGCATCACATTCTTCAGGTAAATGGGGCAATGTTTTCAGACTGTCGTGTTCGGCTTCGAAGAGAATATCACCGGCACCTTCATGCAAATGCTCGATTCGCGGGCGACGCTTGGGATTGGCAAAAGGTTCGCCCTCAGTACCGCGCAGCAGCAGCGCATGCGTGCCAAGTGCGCTGAGAACTTGACGCATCATATCGAGATAATCGGGGTGCGTAGCCGCTGCCAGCAGCAAACCCTCGCCCTTGAACGGATCAAGCATTTTAACCAGGCTATGCGCGCTGTTACGCAGACCAAGGCGACTGCGCATGGCCAGTTGATTACTCAGCCCGGGCGAAATGACTGAGAGCGGCACATAGGCCAGACCGGTTTCATCCAGCGTTTGTTGTGCCTGGGATTTGCTGGCGCTCGGCATCAAGCCAAATTCGCGGAAGATCTGTGCCGTTGTCACGCGGCCATAGCCTTCGATCAAACCATGAACAAGGACGGGGATACCAAACCTTCGCAACAGAAGCGCCAGCAGAGGTGTGAGATTAACGCCCTTGCGCGCTCCGTTGTAGGTTGGGATAACTACCGGACGAATGCGCCCCGGCGGACGGAGCAGACTGTTGATCCGTTCATTGCAAGCCGCCAGAAAACCAATCATCTCGTCAACGGTTTCACCTTTCATGCGCAGAGCCACCGCAATGGCACCCAGCTCAAGCTCCGGCACACCGCCGTCAAGCATGGCACTGTATAGCTGCTGCGCCTCTTCAAGGGACATGTCACGCGCGCCTTCGCTACCGCGCGCAATCTCGCGTATAAAATGTGCGTAATTCATATCTTCTCCAATCCTCAGACAGCCAACACGGTGGATGCCATCTGCTTCAGCTCGGGCAGGCATGAGCCACAGAAAGTTCCACATTTCAGCGTTTCCTGCAGTTGCGCAAGGCTTGCACCCTGACTAAACCGGGTCTTGAGTTGAGTTTCGGTAATATCGGCACACTTGCAGACAACGCGGCTCTTCTCCGGCAGTTTGCTTGGAGGCTTGCCAATCGGCGCCACAGCCCAGCGAATCAATGCGGCATCCAGCGCATCATCGGCCATGACATCCTTGAGCCATGACTGGGCCAGTGTTTCACCTGCCAGGCGCACGCCGATCAACCGGCCATCGGGCGCCACCGCACGTTTGCTGATCTGCCGCTGCTTGTCGACATAAACAATAGCTGAATCCTCATCATCGAGGCCGAACAAACGATCGATTTCACGAATTTTTTCCTCCGTCGGTGCTTCGCGCATCGCTGCACGGAAAACAACCAGCGGATCGGATCGGCCATAAAGCCCGACTGAAGCGTAGTCGAATCCGGGCAACAGGGAACGTGCGGTGGCGAGCAAGGGAAGCGCAGCGAATTGGCCTTCTCCGGCCTTGCGCAGTACCACCATTTGCCAGGGCAGATCGGCTTTCTCGATGGCCACAGCGGCATGCTTGAGCTCCGGCTGCTTTGAGTACGGATCAGTCGCCGACAGCGTCAAAGCATTGACCCCGGCGCTGTTCATGAACTGGCTTCCCCAGTGCATAGGCATCCAGGCGCGCCCGCGCAGCAGATTTTCAGAGGGTTTAACCCGCACAATAATGCTACCCCGCGAATTGTTGACACGTACCAGATCATCATCAACCAGGCCGTGCTTGAGCATATCGCCGGAATGCAAGGAGACTTCCGGTTCTTCATCGAGATTGAACAAACGGGCGACAGTTCCGGTACGGCTCATGCCATGCCATTGATCACGCATGCGCCCTGAAATCAGGCTCATCGGGTAAGCCGCGCTGACCTCCTCTGCCGTCGACTGATGCTCAACATGGACAAAACGGGCACGGCCACTGGCCGTTGGATAAATGCCATCGACGTATAGGCGAGTTTTTCCGCAAGCCGCGCCTTCCGGGAATGGCCATTGCTGCGGACCGGCCGAGTCGAGCACGGCGTAGCTCAGGCCGGTGATATCGAGATCACGCCCTCGTGTCGTTTCGCGATGCTCGTTAAAAATTTCTTCAGCACAAGTGTAGGGAAACAGTTTTTCAAGCAATGGATTGCCGAGCTTTCTTCCCAGTCGCCGAGCGAAATCCACGGCAATCACCCAGTCGTGACGCGCCTCCCCTGGACCGGCTACGGCTGGTTTGATATGGGTGATACGCCGCTCGGAATTGGTAACCGTACCCTCCTTCTCACCCCATGATGTCGCAGGCAGCATAAGGTCGGCATAGGCTGCCGTATCGGTGTTGCCGTAGGCCTCCTGCAACACAACGAAATCGGCCGCTTGCAACGCGGCTCGCACCGCGCCCTGGTCCGGCATTGATTGTGCCGGATTGGTACATGCAATCCACACGGCCTTGATCTCACCACTTTTCAAGGCGGCGAAAAGTTCGACTGCAGCACGGCCCGGCGTTTCCGGCACTGAGGGAACACCCCACAGGCGTGCCACTTCATCACGATGCGCCGGGTTGGCCATATCACGGTGCGCTGAAAGAAGATTCGCCAAACCACCGACTTCCCTGCCCCCCATGGCATTGGGCTGGCCGGTCAGTGAAAACGGCCCGGCACCCGGCTTGCCGATCTGGCCGGTCGCCAAATGCAGGTGAATAATGGCTGCATTGTTGTGCGTGCCATGTGCCGACTGATTCAGCCCCTGACAGTACAGCGAGAGCGCCGCACCGGCGTTGCCGAACCAGCGTGCGGCCTGAATGATATCGCCCTCGGCCAGTGCGCAAGTCTGCGCCACAACAGCGGGCGTGTAGGTTGCGACGATTTGTTCAAGCTGCGCAAACCCTTCGGTGTGCGCAGCGATGTAATCGCGATCAATCCGGTTTTCAGCCAGCAAGACATGCAACATGCCGTTGTAAAGTGCGATGTCCGTGCCGGGCTTAAGTGGCAGATGCAGATCGGCGATAGCGGCCGTCTCGCTGCGCCTTGGGTCAACGACGATAATTTTGAGTTGGGGATTAGCCGCCCTGGCATCCTCGATACGGCGAAACACGATGGGATGTGCCACCGCCGGATTGGCGCCGGCAATCAGCAGGCAATCCGCCAGAGCAATGTCTTCGTAACTGCAGGGCGGAGCATCGGCACCCAGTGTCTGTTTGTAGCCAGCAACCGCCGAAGACATGCACAAGCGCGAGTTGGTATCGACGTTATTGGTGCCAATCAGGCCTTTGGCCAGCTTGTTGAAGACGTAGTAGTCTTCAGTCAGGAGTTGCCCTGAAATATAGAAGGCCACGCTATCCGGGCCGTGCTCGCTGATGGTTTCGGAAAAACGCGTCGCCGCATGATCCAGCGCCTGATCCCAAGCCACGCGCTGGCGGGACTCAGTGCGCACTGTGCGCAATTCCGGATAGAGCAGGCGGTAGTCCGGTCGGGTTGTCAGGTGCAAGGTCGCACCCTTGGTGCATAGGCGACCCAGATTGGCCGGGTGATCCGGGTCTCCCCGCACACCAAGAATCTTGTCATTTTCAGTATCGATCAAGATGCCGCAGCCTACGCCGCAGTAACAACAGGTCGATTTGATTTGCTTTGCCATGAGCCCCACTCCTGTGCCTTGTTGAGCAACAGGTGTGCCATGCATAGGAATCAATGACTTAATTGGGATATGGCATTTGACAAACAGGGCAACGCTTCATCTTGGTGCAGCGCCAGACGGCAGCGCATCAAGGCGGGGCTGGATTACTTGATGCGCTGCAATTTGGGGCGCCCGGATGGCGGCGCAGGTGGCGGCTCGGGGTCACTATCCTGATTTGAGTCCGGCGTAGCACCCGCACCCTTTCCTGAAGGTTCAGTGGCGTCTCCATCACTATCCGGCTCAAAAGCCATGCCCGCTCCGTTTTCCTTGGCGTAGATGGCGATAACATTGCCGATGGGCATCGAAATATCGCGCGCCACGCCACCAAAACGGGCCTGGAAAGAGATCCCATCATTGGCGATATTTAAGTGCCCCGTCGCCTCGTAGCCGATGTTCAGGACAATCTGCCCGTCTCTAACAAATTCACGTGGCACGCGCGCTCGCGCGTCCGCGACGACGGTAATGTAGGGGGTAAACCCATTGTCACAGCACCATTCGTGAATGGCGCGGATCAGATAAGGCTTGGTCGACGGCAGTTCCATGATCATTCCCGAAACAAATCGACAAAGACAGGATTGGTTAATAAATGGAATTAACGGCGCATGGCCTTTTCAGAGGGCGTCAGCGCGTCAATGAAACCCTGACGGCTGAAAATCCGCTCGGCGTATTTCATCAAGGGTGCCGCAGCTTTCGGCAGCTCGATGCCATAGTGATCAAGGCGCCACAGGAGCGGAGCAATGGCCACATCCAGCATCGAGAACTCTTCGCCCAGCATGTGCTTCTGCTTGACGAAGACCGGTGCCATCTCGCTCAGACGCTCGCGGATAACCAGACGCGCCTTGTCAGCGGTTTTTTGATTCTTTTCCAGCGGCTCAATGTAAGCAAAAACTTCCCGCTCCATGGTGATCAGGAGCTGGCGTGCCCGCGCACGCATGATCGGATCAGCCGGCATCAGCTGCGGATGCGGGAAACGCTCATCGATGTACTCATTGATGATGTTCGGCTCATACAGGATGAGATCACGCTCAACGAGCACCGGCACGCGGCCATAGGGGTTGATGATGGCAATATCTTCGGGTTTGGCGAAGAGATCGACATCGATCACCTGGAAATCCATGCCTTTTTCGTACAAAACGATGCGGCAACGTTGGCTGAACGGGCAGGTTGTGCCCGAATAAAGATTCATCATGATCAATACCCCAAAAAAACGAACCGGCATCGGGGCGACGATGGGCGCTTTGATGCGCTACGCCGGCGATGCCGTACCCCAAAAACAGGCGGCTACACAGTCAAATTCCATTCCCAACTGTTCGTGACACGAAGACAAGTCGTAGACAGTGCTATGGCACGGCAAGACGTCGTCGACAAAGTCACGGACGGTTTGGGGTTGGAATTACTCAATTCTATTTGACGTCTTTCCAGTACTCTTTCTTCAGCGCATAAGCCAAGCCAAAGAGAATAATTAGAAAGAACAAAACACCAAAGCCCAACTGCTTGCGGAAACCGGCACCCGGCTCTCCAGCCCAAACCAGAAAGCCAACCAGATCAGCAATCTGTTTGTCGAATTCGGCCGCTGACATCTGCCCCGGAACAGCAAGTTCCAGTTTGTGTGATTCGTGATTCAGCACCTGCTGCCCCTGCAACTCCCAGAGGATGTGCGGCATACCCACATTGGCGAACACGGTATTGTTCCAGCCGGTCGGACGCTGGTCATCACGATAGAAGGAGCGCATGTAGGTGTACAACCAATCCGCACCACTCCCGTCGCCAGAGGCACGCGCACGCGCCACCAGCGACAGATCGGGAGGTGCTGCACCAAACCACTGTTTCTGCTCTGCCGGACGCGCTGCTATACGCATGGGCTCGCCGATCTTGTCGGCAGTGAACATCAGATTTTCCCTGACCTGTTGCTCGGTCAATCCCAGTTCCGTCAGGCGGTTATAGCGCACGAAACTCACGCTGTGGCAGTTCAGGCAATAGTTAACAAAGAGCTTTGCGCCATTTTGCAGCGCCGCCTGGTCACCCTGTACATCAGGCGCTTTGTCGAGATGCACACCGCCGGAAGCAAGCGCCAGAACCGGAACAAAGAGGAGTGCCAGCAGGAATCTCTTCATGATCTTCGCTTTCATTTGAAGGTCAACCTTTCCGGCACGGGTTTGCACTTGTCCATCTTCGAATACCAGGGCATCAACAGGAAGAAAGCAAAGTAAATCACGCTGCAAATCTGCGAAATCAACTGGCTGACCGGCGATGGCGGCTGCGTACCCAGATAACCGAGCGTCAGGAATGAAACAACGAAAGCCGTCAGGAAGGTTTTGTATATCGGGCCACGGTAGCGGATCGACTTGACCGGGCTGCGATCCAGCCAGGGCAGAAAGCCGATAATCATTACTGAAGCGCCCATCGCGACAACTCCCCAGAACTTGGCATCAAGACCGAAGATTGGCCAGACCATGGAGCGCAGGATTGAATAGGACGGCGTGAAATACCATACCGGCGCGATATGCAGTGGCGTCTTGAGCGGATCAGCCGGGAAGAAATTGTTGTATTCCAGGAAGTAGCCGCCGCCTTCCGGTGCAAAGAAAACGATCACGAAAAATACAATCAGGAAGACCACCGCACCAACAATGTCCTTCACCGTGTAGTACGGGTGGAAAGGCACGCCGTCGAGCGGGATACCGTTCGCATCCAGTTTGTCCTTGATCTCGATACCGTCCGGGTTATTTGAACCCACTTCATGCAGCGCCAAAATATGTGCAGCCACAAGGCCAAGCAAGGCCAGCGGAACAGCAATCACATGAAAAGAGAAGAAGCGGTTGAGAGTGGCATCGCCAATCACGAAATCCCCGCGAATCCAGATTGAAAGCGGTTCGCCGATCAGAGGTATGGCGGAGAACAGATTGACGATCACCTGCGCGCCCCAGAACGACATCTGCCCCCAGGGCAGCAGATAGCCCATGAAGGCCTCGGCCATCAGCACCAGGAAGATCAGCGTGCCAAACACCCAAATCAGTTCGCGCGGCTTGCGATAAGAGCCGTACAGCATGCCACGGAACATATGCAGATAGACCACGACAAAGAAAGCCGAAGCGCCCGTCGAATGCATGTAGCGGATCAGCCAACCCCACTGCACATCACGCATGATGTATTCAACACTGGCAAACGCCACGGGAATACCGCTGGCATTGAGCGAGGCATCCGGCTTGTAGAACATCACCAGGAAAATTCCGGTAACAATCTGAATCACCAACACCAGCATCGCCAGACCACCGAAGAAGTACCAGAAGTTGAAATTCTTCGGTGCGTAATATTCGGACAGGTGGCCACGCCACATGGACGTTGCCGGGAAGCGTGCGTCAAACCATTCAAGAAGGTTGCCTTTGAGCGACCCATCGGACTTGTACTTCTCATAGCTGGTATTCGAACCCATCGCTTACGCCTCCTTCTTTTCTTCGCCGATCAGGATGCGTGTATCCGTGAGATACGTATAGGGCGGCACTTCAAGGTTGGTCGGTGCCGGCATGTTCTTGAACACCCGGCCGGCAAAATCGAAGGTTGACCCGTGACAAGGGCACAGAAAACCGCCCAGCCAGTCGGTGGCCATGCCGTCAGCAGGGCCATGCTGAAACTTGGAACTTGGTGAACATCCAAGGTGCGTACAGATACCGACAGCAACCAGCAGATTCGGCTTGATCGAACGCGTCTCGTTTTTGCAATTTGATGGCTGCAGATTAACGTCAGACTTCGGATCAGCCACCACATCATTCAGCTTCGGGAGGGTTTCCAGCATTTCCTGGCTGCGGTTAAAAACCCATACCGGTTTGCCGCGCCACTCGACAGTAATCATCTGTCCCGACCCGATGCTGGCGATATCAACCTCTACCGGCGCACCCGCCGCTTTGGCACGCTCGGACGGCAACATACTGGAAAGAAAGGGCACCAACGCTGTCACTGCACCGACACCACCGACAGCCGCCGTCGCGACGATCAGCCGGCGCCGGCCGCAATCCATTTTGCCTTCTGCACTCATCGTACTGACCCTCGGAGCGAAATTACCGACGTTGAAAACATAAGCGGCGGATTATACGATAAAAACGCTCCGGATTAAAGCAGGCCGGAATGCCAAACAGCTATCAAACACCTATTATTCAAGGGGTCTTCGCTCGCGCACGGCTTGAGCCAACGTTCCCGGATCGACGTATTCAAGCTCCCCACCAACAGGAACACCGCGCGCAATGCGCGAGACGCGAATGGAACGACTTTTAAGCATTTCAGTCAGGTAATGGGCTGTCACTTCACCCTCATTGGTGAAATTGGTGGCCAGAATGACTTCCTGCACCACGCCATCACCGGCACGCGACAGCAGTATCTCGAGTTGCAACTCTCGTGGGCCGATACCGTCCAGCGGCGACACACGCCCCATCAGCACGTAATAGAGCCCGGAATAAGCATGCGTCTGTTCCATCATATTCATGTCGACCGGCGTTTCAACAACGCACAACAAGCTGGCGTCGCGCTTGGACGACAAGCAGCGCTCACAGACATCGGCCTCGGTGAAGGTGTTGCAGCGCTGGCAGTGGCGTAGCGCACCGAGCGCAAGCTGCAAGGCATCGGCCAGATGCTGGGCACCCTGCCGGTCACGCTGCATAAGGTAGTAGGCCATACGCTGCGCTGATTTGGGGCCTATCCCCGGCAGGCAGCGTAGCGCCTCGATCAGGGACTCGAGGCTGGACGGGTTAGACATCAAAGCGCATCAGAACGGAAGCTTCATCCCGGGTGGCAAATTGAGTCCGGCTGTAACACCGGACATGCGTTCCTGCGAAAGCTGCTCGGCACGGCGCATGGCGTCATTCAGAGCTGCCGCCACCAGATCTTCAAGCATCTCCTTGTCATCCAAAACGGATGCGTCAATCGTCACGCGGCGCACATCGTGCGCGCAGGTCATCAACACCTTGACCATACCGGCACCGGATTGCCCCTCGACTTCGACCGACGCCAGTTGCTCCTGCGCCTTCTTCATGTTTTCCTGCATTTGCTGAGCCTGTTTCATCAGGCCGGCGATTCCGCCTTTCATCATCTTGCTTGCCTCAACTGGAATTAAACGGGTTTGATGGACGATTCAATCAGTGTTGCGTCGAACAGATCAATAACTTCGCGCACGAACTCATCCTGCTCGACGGCAGCCACGGCCTGATCCTGACGCTCACGCTTGTGGCGCTGAGCGGCGGCGGCGGGCGTATCGCCTGCCACTTCCTCAAGATCGATAGTCAACAGCAAGGGGCGGCCAAAATGCCCGGACAGCGCCTGCTGAAGCTTGTCCTGCGCGGGCTTCATTTGCAGATGGCGATGCGTCGGTGAGAGACAAAGGCTAACCCGTGTCGCATCAATGCTGCGCAATTCGCAATGCTGGCCAAGCTCACGCGCCATGCCGCTCAGTTTGAGTGCTGCCAGAATTTCGTGCCAGTCTTCACTGGCTGCAGCGGCTGCAAGCTGCACAGGCTCAACAGCTTGCTTAACGACCTCTGCTGCAGGCGCTGCCGGAACAGCAACAACCTTTGCGTTCGCCAGGGGCGCAGGTGTTGGCGACGCACGCTTTTGCTGAACCTGAGCTACCGGGCGCGGCGCAGGCGCATCGCCGGGCACGGCCGGGCGGAAGGCATGCAAACGCAACAGAGTCATTACAAAACCGGCCTGATCGTCAGGCGCCAGAGACAACTCCTTGCGGCCATGTACGGTAATCTGGTAACCGAGCTGCACAAATTCCGGATCGAGCTGCGCCGCCATCTCCAGGATGCGCGCACGTTCCGGCAAGTCGTCAGGCACGGCCTGCGGTGCCAGTTGCGCCACTTGCAAACGGGTAAACAAGCCGGCCAATTCCTGCAAGGCCTCATCAAAAGACAGACTGCGCGTCGCCATATCCTCAGCCACGCGCAACATGGCGGCGGCGTCGCCGGCCAGCAGGGCATCAAGGATAGAAAACAGATAATCCAGATCAACAGTGCCAAGCATGTCGCGCACCTGCGCTTCTTCGACCTTGCCGGCACCGTGGGCAATGGCCTGATCGAGCAGCGACAGCGCATCGCGCATGCTGCCTGCCGCCGAGCGCGAAAGCAGGTTCAAGGCGGCGGGTTCAGCGCTGATCGCCTCAACCTCAAGGATATGCTTCAAGTGGCCTGAAATCAGCTGTGGCGTCATCTGTTTGAGATTGAACTGCAAACAGCGCGACAACACGGTGACCGGAATTTTCTGTGGATCGGTGGTTGCCAGAATGAACTTCACATGTTCCGGCGGTTCCTCCAGCGTCTTCAACATCGCATTGAAAGCTGAATTCGAGAGCATATGAACTTCGTCGATGACGTAAACCTTGAAACGACCACGCGTCGGCGCATAAACCGCGTTTTCGAGTAACTGGCGCATTTCATCAACTTTGGTGTTGGTCGCCGCATCGACTTCAAGCAGATCGACAAAGCGTCCCGAATCGATTTCGGTACACGCTGAACATACGCCACAGGGAGTTGCCGTGATGCCCGTCTCGCAATTGAACGATTTGGCCAGGATTCGCGCCAGAGTCGTCTTGCCGACACCGCGCGTACCGGTAAACAGGTAGGCATGGTGCAAACGCTTGTCGGTCAGAGCATGGGTCAGAGCACGAACAACGTGTTCCTGACCAACCAGACTCTCAAAGGATTTCGGTCGCCACTTGCGCGCCAGGACTTGATAACTCATAGGCGAATTTTACTCTGGATTCTCAATCATGACAGCGCGGGAAGTGTTTTGAGTGTAATCGATTTACTTCAAAATCCACCGCAGAGACGCCGAGGCACAGAGATTACGCAGAGAAGAACAAAAATTTCGGTGTTACTGCCTTACTCTGCGACACCTCTGCGCCTCGGCGTCTCTGCGGTGGGTGTCGGATTTAAAATTCATCACCAAGAGAATCACGCCTGCAGGTCACGTGTCACCTGCCGGTGCCGCAAGGCCTTGGCAAACTCATGACGCGCACGCAATCTGGGATCCGTCAGTATCTCGCCGATAGTTTCCCCGAGCACCATGACAATACCGAGCAGCGGCAAGACCAGCATCAACCCGGCCACCCCGGCGACCGCCCCGCCGACAAAAATCATCACCACTGTAATCAGCGGATGCAGCTTAAGACTGCGTCCGATGGTGATTTGCATGAAAAAGAAATCATCCATCAAGCGTACCCAGATGAACAAACCAATAGCCGCGTAGGCCATCGCGGGATCGCCGGGAAAGTCGGTAGCCACCACCAACACCACCAACAGGCAGCCCAGAATCGATCCCACATAAGGGATCCAGGCCAGAACAGCTGTAGCCAGACCCAAGATGAAAGGTGAAGAAACACCAATCAGCGCAAGACCGAATGCCAGGCATAAGGCATCCAGCGCGGTCAGTTTGATCAAGCCTTGAAAATACAGTCGAGCCGTGTGATCAACCTGATCGAGCAAATAAAGAGTACGTTCAAAAAAAGCATTTGGCACGGCACGACTCAAGAACATCTTGAACCGCCAGCCGTCACGCAAAAAGAAAAAGGCCAGAAACGGCGCCAGAAGAAGTGAAGGAAACCAGGTCGCCGCCGTCATTGCCGCTGAAGCAAGGTAAGTCCCTGCAAATTTGTCGCCCAACTCACCAATTTGCCGGGTTAACTGCTCACTCAGGTGCGCCTTGGCGGCAAACGCGTAGTTAGTCTCGGCCCAGGCCAGTGTTTCGGCCACAAAACGCAAACCCCCTTCGATATAGCGAGCGCCGGAATCCTGCCATGAAACGAGGTGAGCGCTGAACCAGGGGAAGGCCATGAGTATGACGCCGATGGCGACAGCAAACGTGCCTCCACTCACCAGTGCCGCCGCACTATCGCGCGACATGCCCCCAAGAATCAAGCGCTGCAACAGTGGAAAAAGCAGGTAGTAACCTATCAGCGCGAGTAAAAACGGCACAACTAGCCAAAGAATCTGCTGGAATAAAAATAGCAGGAAACACGTCACCGCGAGTATTGCGAGCCAAACCAGAGGCCCTGAGCGATAGCGCTCCTGTTTCATACGTGCGCCTGCTCGCTCCGCACCGTGCCGCGCAAACGCACGCCCAGATGGCGCGCCAGTTGCAAGGCGATTTTCGAGGCAATCAAGGCATGCGAATGCATCAGAACCATGAAATCGCCACGGAAGAACACCACCAACGTACAGTTTTCTGCCGCCCTGGCCTGTGCAGCACGCGGCGCATCGTCAAGTAAGGCCAATTCACCGAAAAAGTTGCCACTCTCGAGCGTGGCAATCGGCTTCTCTGCTTGCCCTTGCGGGCAGATCAGCACCTTGCCATTGAGGATGAAATAAAGGGCTTGCCCTTCCTCGCCTTCATCGAAGATAACTTCGTCTTTCAGATAGGTGCGCTCGTGCATGAAACCGACAACGATTTTCATCTCGCGCCGTTTCAGGTCGACAAATAGCGATAACTTCTCCAGTTCGCGCAGGCGTTGTGCCGAGTCGCTGTTGCCAAATAGATTGAGCATCGTGATAGTTATAACCTATGAAGGATTACGGTATCGAAGTGTTCACTTCCACGATTCTAAAGCAAAGTGCATGTCACAACCATGACGCATAAACTACCAACATTTTCAGGAAGTTAGCACTTCCTTTCAAACGCCTGCAGCACGACGAAAAACGCCTGAACAAGTCAGGCGTTTTTGTGTGCAGCGTATCAACCTTCAGAACGCATAGCGCGACGACGTTCGTGCTCAATGAGGTGGCGCTTGCGCATGCGGATGCTCTTTGGCGTAATTTCGACCAGTTCATCATCGTCGATGAACTCGACCGCGCTTTCCAGCGTCACATCGACCGCCGGCACCAGTCGCACAGCCTCGTCCGTACCCGAGGAACGCACATTGGTCAGCTGCTTACCCTTGATCGGGTTAACCACCAGATCGTTATCGCGTGAGTGAATGCCGATGATCATGCCCTCATACAGGCGATCGCCAGGTACGGTGAACATGCGACCACGATCCTGCAACTTCCACAAGGCGTAAGCCACAGCCTCGCCGTGTTCGGCCGAAATCAGCACGCCGTTGCGACGACCGGGCATGTCGCCCTTGACCGGCGCGTAATCGTCGAACACGTGGCTCATCAGCCCGGTACCACGCGTCAGATTCATGCACTCGCCCTGAAAACCGATCAGACCACGAGCCGGCACCCGGTATTCAAGGCGAACGCGACCGCGACCGTCTGAAACCATGTCCTGCAGGTCAGCCTTGCGATAGCCAAGGGCTTCCATGATGCCGCCCTGATGCGCTTCTTCAACGTCCAGCGTGAGCATTTCGTAAGGCTCGCACTCGATGCCGTCGATCATCTTGTAAATCACCTTCGGACGCCCGACGGCCAGTTCAAAGCCTTCACGGCGCATGGTTTCAAGCAGGATGGTCAGGTGCAACTCGCCGCGACCCGACACCAGGAATGAATCCGTTTCGCTGGTCTCTTCGACGCGCAGTGCCATATTGGTCAGCAGTTCCTTCTGCAGGCGCTCACGAATCTGGCGGCTGGTCACGAACTTGCCTTCGGTACCGGCGTACGGCGAGTTGTTGACCATGAAGGTCATGTTTAGCGTCGGCTCGTCGATCTTGAGCATCGGCAGAGCTTCCGGCTTGTCGTTATCGGTAATCGTGCAGCCGATCGACAACTCATCAACCCCTGTTACCAGAACGATGTCGCCGGCCACGGCTTCGTCCAGCGAAACCCGCTCAATGCCGCGAAAACCGAAGACCTGATTGATCTTGGCCGTTTTTGGCAAGCCATGTTCGAATTTTCCGTCCGCATCGGCCTGACCATACATCACGGTGATCTGCTGCGCGGCTTTCAGGCGACCGCGCTGAATGCGGCCAATGCCGATGCGGCCAACGTAGGACGAATAATCGAGTGCGGAAATCTGCAGTTGCAGCGGACCTTCGATTTCGTCGGCATGCGGGGGGGGAACGTGTTCGAGAATCGCATCAAACATCGGCCGCATATCGGTCGAGGGCTTGGCCAGATCAAGCGTAGCGTAGCCGTTAAGCGCCGAAGCGTAAATCACCGGGAAATCGAGTTGTTCGTCGTTGGCACCGAGTTTGTCGAAAAGATCAAACGTGTGATCAACCACCCAGTCCGGACGCGCACCATCACGGTCAACTTTGTTGACTACGACAATCGGCTTCAGGCCGAGCGCCAGCGCCTTTTTAGTCACAAAACGGGTTTGTGGCATCGGGCCTTCGACGGCATCGACCAGCAGCAACACGCCGTCGACCATCGACAGTACACGCTCAACTTCACCGCCGAAGTCGGCGTGGCCCGGCGTATCGACGATGTTGATATGCACACCCTGGTAATCGACGGCCAGATTCTTGGCCAGAATCGTGATACCCCGCTCTTTTTCCAGGTCGTTCGAGTCCATGACACGTTCGATGATGTGCTGGTGGGCAGAAAAACTTCCTGCCTGCTGCAGCAGCTTATCGACGAGCGTGGTCTTGCCGTGGTCGACGTGGGCAATGATGGCGATGTTACGAACGGGACGGGACATGTAGGGGTAACTTCTTGAAAAAAGGGGGCAATTCTACCACAGCCAACGGGATTAAGGTTGATTAACCAGAACTAAAAGCCTCACCACCAAGCCACCAAGGGCACAAAGTTTCACCAAGAAAAGCATTTCTTTACTCTACTTGGCTTTGCTCTACTTGGTGCTTCTTGGTGTTCTTGGTGGCTTGGTGGTTCGCATTTTTTGATTTCCGGTTTTCGCAACCGCGCTTGTTTCGTGCCGCCTCAATCCCGTCCCCGCCGGCTGAAAACCCGGTATCAGGTGTTTCTTGCCGTTTCCGATGAGGTCGGCGCGCCCCATCTGCTTGAGCGCATCGCGCAGCAGCGGCCAGTTTTCCGGGTCGTGGTAGCGCAGAAACGCCTTGTGCAGCTTGCGCATGCGGCTGGCACGCACCGTTTCGACGATTTCAGAATTTCGTGTGATTTTCTTCAGCGGATTTTTCTGCGTGTGATACATCGCTGTGGCAATCGCCATCGGCGTCGGCAGGAAAGTCTGCACCTGGTCGAGCCGGAAATTATTTCCCTTCAGCCACAGCGCCAGATTGAGCATATCCAGATCGCTGGTACCCGGATGCGCGGCGATGAAGTACGGGATCAGGTATTGCTCCTTACCCGCCTCCTTGGAGAACTTTTCGAACATCGCCTTGAAGGTATCGTAGCTGCCGATACCCGGTTTCATCATGTGCGAGAGCGGCCCTTCTTCAGTATGTTCCGGCGCAATCTTCAGGTAACCGCCGACGTGATGCTGGACTAACTCCTTCACGTACTCCGGTGAACGAACGGCGAGGTCGTAGCGCAGGCCGGAACTAACCAGCACGCGCTTGACGCCCTTGATCGCCCGCGCCTTGCGGTAAAGCTGGATCAGCGGTGCATGATCGGTATTGAGGTTTTCGCAGATGCCGGGATAAACGCAAGACAGGCGGCGACACGATGCCTCGATCTTGCTGTCCTTGCATGCCAGCCGGTACATATTGGCCGTCGGTCCGCCGAGGTCGGAGATGGTGCCGGTAAAGCCCGGCGTCTTGTCGCGTATTTCCTCGATCTCATGCAGGATCGATTGCTCCGAACGGCTCTGGATGATGCGCCCTTCATGTTCGGTAATCGAGCAGAAGGTGCAGCCACCAAAACAGCCGCGCATGATGTTGATCGAAAAACGGATCATGTCGAAGGCTGGAATTTTGGCTTCACTGTATGCGGGATGCGGCTTGCGCTGGAAAGGCGCAGCAAACACGCCATCCATTTCCAGCGTAGTCAGCGGTATCGGCGGCGGGTTGAGCCACACATCACGTTCGCCATGCGCCTGGATCAATGCCCGCGCATTGCCGGGGTTCGACTCGATGTGAAATGTTCGCGAAGCGTGGGCATACAGCACCGGGTCGTCTTTCACCTGCTCGTAGGATGGCAGGCGAATCGCTGTTCGCGTACGATCCAGTTTGGGCATGCGCGTGTGCGTCTGGAACTGGATAACCCTAACCTGTGGTACAGCAACGGTAGCCTCTTTACTGGCACAAGCCGCTTCCTTGCCTTTTTCCGGCTCCATCGCATACGGATCGGCGTGGCGGATGAGCGCACCGGGCGTATCGACATCAGTCGAATCGATCTCCGACCAATCGCTGCCCGGCAAGCAGCCGCGTGGCACCATGAAGGCTGTACCACGCAAATCACGAATCTGGGAAATACCCTCACCCGCCGCCAGGCGGTGCGCCAGCGCCACAATGGCGCGCTCGGCGCTGCCAAAGATCAGCATGTCGGCCTTTGAATCGGGCAGAACCGAGCGCCGCACCTTGTCCGACCAGTAATCGTAATGCGCGATACGGCGCAGGCTGGCCTCGATCGAGCCAATCACCACATTGGCCTCAGGATACGCCTCTCGACAGCGCTGGGCATAAACTACCACGGCACGATCCGGCCGTTTGTTGGCCTCGCCATTGGGCGTATAGGCGTCATCGGAGCGGATCTTGCGATCCGAGGTATAGCGATTGACCATCGAATCCATGTTGCCGGCCGTTACCCCGTAGAACAGATTGGGCTTGCCCAGCGTCCTGAACGCCTTGGCTGACAGCCAGTCGGGCTGGCTGATGATGCCGACGCGAAAGCCCTGCGCTTCCAGCAAACGCCCGACCAGCGCCATGCCAAAACTCGGATGGTCGATGTAGGCATCGCCAGTCACCAGGATGATGTCGCACGAATCCCAGCCAAGCACTTCCATTTCGGCGCGCGACATCGGCAAAAAGGGCGCGATGCCGAAGCGCTTGGCCCAGTGCTGGCGATAGGAAAAAATCGGTTTCGGGATGTCAGCCGGCACATCCGTTTTGGCGTTAATCATGGAGGGCTTTTTCTGAGGTTCTACTTGGCTAACTCTAAGGCACTCAGACGGTGTGTTGGTTCAAAAAGAGCATACCAGCCTGTCGGACTTAACCAAGTCGGCTGCAAACAATGGGAAGACGGCGCATTTTCTCCCGTATTTCTTCGCGAATAGAATAACTATTCGCTTGAAGTCCGTAAAAAACTGCTCTCGTCTCCCGTTTTTTTCGCTTCGACTCATCAAGCCCGACAGGCTGCTAAACAAATAGTAAAATAATAACCCCCGCAAGCTTCTGGCTTGCAGGGGTTTTGTCTGGGGCGACGTACGGGGCTCGAACCCGTGACACCTGGAATCACAATCCAGTGCTCTACCAACTGAGCTAACACCGCCATTGTTTTGGCACGCCCGGCGAGACTCGAACTCACAACCCCCGGCTTAGAAGGCCGGTGCTCTATCCGGTTGAGCTACGGGCGCAAAACACGAGACTGTCGGACAATTACCCAATACCCTTCGGTATCGATTTTGTTGCTTTTAAAACTGGTCGGGGCGGTGGGATTCGAACTCACGACCCTCTGCTCCCAAAGCAGATGCGCTACCAGGCTGCGCTACGCCCCGAAGAAGGGCGCATTTTACCGACAGGCCGTGCCGAGGTCAATCACACGATTCAATATTTTCAGGGTATTTTTCGGC
>JANNGP010000237.1:0-28548 GCA_031403915.1 Betaproteobacteria bacterium
CCGACAAGCTACCGAAGATGGTCAACGTGCAGACCGGTCGCGTGCACACCAGCTACGCGCAGGCTGTCGCCGTCACCGGACGCCTCGCCTCCAGCGACCCCAACCTGCAAAACATCCCGGTGCGCACCGCCGAAGGCCGGCGCATTCGCGCGGCCTTCATCGCCCCGCCCAATGGCCACATCGTCTCCGCCGACTATTCGCAGATCGAGTTGCGCATCATGGCGCACCTCTCGGAAGACGCCCGTCTGCTGGAAGCCTTTGCACAAGGCGAGGATGTGCACCGCGCCACCGCGGCAGAGATCTTCGGCGTCACGCCGCTTGAAGTCGGCCCCGATCAGCGGCGCGTCGCCAAGACCATCAACTTCGGGCTGATCTACGGCATGAGCGCCTTCGGTCTCGCGCGCCAGCTTGACCTTGAACGCGGCGCGGCGCAGGCTTACATCGACCGCTACTTCGCGCGTTACCCCGGCGTTGCCCGCTATATGGAAGACACGCGCAACGCGGCCAAAATGAACGGCTATGTCGAAACGGTTTTCGGGCGTCGCCTGTGGCTGCCGGAAATCCGCGCTACACAGGCCGGCCGGCGGCAGGGCGCCGAGCGAGCGGCAATCAACGCCCCAATGCAGGGCACCGCCGCCGACCTCATCAAACTGGCGATGATCGCCGTGCAGGACTGGCTCGACCGAGAACAACTCAAATCAAAACTCGTTATGCAGGTGCATGATGAACTCGTCCTTGATGTGCCGGACGACGAACTCGCCCGCATGCGCGTCGAACTGCCACCGCTGATGACACAGGTGGCGAAACTGCGTGTCCCACTCGCGGTGGAAGTTGGCGTCGGCCCGAACTGGGATGAGGCACACTAAACTCAAGGAGAAAATATGCTAAAACTCGTCCAGTTCCGGCCCGCCTTCAATGTGCGCAACATGAGCCCTTTCTGCCTCAAGCTCGAAACCTATCTGCGCATGACCGGCATCGCACACGAAGTGGTGTGGGCCAGTGATACGCGCAGCGCACCCAAAGGCAAGCTGCCCTACATTGTCGATGGTGATGTCACCTTGGGTGACTCTTCGCTGATCGTCAATTACCTCAAGTCCAAGCACGGCGACCCGCTGGACGGCACTCTCGACACACAGCAAAGGGCGCAATTACTTGTCTGGCAGCGCCTGTTCGAAGACAGCCTGCTCTATCCGATGATCTACTGCCGATGGATTGAGCCCGCCGGCTGGGCGCGCATTAGCCGCATTTTCGACAAGATGCCCGTGCCGCTGCGCTGGTTTGTCCCACAACTGGTGCGCGGACGGATACGCAAGACATTGCATTTACAGGGCATGGGGCGCCACACCCCGGGCGAAATCGTGCGCTTCGGCGCGCAGTATCTCGCGGCCATCGAAACGCAGCTCGGTGCACGCGAATTCATGCTGAGCGCTGCGCCGACCTCGCTTGATGCCACTGCGTACGGCTTTCTCGCGCAACTTGTTGAAAGTTCGCTAGACAACCCCTTGGCTGCGAAAGCAAAGGCGACGCCAAGCTTTGTGGCCTACTGCGCGCGCATGAAACAGCGCTACTTTGCCGACCTGGCGTAACGACCCGCCCATGCTCCTCTTTTCCGGAAGTGTTTCAGAAGCCGCAAGCCAGATCGCGCAGACCATCGGCCAGCCGCGCGAGATCGTCATCTTTACCGGTGCAGGTCTCTCGGCGGATAGCGGAATTCCAACCTTCCGCGACGGCGAAACAGGCCTATGGGTTGACGTCGACCCGATGGAAGTGGCCAGCATCGAAGGCTTCGAGCGCGACCCGGAAAAGGTCTGGGCCTGGCACGAAGAAATGCGTCAGCGTTTTGATTCGGCCCGCCCCAACCCCGGCCACCTCGCCATCGCACAACTGGAATTGCTGTTGCCCGACACCTGCATTACCGTTGTCACACAAAATATCGACGGCCTGCATCAGGATGCCGGCAGTACCAATGTGCTTGAAATCCACGGCAGCGCCCGCCGCTTGCGCTGCCACCTGCGCTGCGGCTTTTCCGTAGCGTGGCTGCCCGGCAAACTCAGGGCGCACACCTGCCCCAAATGCGAAGCACTCTTGCGCCCCGACGTCGTCTGGTTCGGCGAAGGGCTCGACCCCGGTTTTGATCAGGCACTGGACGCCGCTGACCGCACCAATGTGTTGTTCGCCGTCGGCACATCGTCCTCTGTACAGCCTGCTGCGCAAATTCCGCTGGTCGCCATCGATGCCGGCGCCACGGTTATCGAAGTCAACCTGCACGCCACCCCGCTCAGCCGTCTGGCGTACGAATCGATCCGTTTTGGCGCCTCGGAGTTCTTTCCGGCGCTGTGCAAGGCTTTGCGCTAAAACAGCGAGAGCAACGACACGCCCTTAATGGGCATGCGCGCCGTCATTTCAATGGTAGTCATCTTCACGCTGATGCCTTGCCGCTAAAATTGTGACGGCTTCTGCGTGATCTATTTCGTACAGAGCGACGTAGCCGCTTGCGCCAAACGGGATGATTATTTCACGAAGGAATGGATTGCCCGGGCTTGCTTTACGAAAGCTGAACGGCGTCAATTCGAGGCTGCGGACGGCATTTCTGATTGCATCCAGAGCACGCTCCGCCAATGCCCAATCCGTTTCATTCCTGGCCAGCACGAACTCATAGAGCCGAACCAGATCGTTTTCCGCTTCTTCCGTGAAGCGGACGCGATAGCTCATTTGCCGGACTTTGCAGCGGCCAGCATTTTCTCAAGACGCTCAAGTACGGCCTCTGAACTCACGTAGGTTCCGGTCTCGCGCGCATGTTCGCGTGAGCTCAGTCCGCGGGCAACAAATTCGTTTTTCAACTGCCGGCGGGTGATGTTGTCGCGGATCGACTCCTCAACAAAACTTGAAAGGCTCTCGCCTTCCTGCAAAACCTGTTCGGCAGCGCTTCTGAATTCGGGGGCGACCCGCAACGAGGGGAAAGTGGCGGTTTTCATCTCAACTCCTTTGCGTTGCAATTGCGATTCAATCTTGGCATAGGCTCATTAGCAATGCAATCACGAAATGCGTTATATTACTGTATATAATTACAGTTGTCTTACTTCTGAGCGCTGCCCGTCATGCTTTCCGCCCCGTCCGCCCCTGAACCGTTCCCTGATCTTTGCCGCCCCGCATATGCCGCCGTGGCATGCGCCCTGCCGCTCGACTCCGGCAAGGTCTCGGCAGGTTTCCCCTCGCCGGCGGCCGATTACGAGGACAGGCAGCTTGACATCAACACCTACCTGATCCGCAACCCGGTAGCCACCTTCTTCTTTCCGGTGGAAGGCAAATCCATGGAAGGCGCAGAAATATTCGATGGCGATGTACTCGTCGTTGATCGCAGCATCACGGCGCAGCACGGCCATATCGTCGTGGCCTTTGTGCATGGCGAGCGACTGGTCAAGCGTCTTTATCACCGTGCCGGACGGGTCGCGCTGGAGGCCGAAAATCTGGCCTTCCCGCCCATCGAAATCCGCGAAGGTTTTGATCTCGTGGTGTGGGGAGTGGTCATCGGTAAATTCAAGCGCCTGCCTGCGTGATTCCCTATCTGCCTTATGCCGACGCAATTTCCAGTATTCGCCCTCGTCGATTGCAATAATTTCTACGCCAGTTGCGAGAAGCTGTTTGACCCGAAACTGGCCGGCGTGCCGGTGGTCGTGCTCTCGAATAACGATGGTTGCGTGGTCGCGCGCAGCGCCGAGGTCAAGGCGCTGGGCTTACCCATGGGCGTGCCCTGGTTCAAGATCCGCGAGCAGGCACGGCAGCACGGCATTGTCGCCTTCTCATCCAACTACGCGCTGTATGCTGACATGAGCAATCGCGTGGTGGATGTTCTATCGCAGTTCTCGCCCGACATCGAAGTCTATTCAATTGACGAATCCTTCCTCGACCTGGCCGGTTTCGAAGCCATCGGTCTGGCCGAATATGGCCGGCAAATTCGCGAGCGCGTGCAGCTGTGGCTCGGGTTAACCGTTTGCGTCGGCATCGCGCCAACCAAAACGCTGGCCAAGCTGGCCAACCATTGCGCCAAAAAGAACCTTGCCGGCGCCCATGGCGTCTGTGACTTTACGACCTTGTCAGCCGCCGATCAGGATGCCGTGTTCGCCGCCATCGACGTCAGTGAAGTCTGGGGCGTCGGGCGCAAGCTCACACCGCGCCTGCACGCCATGGGCATCACCACGGTCAAAGCGCTGCGCGATGCCGACAGCGAAACCCTGCGCGCACGTTTCTCGGTGGTACTGGAACGCACCGTGCGCGAATTGCGCGGCACCTCCTGCCTGGCGCTTGAAGACGTCGTGCCGGACAAACAGCAGATCATCTGCAGCCGTTCCTTCGGCGAGCGGATTCATGATCTTGAGAATCTGCAGGAAGCGGTCAGCAGCCACATCAGCCGGGCGGCTGAAAAACTTCGGCTGCAGGATTCGCTGGCTGGCGCGGTCACGGTATCCATCCGCACCAGCCCGTTCAAGCCCGCCGAGCCTTGCTATCAAAAAGCCGTCACCGTCGCCTTGCCGGAAGCCACCGCCGACAGCCGCGTGCTGGCGCGCAGTGCGCTGCTCACCCTGAGGCAAATCTACCGGCCGGGTTTCGCCTACCAGAAGGCCGGTGTGATGCTCTCCGACATCCGGCCGCGCCGCTTGCAACAAGCCTCACTGTTCTCAGACCCCGTGCGTAGCGAAGAAAGCGGACGTCTGATGCACGCTCTGGACCGCATCAACGCACGCTGGGGGCGCGGCACACTGCGTCTCGCGGCGGAGGGCGTCGACTACGACTGGCAGATGAAGCGCGGCCATCTGTCGCCGGGCTACACCACAGAATGGGCCGGCCTGCCGGTGGCGAAAGCGTGATCGCCTGAAACAGGTATTGGGCGGCTGATGCAGCGAATAACGTGCGTACTGCAACAGTTATTGTTACCCTTGCACACCTTACCCCCCAACACCCCAAGAGCAGTCCATGCCCACCCCACCCGCCTGCCCGCAATGCACGCTTGAAAACACTTACCCGGACGGTGCCCATTTCGTTTGTGCTGACTGCGGCCATGAATGGCCAATGGTGGGCGCATCCGCCGCAGATAGCGAGAGCGAGTCGGTCGTCCGCGATTCCAATGGCAATGTGCTGGTTGATGGTGACGCCGTGGTGCTGATCAAGGATCTGAAGGTCAAAGGCTCATCAATCACCCTGAAGATGGGCACCAAGGTCAAAAGCATCCGCCTGGTCGGCAGCGGTGATCACGAGGTGGATTGCAAGATGGATGCCGGCAGTTTCATGCTCAAAGCCTGTTTCCTCAAGAAAGCCTGATCCGCGCCATGAGCAAAGGTTTCTGCTGCATCGGACTGTTCAACCCCAAGACACCGGGTAACGTTGGCTCGGTGCTGCGCGCCGCCGGCTGTTACGGCGTGAATACCGTGTTCTATACCGGCGTGCGTTACGACCGCGCCAAGGAATTCGTCACCGATACCAAAAAGGTGCACCAGAAAATCCCGCTGATCGGGATTGATGATTTGCAGCAGGTGATTCCACTTGGGTGCACGCCGGTGGCTGTCGAGTTGGTCAAGGGCGCAAAACCACTGCCCGACTACGTGCACCCCGAACGGGCGTTCTACATTTTCGGGCCGGAAGACGGCACGCTGGACAAATCAATCCGTGCCTGGTGTGAAGACGTGGTGTACATCCCCACCGTCGGCTGCATGAATCTTGCGGCTACGGTTAACGTTGTGCTTTACGACCGTCTGGCCAAGGCTCTGCTCAAGGCTAAGCTTTAGTCCTAAGCGATTTCTTGGGATAAATATCAAAGCGGCTGGACTTGCCTTCCAGCACATAGCCGGGCTTCTCTCCAACAATGCATGGCGCTTTGCGCGGTCGCTTGACGACCACCCGGTTCGTTGCCAATGCCAGCGCCGCCGCCAGCAAGGCCGGCGCATCGGCATCATCACCGGCCAGTGGCCTGAACAGCCGCATTTCCTTTTTCACCAACGCGTGTTTGTCACGCTGCGGAAACATCGGATCGAGGTAGATTACCTGCGGCGGCTCATCTTCCCAGGCATTCATCAACGCAATGGCATCTCCACAAATCAGATGCATCTGCGCCGCAATTGTCGCCACTTCAGGATCGGCCAGCGCGCGCTGCAAGCCGTCTTCAAGCAGTGCGGCAATCAAAGGCTGGCGCTCGATCAGGGTCAGCGCGCAGCCCAGTTGCGCCAGCACAAAGGCATCGCGCCCCAAGCCGGCGGTTGCATCAAGTACTGTTGGTCGAACGCCGGGTTGAATACCGACCGCCTTGGCAATCATCTGGCCGCTACCGCCGCCAAAACGTCGCCGGTGCGCAACGGCGCCCGTGACAAAATCCGCGCGAATCGGGCCAGCAGCATCCGGACTTCGCTCAACGAATTGCAAACCTTGAGCACCGAGTTGCAAGGCAAACGCCGTCTCGCCCTCGAACGCCAAGTGCAGACGTTCAGCCCAGACCGCCGCCGCTCCGGCGAAGGCCGGCTCCAGCGCTTCCATGCGTACGCTGACACTCACTCAGGATTGTCCGAACACCTCGTTCAACTGCTGCGTCACGCGAATGAAGGTGGTGCGCTTGGAAAGCTCCTTGAGCTGGCGAGCACCCACATACGTGCACGCCGAACGCACGCCGCCGAGAATCTCCTGCACGGTATTTTCCACTGGCCCGCGATAGTCAAGCAGCACGGCTTTGCCTTCTGATGCCCGATAGGACGCCACGCCACCGGAGTATTTTTCCATCGCCTCGCGCGAGCTCATGCCGTGAAAGCGCATTTTGCGTTCGCCACCGACTTCGACAATCTCGGCCTCGCATTCATCGTGCCCGGCCAGCATACCGCCCAGCATGATGAAATCCGCTCCCGCGCCAAACGCCTTGGCCAGATCACCCGGCGAGGTACAACCGCCATCCGCGCAGATCAGCCCGTGCAGGCCATGTGCCGCATCGGCACACTCGATAATTGCCGAAAGCTGCGGGTAACCCACGCCGGACATCTTGCGCGTGGTGCACACCGAGCCGGGGCCGATGCCGACCTTGACGATATCCACGCCATCCAGAATCAGCTCTTCGGTCATTTCGCCGGTCACCACATTGCCGGCCATGATGGTGATCTCGGGGTAGGCTGCACGCAACTTGTGAATGAAACTGATAAACGCTTTTGTGTAGCCGTTGGCGACATCAATGCAAACGTTCTGGATCGTGCCGCCGGCCTGCTTCATGACGCGGCTGAACTTGTCAAAATCAGGCTTGGTGATTCCCATCGAATAAAACGCAGGCGGCGACTCCGGCTGCGTGGCAAAGAATCCAAGCAGCGCCTCTTCGCTGTAATGCTTGTGCAGAGCAACCGAGAGCTTGTGCCCGGCCAAGGCCTTGGCCATGGCGAAGGTGCCCGTCGCATCCATGTTGGCGGCGATAATCGGGATGCCGTGATACTTTCGCTTCGAGTGCAGGAAGACATACTCGCGGGCAATATCGACCTCCGAGCGCGAGGTCAGCGTTGACCGTTTGGGGCGAATCAGTACATCTTTGAAATCGAGCTTCAGATCCTGTTCAATGCGCATTTCGCAATCCCTGTTGGTTTTCCATCGGGAGTATCTTACCTCGCGACAGGCTATCTGCTCTAGCGGGAGACAGGGGGTGACGACACTCCGGGCGGCGGCGGGGGCGGCATTCCCGGGGGAGGCGGCGGAATCCCCGTGTCATCGCTGCGCACAGCCTTGGAATTTGCCATGCTGGCCGGCACCGGAACGCGCTGGCCTTTGGCATACATGCACTGCATGTAGGTATTGTCGTACTGCTGCTGGCCGACGTAACCCGTGAGCGGGGAATCAGTGCGCCCGCCGATCCGCTCAAAGGCCGCCTGGCGACACTCGCGATCATCGCGGTTAAACCCCTCCAGCGATTGGCCTGTCCCCGGCAGCGCAAGCATTCTGGGGCCGGCTGGCACACTGGCGCAGGCAGCAACAAGCACTCCCCCGGCCAGAACAAGCAGACGCCTCACTGTTATATTCACGGCGTCCATTTTCAACGCGCCGGAAGCGGGGCAACCCGCTGCCAACCTCGCGGACATTCGCTAACGTAGGGGTAGTAACCGTTGGATTCCCGGCAGAAGTACCAGTAGTTTTTGGTGTCCTTGGCAGGCTCGGGTGGTGCATAGTCCTTCTCGATGTAGACCATCGGTTCCGGCGGCGGAACAACGACCACTTGGGTCGGCGCGTAATACGGACCCGGATACCAGAGCGGGCCCGGATAGAAAGGACGGCCATAGTACGGGCCACCCCAATACGACCCGCCCCAGAAAGGGCCACCGACATAGACACCCACACCGCCGTGGTACCGTCCGCCCGCCCAGCTACTGCCGATGCCGGCAAGCAGCAGCACGGCCAGGGCAATAATCAGTCTTTGCATCTTCATCGAAGCATCCTCAACGTAGTCTTTCCAACTGCTCTTCTAAAGATAGACGAAAATGCGCCGCTTGACTGCAACAGATTGTCACCACACATCGGTATCGGGTAACACACGTTTTGAAGGCTTATCCCGGGATATTTCTTTTTATCACCATCGGGCCATAGCCCTGACAGGTTGGCATCATCTCCATGAAATTGATGTTCACGTGCGGCGGCAGGGTCGCCACCCAGTAGGCTGAATCGGCTACATCTTCCGCTGTCAGGGGCACGGTGCCCTCATACACCTTGGCGGCCGCCTGATCGTTGCCGCGAAAACGTACATTGGAAAACTCGGTGCCGCCGACCAGTCCCGGAGCGATATTGGTCGTGCGCACGCCGGTGCCGGCCATCTCGGCACGCAGATTTTTGGTGAACTGCTCAACAAATGCCTTGGTCGCACCATACACGTTGCCGCCCGGATACGCCGTAGAACCGGCTATCGAACCGATGTTGATGACGGTGCCGCTGTTGCGTTCCACCATGCCGGGCAAGACCCTATGCGTTACCGTCACCAGACCCTTGGTATTGGTGGCGATCATCGTTTCCCACTCGTCGAGCGAAGCCCGATGAGCCGGCTCGGTACCCAGCGCCAGACCGGCGTTGTTGATCAGCACATCAATCGCCTGCCACGCCGCCGGCAATCCGTCCAGCGCCTGCGTCACCGACGCCCGGTCGGTCACGTCCATCGTCACCGGCAACAAGGCTTCGCCCAATTCGGCATGCAAACTGGCCAGCCGTTCGGCACGACGCGCTGTTGCAATCACTCGATGCCCCTGGCCGACAAACTTGCGCGCCATGGCTTCACCAAAACCTGCGCTTGCGCCGGTAATCAATACGATCATGAGATTCTCCTGAGAATGAATAGGATTTTAGCGCGCCGTTGAACCGGCCGGCGCGGCACGTAAATATTGTTGCGGCCAGCGAGCCGTCTGCCCCAGCGCCTGCGCCGCGTTGAGCGGCCAGTAGGGATTACGCAGCATTTCGCGGCCGAGCAGCACCATGTCCGCCTGTCCGGTGCGGATAATGTGATCAGCCTGCGCCGGCGAGGTGATCAGGCCGACAGCGGCAGCGGGAAGCCCCGCCTCACGCCGGACGCGCTCGGCAAAACCGGTCTGAAAACCGGGGCCGGCGGGGATGATGGCCGTTGGCACCATGCCGCCGGACGATACATCGACAAGGTCGACGCCCAAACTCTTGAGCGTGCGGCACAACTCGACCGTTTCGTCGGCTGTCCAGCCGCCCTCGACCCAGTCGGTCGCCGACAGGCGGATAAGCAAGGGCAGATGCTCCGGCCATTCAGCGCGCACAGCGTCCACTACCTCGCGCACCAACCGCGTGCGGTTTTCGAAACTGCCGCCATAGGCATCCGTCCGGTGGTTGGATAGCGGCGACAAAAACTGGTGCAACAAGTAACCGTGCGCAGCATGAATCTCAACCGTCGAGAACCCGGCTTCGCGCGCCCTGCAGGTGGCGGCAGCAAACTGGCCAACCACGTCGCGAATCTCTGCGGCGTCAAGTTCGCGTGGCACGGCATAGCCCTCGCCAAACGCAATGGGCGATGGCGCAACGGGCAACCAGCCGCCCGCCGCCTTGCCCAGCGAACTTTGCGCCTGCCAACCCAGACCGACGCTGGCTTTGCGTCCGGCATGCGCCAACTGCAAAGCGGCCACACAACCTTGTGTTTGAGCAAAGTTGGCGATGCGCGCCAGCGGCTCGATCTGCGCGTCATTCCAGAGACCCAAGTCACCTTGGCTGATCCGTCCCTCGGGCGCTACTGCGGTTGCCTCGATGATCATCAAAGCGGCGCCGCCCACGGCTCGGCTGCCGTAATGCACGAAATGCCAGTCCGCCGCCACGCCATCCTGTGCCGAATACTGGCACATGGGCGGGATGCCAATGCGGTTGGCGAGAACAACATCCCGCAACTTAAGCGAATCGAAAAGTTGAGCCATGGCCAATCCTGACAAAGTGTTTTGAAGTTGGAGGGCGCAGAAAACCTTCCTGCGTGCTCATTTGCGTTTAATCCCTCTATGGTAATCCTCTAATACTTCTGTATCCACGGTTTTCCAACACGTCACGAACCGTTACACACCGGTACACAAGCGCAAGCACAGGCCGCACGGATTGAACGATGATGATCCCAGTCCAACGCCGACTTCGCTGTTTGAAGCTTAACTGCCTCAAACGAACCCTCTCCACAGATAGTTCTGCGCCGATACACCCGCGCATACAGCATGAGGCAAATCATGATTAGTACACTGGTTGAACTGCTTGCCAATTTCTACGCAAGAAACGATTTCGCAAATTTCGAAGCCATTGCCCGCAGTCTGCTGGCGACCATACCTAACGATCAAGTCTCACTTCAGTTTCTTGGCCTTGTTTACTACCGCACAGGGCGCGTTAAGGACGCGATTCACATCTTCGACAAGGTCGTGCGCAGACGCAAAGCACTGCCTGAGTTTGACGCAAAGAAGGGGGAAGGTTATTTGTCCCACGGCGACTATGCTGCGGCAGCATGCTATCAGGAGGCTACCCGACACAACCCGGATCTGGCGCAGGCTTGGTTTGACCTCGGCTCAACGCTACTGGCGCTGGGCAAACACGAACAAGCCATTCCCGCCTTTCGCAGCGCACTGATTGCCCAGCCGGAATCCACCCAGGCCATGCTGGCCATGGGGCATACCGCCTTGCGTGTTGACGACCTCCTTGCCGCAGAAGAAGGTTTTTCACGCTTGCGTGAGTTGCAGCCGAACAACATTGAAGCTTATCGCGGTCTGGGCAAGGTCTATCGCAAACGCCGTGACTTTGCGACAGCGCGCGCTTGTTTTGTCCGGGTACGCATGCTGCAGGGCGACAATACCGGCATTGACAACCTGACACGCCGGCGATGCTCCGGGCAAGGCGCCATTGGCCGCACATACAATCCATAATTAAAAAAGAGAACAGCATGATTCAAATTGCCTTACCTATCCCCGGGCGCAAGCGAATTGCGCTTGTTGCGCACGATCACAAAAAGCAGGATCTCATGGAGTGGGCGCATTACAACCGTGAGTTGCTGGTGCGGCACGAACTGTGCGCCACCGGCACGACCGGGTCGTTGCTCGAGAAGACACTGGAAACCGAAGTGCTCAAGCTGCAAAGCGGCCCGCTCGGTGGAGACCAGCAGATCGGCGCCAAGATCGCAGAAGGGCTGATCGATCTGATCATCTTCTTCTGGGATCCGCTTGAGCCGCAACCTCACGACCCCGACGTCAAGGCGCTGTTGCGTATCGCCGTTGTCTGGAACGTCCCTGTGGCCTGCAACCGGGCGTCGGCAGACTTCATGATCTCCTCGCCCCTGATGACGTCAGCCTACGAGCGGGCGCTCCCTGACTTCAACGTTCACTTGAACCGGTTTGAACAGGTGCCGGAAGGGTCAGTCGCCTGAATTCCTGGCAAGCACAGTGCAACAGTCGCTACAACTTGAATTGCAAGATGTTGGAAAGAAAAATGGGCGCCTGAAAAACAGGTGCCCATTTTTAGGCGTGACTGGCGCGCCCGAGACGATTCGAACGTCCGACCCCTGCCTTCGGAGGGCAGTACTCTATCCAGCTGAGCTACGGGCGCCAAGAGGGTGCGAAGCATAGCCGGTTTGCCGCGCGACGTCCATCCTGCCTCGGCCTTGCTTTGATATGCCGTCTGCAATGCTCATGAAATGGCGATCTACAAACGTGCAGTCATGAAAACCTTTATTGGCGGCATTCTTCACGGCATCAATCTGCAGATCGCCTATCCGTGCGGTCTGCGACCACGCGCCGTCTCAAGCTGCTGGCACAGGCGTTCAGCGCCTTCGAGAAGTCGCGGGGCATGACGCTGTACCAGATCAGGCGGGATAAAAAACAGATTGTCGCGCGCCACGGCTGTCATTGATGCCCAGCGCCGCCAATCATCCAGCCACTCGGGGCGCGAATCGTTCATGCCGCTGGCGATGATGGCTTCGGGGTTGGCGGCGATTACCGCTTCAATGGTCACATTGGCCGCCATCTGATCCAGACTGGCGAACACGTTATCACCGCCGCACAGCCGGATGACGCTGCTGATGATCTGCTGCCCACCAACGGTCATCAGCGGCTGCTTCCATATCTGGTAGAAGGTGCGCACCTTGGGGCGGTTTGAATAGCGGTTGCGCAGTTTTTCAAGCTGTTCTCGCAGCTCGGTGGCCGCCCTGCGCCCGACGTTTTCACTTCCTGCGAGCCGACTTAAACGTTCGAGCGTTGCGGCCACGTCTTCAATGCTATTGGGCTGCGTCGTGTAAATCGCAAACCCCATGGCGCGCAGCTTTTCGACATGCGGCTTGACGTTGCCGCTCTCCCAGGCGACTACCAGATCGGGCTTAAGCGCTGCAATTGCTTCGAGATCAAGTCGCGAATAGCCACCGACGCGGGTGATCTTCTTTGCGACCTCAGGGTAGTCGCTGTATTCGACCGTGCCCACGATTTTTGCGCCCGCTCCGGCAGCAAACAGGCTTTCGGTCACGTGCGGCGCGAGGCTGACGATGCGCTTCGCCGGCTGGGCAAGGCGAATGGTGGCGCCGATGTCGTCGATGACGACCACTTCGGCATGTGCCACGCCTGACAAGAGAAAAAATGGAACCACGAAGTGCACGAAGGCCACGAAGCAACCCCCTAACCAAAATCTTGGCTTCTCTTCGTGCTCTTGGTGTTCTTCGTGGTTAATCATCCTTCCCTCCATTGCGCGATTGCCGCCGCCAAACGCTGCCATTGTGCCTCATCGCCGGGCAGACCGAAGCGCAGCAGGCCGTGCGCTTCAAAGCGCCGTGTGAGGATACCGCGTTGGGCGAAGTGCTCAAACAGATCAACGACCCGCTCGGTTTTGACGGTGCAGAAAAGCGCGGTGCGTGTAACGTCACCCAAAGGCGCGATCATTTCAGCCAGACGATGCGATTGCGCAGAGAGCTTGGTACGCGCGGCGGCCTGCCATGCGGTATCGGCCAATGCGTGGCGCGCGACGAAGCGCGCCGGATTCGATACCGGCCACGGGCCGAGCAGTTCGCGCAGTTTCTCCAGCTTCTCTGTCGCCCCGAAGACGAAGCCGACACGCGCACCGGCTAGGCCGAAGAATTTGCCGAGCGAGCGCAGCACGATGAGATTGGGCGCCGCGTAGCTACCGGCCAGCGCGGCGATGCAGTTTTCCGGTTCGGCATCGCCAAAGGTTTCGTCGACGATCAGCCAGCCGCCGCGCTTCTTTAGCTGATCGGCGGCATCGAGCAAGGTTGCACGCGGCAGGGTGGTGGCGGTCGGATTGTTCGGGTTGCACAGCAGCACGTTGGGCGTCGCCGCAGCAAGCACGCGCTGTAGCGTCGGCAGGCGGCGCAGCTTGTGGCCGGCGCGCTCCCATGCTTGCGTGTGTTCTTCGTAAATCGGCGCGAGGCAAGCGATGAATGATTTTGCAAACAACGCCGGCAAGGCCTGAATCGCCGCCTGCGAACCATGCAGCACGAGCAGGCGGTCGTTGCCGTAGTAAGCCGCCGCAGCGGCTTCGAGCCCGTCGTCGTCTTCGGGCAGGCGGTTCCAACAGGCCGGGGCTATGGCCGGCACAGGATAAACGTCGGGGTTGATGCCGGTCGACAGATCGATCCACTCTGCGAGCGGGATGTTGTGGTGCTGCGCGGCAAGGCGCAGGCGGCCGCCGTGTTCAAGCAAGGATGAGCCCTCCGGCGATGAGTAGCGCCAGCCACAGCGCGAGGCTGCGCCGGGTGAGCGCGATGGCGCGCGGAATGTCATCAGCGCGCGGTGGCCGGCCTTCACCGAGCACCGGGCGCTCTTCCAACTGGCCGTGGTAGATTGCCGCGCCGCCGAGCGCGAGGCCGAGGCTGCCCGCCCCGGCCGACATCACCGGGCCGGCATTCGGGCTTTCCCACAGCGGCGCCTGCCTGATCCAGCAAGCCAAGGCGCAGCCCGTGTTTCCAAAGAGCGAGTAGGAAAGCGCAGTCAGCCGGGCTGGCACAATGCCCAGCCCGTCGTCGATGCGCGCCGCCGCCCAGCCGAAGCGCTCGAAGCGTTCGTTGCGGTAACCCCACATCGCGTCGAGCGTATTGGCGAGGCGATAGAGCAGCGCGCCCGCGCCGCCGAGCAGTGCGAACCAGAAGAGCGCGCCGAACACCGCGTCGTTGCCGTTCTCCAGCGTGCTTTCAACGCAGGCTTTAGCCACGCCCGCTTCATCGAGCTCGCGTGTGTCGCGCGAGACGATCCAGCCGACATGCCGGCGCGCGGCATCAAGGTCGTTCGCCGCCAGATCGTTAGCCACCTGCTGCGCGTGTTCGATGAGCGATTGTGCACCCAGTGCGAAGTAGAGCAGCAGCACGTCGAGCAGCCAGCCCGAAATTCCTGGGGGCTTGCCCAACCCTACCAGCACAACAAAGGGCAGCACGATCAGCGCCCACGCCAGCACGCCGCGCAGACGGCGCGCGCCATCTCGATTCAGCGCGCGCTCAACAGCGTCGGCCAACCTGCCGAAACCGACCAGCGGATGCCAGCGCGGCAGCTCACCAATCAGCTTGTCGAGCAAGACCGCCGCGACGGCTGCCAGCGGCATCCACAGCGACTGCGGGAGATTAATCGCGAAAGGATCGAGAAATGGGAAGGAAGGCATGAGAAAATTGCGGAAACGAAGGCGCGATTCTACGCCTTGGGTACCAATCAGGCGAATCACGAATAACACAAAGAGAAGCGAATCCTTTTCTTTCCATTTCTTTTTTCTGCCTTTCTTCGTGACCTTCGTGTTCTTCGTGGTTAATCTCTTTCTCCACTCATGACTAACAAACCCACCCCTTCCCTGATGGTTCAGGGCTGCACCTCCGATGCCGGCAAGACGATCCTCGTTGCCGCGCTGTGCCGCGTTCTCGCCCGGCGCGGCGTCAAGGTTGCTCCGTTCAAGCCACAAAACATGGCGCTCAATTCGGCGGTGACCATCGACGGCGGCGAGATCGGCCGCGCGCAGGCGCTGCAAGCCTTGGCAGCCGGCGTTCCGGCGCATACCGACTTCAACCCGGTGCTCTTGAAACCCGCCACCGACACCAAAGCGCAAGTCATCGTGCACGGTAAGGCGCTCAAGGATTTCAACGCCAAGGATTACCACGCCTACAAGCCGATGGCCATGAAGGCCGTGCTCGAATCATGGGAACGTCTCTGCGCACAATACGACTGCATTCTGGTCGAGGGCGCCGGCAGCCCGGCCGAGATCAATCTGCGCGACCGCGACATCGCCAACATGGGCTTTGCCGAGGTGGTCGATTGCCCGGTGATCCTGATTGCCGACATCGACCGCGGTGGCATCTTTGCCCACTTCGTCGGCACACTCGATCTGCTCTCGCCCACCGAACAGGCGCGCGTCAAGGGCTTTGTGGTCAACCGTTTCCGTGGCGACATTGGCCTGCTCGAACCCGGCCTGCGCTGGCTGGAAGAGCGTACCGGCAAGCCGGTGCTCGGCGTGCTGCCTTACCTGCACGGGCTCTATCTCGACGCCGAGGATGCCCTGCCGCGCGAAAAAGAAGCGAAGTCCGGCACCAAGCTGAAAGTTGTTTCGCCTGCCTATCCGCGCATCTCCAACCACAACGATCTCGACCCGCTGCGCTTTCACCCGGATGTCGACTTCGCCTTCATCGGCCCGCACGACACCCCGCCGCCCTGTGATTTGATCGTGCTACCCGGCTCCAAGGCCGTGCAGGCCGACCTCGCCTGGCTGCGCGAGATGGGTTGGGAAGAGGCGATCCGCAAGCACTTGCGCTACAGTGGCAAGCTGATCGGAATTTGCGGCGGATTACAGATGCTGGGCAAGCAACTGCACGATCCACTCGGGCTGGAAGGCGCGCCGCGCAGCGTAGCAGGGCTGGGCTGGCTGGATTTTGAAACAACGCTCGAAGCGGAAAAGCGGCTGGAGAACGTGACCGGGGTGCTGACGCTCCCCGGTTTTCCGGAACTCGCTGGCTATCGCATTCACATGGGTGTAACGCGCGGCGCGGCGCTGGAGCGGCCGGCCACGCAACTCGATGGCGAAGCTGAAGGTGCATTGTCGGAAGACGGGCAAATTCTGGCCACGTATTGCCATGGCTTGTTCGACACACCCGAAGCACTCAACGCGCTGCTCGAATGGGCCGGCCACAAACCGGCCACCACCTTCGACCCGAACGAGCGCCGCGAACGCGACCTCAACCGGCTGGCCGATGCGGTGGAAGAACACATGGATTTAAAAAAATTGGGCGAGTGGCTGCCACTGGGTCCGCTTTAACGCTTTTTTGAAGTGCTCAGCTTCCGATAAAGCGTTCTCGAACTCAAGCCAAGCCGCTCTGCCAGACCGGCACGATCCCCCTCAAAGCGCGCAGCAACCCAGGCCAGATAACGTCGCTCGATTTCGTCGAGCGGCATTGGAGCGTCAATAACGAAAGACCCCCCGGATGCTCGACTAGCTGCTGTAATCATCTTCGCCGAACCCATATCAAAATGCCGGTCGCTGATCTCGTTACTGTCGGCAAGGATCGTCGCGCGTTCGATGAGATTGCGCAGTTCGCGAATATTACCTGGATATTGGCGCTGCCTGAGCGCTGATATCGCGTCGACCGACAAGCGCAACTTGCGATCTCCAGCCACGCGCTTGAGAAAGGAATCGGCCAGCAGCAGGATGTCATCAACGCGCTCGGCCAGCGACGGCACATGGATCGGGAAGGTGCTGATGCGGTGAAAAAGGTCGCGCCGGAAAGTTTCTTCCTCAACCATTTTTTCAATGTCGCGGTGCGTCGCGCAGATCAGGCGAAAATCCGAGCGCAGGGTTTCGACGCCGCCAACCCGCCTGAAGGTACCGGCCTCAAGCAATCTCAGCAGCTTGACCTGCAAGGGCAACGGAATGTCGCCGACTTCATCGAGAAAGAGCGTGCCGCCATTGGCCGATTCAACCAACCCGGCCTTGCGATGCAGCGCTCCCGTGAAAGCGCCTTTCTCGTAGCCGAACAACTCGCTCTCAAACAGCGTTTCCGTCAGGCCAGAACAGTCGACCGCAACAAAGGGGCCGTCAGCGTGGTGTCCGGCTTCGTGCAACAAGCGAGCCACGAGCTCCTTGCCGGTTCCCGTTTCGCCCTGCAATAGCACGGTTGCCGAAGTCGGCGCCACGCGCATGGCCAATGCCAGCATCTGCTTGAAACTTGCCGAGCGGCCGACCAGACCTTCTGCCGCCGGACTGCTAAACGCCTGCTTGACAACGCGCATGGTCTCGACGAAGTAGATGATGTTGCCCGCTTCGTCGCGGATCGGCGTGGTTTCAATATCGACATGCTCTTCGCCGCGCGCGGTGTGATGCAGGTGGAGCACACGCTGCACTTCCCCGCTTTCCTGACTCATACGCAGCGGACAAGACTCACCGGCCTGATCGCAGGGCGCAGAGAAATGGTGGGAGACTTCGTAACAATGGCGTCCGGCCACGGGGCCTCGATGCGCGAAGGCCTCACTGTAGGCACGATTGGCGGCGACGATGCGGTAATCGGCATCCATCACGATGCGCGGCTCCGACTGCCCGTCCAGAAAGGAAACAAGCTCAGGCAAGGACTTGACCAGGGACTCCATGACAGACGCCTTTTGTGTCATTTATGTCATCAATATAGCACTTGTGCCGCCGAAATTGCCATATTTGTCACAATAAGCAAAGGCGAATACAGGGTCGGACATAAAATATGCATTAATAACAATTGGTTGCGTTGTGCAATAATTGGCATAATTACTGGCATGATAATTGAGTGGTAATTACTGCCTATCCCATATCCAGGAGCAGTTTCATGACCACCGACGCACTCAAACACAACTTCACCGAGACCGCCCGGGTCATTTTGCTCGCACCCGTACTGCTCGCCGCGCTGATCGGCTGTATCCCGCTGATGATCCCGTGCATCGCCTGTCGCTGCTGCAAGGGGATTTTCGCCAAAATCTGCGAGGCCATTCAGCACTGATTAAACAAGACGCGCCGGCGAATCACTTCGCACGGCGCGCCCCGTAACGCTCTTCACCCCTGCCCGGAGCCCCCATCTCCTGGCAGGGTTATTTTTTAGTAGCTCAGCGTCTTGACGTTCGGTTGCAACAAATAGGCCGCAACGTCCGCCGGCTTGGCTACGCCGACACCGTCGAACAAGTCAGCAGGCTTCCAGTCGCTGTTAGGCAGGAACAAGGCGCAGACCTCGACCTTGGCACCGGCTTTCATCAGCCCTTGCAGCATGTCCTTGGGAGTTACATTGCGCGGCTTGAGAAGCGCTGACTCCTTACTTTTGACGGCCAACTGACCGCCTTCACTGCATAACAGAACACGCACGGCGACTTTTTGCTCCATCGCTTGCGTCGCCAGCACAAAAGCCATCCCCTGCGTTTGCGCAATGCCCGAATTGACGGTGACGAAGAGTTCGGTCGCCGGTTGAGCACCAACCGGAAGCGCAAACGACATCCCCAGCGCGAGTGTGATTAACAATTTTTTCATATCGATTCCTTAGTTCTTTTTGACGACCGTATAACTGCCGTCGCCGGGGTACTTCAGTGTGGCATCGACGAACCAGGCCTGCACTTCGCCACGCAGCAGCTTGACGGTGTCGTAGGCCTCGCCGGAACGTGCTCCGGTACCGCAGATGAAGACCACCGGCTTGTCCGTCGGTAGTGTGCCGATTTTCTTTTCCAGATCGTTCATCGGCAGACTCACTGCGCCCTTCATCGTGCCGGCGGCAAACTCCTTGGCATCGCGTACGTCTATGATCATGATCGATGCGGGGCTCTCCTTCCACACCTTATCAAAAGACTCAAGTGTGACCGAACCCTTTTCCTTGCCCGCCACCAAGGCAGCCGAGGCTGGTTTGGCAGCTGCTCCTGCTGCGGCCGGTGCGGCACTCGCCGCCGCCGGTGCGCCGTGCAACTTTTCCCACTCCGGATAACCTTCGGGATAGGTCACGATATTCGTGTAGCCCAACTTTTTCGCTTTGGCCGCCGAGTTGTCGGAAAGTACACACTCCAGACCGCCGCAGTAGTAGATAAGCTGCGTGGCTTTGTCGGCCGGCAACTTGTCAATCTGCTTGTCGAATTCAGTATCGGAGATATTGACTGAGGTCGGGATCATGCCCTTGTCGGAGACGCGCTTCGGACGCGCATCGATCAGAATATAGTTTGCCTTGTCGTCGATCAGCTTCTTGACGTAAGCCGCCGAGACCGAAACACCACCGCCCTTGGCCACCCAGTCGGGCATACCGGCCGGATAGACCTTGATATTGGTGTAGCCGAGTTTTTCAGCCTTGAACGCTGAGTTGTGGCTGAGCATGCATTCCAGCCCGCCGCAATAAAGAATCAGCAGTGTCGATTTATCAGCCGGCAGCTTGTCGACCAGTTTGTCGAACTGCGTATCCGGAATGTTGACGGCACCGGGAATGTGGCCCGGATCGTATTGGCGCGCGGCCGGACGCGAGTCGATGAGCATCACGCCCTTGACGAGCGGAATACCGACATTCGGGCGAACGAAGTCGAAGTCGACCAGCCCCTTGTTATACCAGCCGTCGCGCGGGGCGATGGGTTCTGCCGCAAAGGCCGACGAGAAAAGTGATGCGAACCCGATAGCGAGCACTGCCCGCAGGATCAAACGTTTGGTGTTCATAACTACCCCCATACTGTTCAGTTAAATTCGAATCAAACCACAGCAATCAACTGCAGCTGGCCGGCGCTTCGCCGTCCTTCGCGCCTTTGATCAAAAAGGCCTTCACGTCTTCAAGCAGATCTTTTTCCGGCACGTCGGCGAATTTTTCGGCGGCCTTGTTGGCCGACTTGATGCTGTCGCGGTAGGGCTTGCTCACGTATTGCTTGACCGTATCTTTGCCCTTGGCGTGCTTGTCGGCCTGCATGTAGGTCTTCCACTCGGCCATCGTTCTCGCACTGGGATTGACCTGCCCGATCGGCGAAGCGACGTGGCACGAGGTGCATACGCTGCGATAATAGATGCGGCCACGCTTCCAGTCGGCGTCGTAGGCAGCGGCAGACGACGCTGCGCCAAGCAATACCAACATCAGCGTAGCAGCGACGGGTTTCACAGTTTTCATGTTGTGCTCCATTAATTAAAAAAATATTACTTGCCCGGCTCGGAGGATTCGACTTCTTCCCAGCCGGTGATCATGGCCTTGATGTGCGCCGTGAGTGAGTGTCCCGTCGTTACAAGATAGAGGTGTGAAACGAAAAACGCCAGCATCAGGAAGGCGCCGATGGTGTGGCCGGTGGCAACCCACTCCAGTTGCAAGCTGGTAAGCCCCCACGCCGCCCAGTCGCCGTAAAAGAGATACAACCAGCCGGTAATCCAGATCAGCGGGCTGATGAAAAGCAGCACACCAAGATAGGTCAGCCGTTGCAAGGGGTTGTGCTTGTTCAGAGAACTCGGCTTGAAGGGATGCGGCTCGTGCTTGAAAATTCCTGATGAGTAGTAATTGGCAACGACCAGCACTTTCTCGAAGGTCGGGATGTAGTGCCGCCATTCGCCGGTAACGATATGCCAGAAGATAGCGAAAATCCACAGGCCGATCAGTGTCCATGCGGCGATGACGTGCAGGCTGACGGCTCTCTCGAAGCCCATCAGCGAATAGCTGCCGTGTATCTCAAAGCCGGTGAGCATCATGAACATGATCAAGGCCGCCTGCGACCAGTGCCAGAAGCGCTCGAAGCCTTTGAAGATATAAACGCGTTCAGTCATGGTTTTCCCCTTAATCCTTTCGGCGGCTAACAAAACGCATCAGCCCGTGGCCCAGCGATCCGACCAGTGATAACAGCGCAATGCCCCAACCGAAGAAGTCCACCCACTTGTTGGCATCACGTCCCGGAATGTAAACACCCTCAATGCCGGCCATACGGCCGTTCTTGCTATGGCATTCGGTACAGGCGAGCGCTTTTTCCTTGGGCGCAACCATGTGCGTGATTGGCCAGAACATCTCCGTCTTGACGAAGTCGACCTTGCCGGAGAAAGGCAAACCGGCCGCCTTCATGCCCGTATCAATCGCCTTGTCCCAGACCAGATTTTTCCAGTAGTTGCTGTCGGTATTGCCGGCGGTATGCGGCTTGACCAGCGTCTTGTTCTCGGGATCGTACGGCTGTGAGCCGCGGAAGACCTTGACCGGCCAGATCATGGATTTGCCGTCTGTCGGACTGCCCCCGAGCCAGTTGATCTTCGTCACACCCTTGGCCTTGTCAATCTTATCGGTCACCAGCGTGTAATTCACGTCACCGTTGAACCACATGTATTCCGGCTTGACGTTCTCCGCGACTTCAAAGCTACCCTTGCGCGATTCGTAGATGATTCGCCCTTTCTCATCCTTCTTGACGAACTGCTTGCCTTCGGCGTCGCGCTGACCGGCTGTCGACCAGTCCCAACTCATCTTGGTCGCGATGCCGCCGCGCGCAAACGCCGGAATATGGCAGGTTTGACACGCCACCTTGCTGGCATGATCGTTGAGGCGCGCTTCCTTCTTGTGCGGCCGGTTGTCGTGACAGGAAACGCAGGTCGCCGGATTGCTGTTATCGACCTTGCCGCGAATGTGCGCGCCGCCCGTGTCCTTGCCGACCGGCGTATAACGGCTGCCGGCAACATCGTGGCTGGAGGTTTTGTGGCAAGTGGCGCAGGTGAAATCGAGGCCGGTGGCATCCATGTGCACATCCAGATCCTTGTCCGGCGCAGCCATCGAACTGTCCAAATCACCGTGCTTCACGGCATCACCGCCACCGCCGTAAAAATGGCAGGCACCGCAGGTGTCACGACTGGTCTTGCCGACTTTCTGAGCCACCTTGGCAATGTCGATGCCCTTGACGATCTTGCCGGAACCGGGTGGCAGTTCCATGTCCTTGATCACTGGGTTGCCGGCAAGCCCCGGCGGCTTTTTGTAGATCCCCGTGGTGTCGTGACAGACAAGACAATCAACGTTCTCTTCGACCGTGAAGTCGAAGTTCTTGTCCTTCCAGCCGTAGCCAACGTGGCAACTCGTGCAACCTGCGTAATTGGATTCAACCGAGATACAGAAGTTGTTGAGCACTTCCTTCTTGCCCAGCTTCTGACCGCTAACCGGATTGAGGTATTCCCACTTCCAGTGCTTGGTGCGATGGATCTGACCCGCCGCTTCTGTGTGGCAACCCAGGCACGCCTTGGTCACTTCCGGCCCGGAGGCGAACTCGCGTTGGAGTTCCTTGAATTTGGTGTGATCAGCCGTAGTGGTGAGCTTAAGCGGTTTCGGCTCGCCGGCCGCCAACGCGCTTAAAGCAAATAGACACAACACGCCCGCAAGGCAAAGCCCTGCAGACCGTCGTAAGGATTTGAGCCCCATACTCTTCCCCTTGCTTGACAGTATTACTCAAGTATTAATTAGCATACGCTTATAAGCTAAACCTTTTTCTAGGAAAAAACAATACCCTAAGCGTGATAGGGTATTTTTGCTTTGGGCGGTTCAGCTTTGACGACCTCAACTACAATAGGCCGCTCAATAAACGGGAGAGGAAAACTCACATGAGAGGCAATTTCGGCGCGCTGCTCCTGATCGTCATCGGCTCACTGGCGCTGGCGCACAATCTGGGCTATTTCAACGTCAATCTGGCGCGCCTGTTCAGTACCTGGTGGCCGATCGGTTTGATCGCGCTGGGTCTAGCGTTCTTCATTACGCCGAGCGGAAAACGCTAAAGACAGCCGGTCTGCAGGGCAGTAAACACGGGCGTCTTCGAGAATACTATCCGTAGACCGCCAATCCATGCGGCTTACAGGCCGCCCTTCAATTCTATCGGCAACCCCGCGGCGACCAGCGTGACCTGATCGCACACCCCCGCGACACGCTGATTGATCCGCCCCTGCTCGTCGGCAAAGAGGCGCGATACCGCCTCCATTGGCACGATGCCCCAACCGACTTCGTTGGAAACGAGAATGATGCGCCCCGGCAGCGTTGGTAACGCCTCAATCAGCGCCTGCGTTTCACGATTGAACAGCGGGCAGTCGACCGGCTTGCCGGCCTCGGCCTGCGCGGCAGCATCCCCGGCAAAGAGCACATTGGAGAGCCACAGCGTCAGGCAATCGACGAGCAGGCAGGTATCGGCTGCGGCGTGCGTGCGCAGGGTTTCAGCCAGATCGAGCGGCGACTCGACGAGACCCCACTCGGCAGGGCGGCGCGCGCGATGGTGGGCGATACGGGTTGTCATCTCGCCATCGAGCGCCTGCGCCGTGGCCACGTAAATAACGCGCAAGCCGCTCTCCACCGCGCGTTTTTCGGCCAGCGAACTCTTGCCCGAACGGGCACCACCAAGGATCAGCTCTCTCATGCCGCAAGCTTAGCACGCCACCCCAGGGCTTATAATCTTGGCTTTTCTTTGGCGGACATCCGTACACCCCATGCAATTCAATATTCCCGCGCCCGACAGCGCCATCGTTCCCGCGCTGCAAGCCAAGGTCAACAACAAGACCAAGCCGCTCGGCGCGCTCGGCCAACTTGAACAACTTGCCCTGCAAATCGGTATCCTCCAGCAGACGTTGACGCCTTCGCTGAACAAACCGCACGTGCTTGTTTTTGCCGGCGACCACGGCGCAGCCAAAGCCGGCGTTTCCGCCTTCCCGCAGGAAGTGACTTGGCAGATGGTCGAAAACTTTCTTGCCGGCGGTGCCGGCATCAACGTCTTTGCCCGCCAGAACGGCATGGCCATCAAGGTTATCGACGCCGGCGTAGCACACGACTTCGGCGTGCGTGACGGCCTGATCGACGCCAAGATTGCGCCCGGCACGCACAACTATCTCGCCGAGCCGGCGATGAGCGCCGCCCAGTGTGCGTCTGCACTGCAACGCGGCGCCGACCTCGCGCACACGCTTGCCGATGAAGGCTGCAACGTCGTCGGCTTCGGCGAAATGGGCATCGGCAATACCGCTGCCGCCTCGCTGATCACCCACGCGCTGACCGGCACGCCGCTCGTCGACTGTATCGGACGCGGCACCGGCCTTGACGATGCGGGGCTTGCCCGCAAGCGCGGACTGCTCGCACAAGCCGTGGCACGCGCCGCGCTGCCGGCCAACGCCGACGCGAAAGCACTCACCCTCGCTGTGCTCGCTGAATTTGGCGGCTTCGAGATCGTGATGATGGCTGGTGCCATGCTCGGCGCGGCTGAATGCGGCATGGTGCTGCTGGTTGATGGCTTTATCGTCACCTCGGCGCTGCTCGCGGCTTCGCGCATCGCGCCCAACATTCGCGACTACTGCATCTTCTGTCACCGCTCGGCCGAACCGGGGCACCTCGCGCAACTGCACGACCTCAAAGCCAACCCGCTGATCGACCTTGGCCTGCGGCTTGGCGAAGGCACGGGCGCTGCACTGGCCTACCCGATCGTCAAGGCGTCGGTGAGCTTCCTCAACGAAATGGCCAGCTTCGAATCGGCCGGCGTCAGCGAGAAGAATTAACTACTAATGCGAAACACCAAGCCACAAAGAACACCAAGTTGCACCAAGAAGATCGCCGGAAAGGGTTTCTTGGTGAGCCTTTGTGCCCTTGGTGACTTGGTGGTTAGCTTTTTTGCGGTAGTTCTGCAGCCATGAGCGTCCGTAACGAACTCGAATACTTCTTCGGTGCGATCCGCTTCTTCACTCGCCTGCCCGTCCCCGCTTGGGTCGGGCACAGCAGCGAAGCGCTCGAACGTTCGTCGCGCTATTTCCCGGCGGTCGGTCTCGTTGTCGGCGGTATCGCCGCGCTGGTGTTCTTTGGCACCTCGTTCATCTGGCCGAAGACGCTGGCCGTGCTGGCCGCGATGGCCATCACGCTCTACATCACGGGCGCCTTCCATGAAGACGGCTGGAGCGACATGGTCGACGGCTTCGGCGGCGGCTGGGAGAAAGCGCAGATTCTCGCAATCATGAAGGATTCGCGCATCGGCAGCTTCGGCGCGGTAGCGCTCGTCATACTGCTGCTCGCCAAGTTCTGCGCGCTGATCGAGATCGACGCCGCACTGCTCCCCGCTGCGCTCGTCGCCGGCCATACCTTCTCGCGCCTGTGCGCCACCAGCCTGCTGCGCACGCTCGATTACGTGCGTGACGAAGGAAAAGCCAAACCGCTTGCTACGCGCATCGGGCGCGGCGAACTCGCCTTCGCCACGCTCACCGCGCTGCTGCCACTGATATTTCTGCCTTGGCAAGCCGTGCTGCTCGCGGTGTTGTTTTCGCTAGTCGCCACGTTCTGGCTCGCACGCATGTTCAAGCGGCGCATCGGCGGCTATACCGGCGACTGTCTCGGTGCCACGCAGCAACTCGCTGAAGTCGCCTTCTATTGCGGGCTGCTGTGCAGGTTTTCCTGATCCGTCACCCGCGCCCGCTGATCGCACCGGGTATCTGTTACGGTCGGCTCGACGTCGACTGCGTTGACCCCGAAGACGTCGCCGCACAACTTAAATCCCTGATCCCCGCCAATACGCCGGTCATCTCCAGCCCGCTGCGCCGTGCCCGCGCGCTGGCCGAACTGCTCGACCCGCCGATTCTTTCAACACTCCAAATCGACGCACGCCTCACCGAAATTGACTTCGGCGATTGGGAAGGTAAAGCATGGGACGACATCCCGCGCAACGAGCTTGATGCGTGGGCCGCCGACGTGCTGCACTTTGTCCCGCCCGGCGGCGAATCAGTAGCGCAACTGCAAGCACGTGTGATTGAATTTGCTGAATCGCTGAATTGCGAACGTGTTGTGCTCGTCACCCACGCCGGCGTGATGCGCGCGCTGGTCGGCTACTGGCAGCAGCTTCCGGTTGAAGAATGGACGCAACTCAAATTCAACTATGGCGACATGACAGTTCTGACAAACTAGCGAGTTGCCATTTCCGGTGCTTTAGTGTTACCTTGGTGACACCTCATTGCGGAGCTCCGTATTTTGTCCACTACCTCACTCAAACTCCCCGACGAACTCAAGCAACGCGCCGCCGCAGCGGCGGAGAAACAAGGCGTATCGCCGCACGCTTTCATGGTACAGGCCATTGAACTGGCCGCGACATCGGCCGAGCGCCGCGCTAGTTTTGTGAATGAGGCGCTTGCCGCACGCGACCGTGTTCTTCAAACCGGCAAGGCTTTCGACGCGGATCAGGTGCATACCTATCTGAAACAGCGCATCGCCGGTGGAAAAGCAGCCAAACCGAAGGCGCGCTCTTGGCAAAGCTGAGTTATTCGGCGCAAGCGCTGGCCGACCTAGAACGACTCACTGACTTTCTGATCGACATCGACGCCGCCGTAGCGGCCGAAACCATCGATCTGATCGAAGAAGCCGTCAATCTGCTCAAACGCCATCCGCTGATCGGCCGCCCGGTAGAACACGGGTTGCGCGAACTCGTGATCTCGCGTGGGCGTAACGGCTACGTCGCGCTTTACAGCATCGAGGATGCGCAAAACGCGATCCTGATCCTCGCCATTCGCCATCAGCGCGAAGCCGGCTACTGGGAGCACGTCGAGGAATGAACCGTCTCCATCTCCCCCAACCTTCCCCAGATGCCCTCGCCTTCAGTGATGCACTGATGCGCCGCATCGCCAGCGAAATCGCTGCTTCGGGTGGCTGGATAAGCTTCGAGCGCTTTATGGAGCTTGCGCTCTACGCGCCGGGCATGGGTTATTACTCGGGCGGTGCGCGCAAGTTCGGCGCAGCGGGCGACTTCATCACCGCACCCGAACTCTCACCGCTCTTTGCGCAGACACTCGCCGCGCAGGCCGCGCAGATCATGGCGCACAGTGCGCCGCAGATCATTGAAGTGGGTGCCGGCTCGGGGCGGCTCGCGGCCGACCTGTTGCTCGAACTTGAATCGCGCGCTGCGCTCCCCGAACGCTACTGCATTCTCGAACTCTCGGGCGAACTGCGCGAACGTCAGCGCGTATCGATTACTAAACGCGCGCCGCATTTGCTTGATCGCGTCGACTGGCTCGACCGCCTTCCCGAAAGTTTCGACGGGCTGGTGCTGTCCAACGAATTGCTCGACGCGATGCCAGTGCATCTGGTGGTATGGAACGGCGACGATATTCTGGAACGCGGCGTAAGTTTCAAGACCGATGCTTTTGTATGGCGTGATCGCCCGGCTGAAGGGCGCGTGCTTGAACGCGCGCAGGCCATCGCCGCCGAATACCCGCTGCCTGCCGGCTATCTAAGTGAAATCTGCTTGGCTTCGGCCGACTGGACAGCCGCGTGGGCTGGCATCCTCGGCACCGGCGCGCTGCTCTTGATCGACTACGGCTTCCCACGTCACGAGTTCTACACCCCGCAGCGCGATAGCGGCACGCTGATGTGCCACTACCGGCATCACGCACACGGGGAGCCGTTCTTCCTGCCCGGCTTGCAGGACATCACCGCGCACGTCGACTTCACGGCGATTGTCGAAGCCGGCTTCGATGCCGGACTCGAACTGCTGGGTTACACCACGCAAGGCATGTTCCTGATGAACTGCGGTCTGGCCGACGTACTGGCACGCACGCCGAGCGAGGAGGCTTCACACTATCTGCCGCAAGCGCAGGCCGCTCAGAAACTGATCTCGCCCGCCGAAATGGGCGAGTTGTTCAAGGTCATGGCGCTCGTCAAGGGCATCGCCGAACCACTGATCGGCTTTGCGCAGGGCGACCGCAGCGAGACCTTGTAACGCCGCACTGACATCTTCCTGCAATATTTTGGTGTTTCAATGCCCGGCATGGACAAACTCTCTGCCTTCTGGAACCCGCTCATGAAAAATTTTTTGCTTGCACTGGCCATTGGCCTGGTGCTTGGCGACCTCGTACACGCTGCACCGGCACTTGCTCCCAAAGCCGCTTCTGAACAACCAAACATTGCCCAGCGCATTAGCAGTGCCGGGCGGATACGCCTGCAGGCACAGCGGATTGCCAAGCTGTATCAGCAGATAGGAGTTGGACTGAACGCTGATGCCGCACGCAAGCAGTTGGCCAGCGCCAGCCTCTCTGTCGATAACGACCTGTCCGATCTTTTGCAGAGACTTCCTTCGCAACACCACCGCAATCCTCGGCAGCGGCGTTTTCATCGGCACCAGCCTGCCCTCGGCGCTGTTTGCC
>JANNGP010000238.1:0-13140 GCA_031403915.1 Betaproteobacteria bacterium
GGCATTCATAGATGAGGGGCTGCCCCTGTCGATCTGCCAGACGATAGTGCTTCGCGTTGTGGTATCCGAGCGGCTCCGCATTCCAGGCCCGGGCATCGGCGAGCACCCCAGTACCAGTTAATGGGCAGGAGCAGCGCCAGCACCAGGAGCCCGGCGAGAAAGCCGTACCAGGCAATCGTATAAAAACGCGGCAGGAAGTAGCTCTTGTCGACGACGATAATCAATGTGCCAAAACGTACTCGACTATCGCCAATCGGCGTCAGGACATAGAGACGATTGGTGTGGGGCAATTCGATGGTTTGCGGATCACTTTTGCTCAGAAGCGGAATTCTGTCGGCCAGCACAGCATAGTCCGGTCCGAGACTGCGCAGTGGTGAAAGTATGGGTGCCGTTTTCGGCTGTGATGAGACAAATACGTTCTGGTCGTTATCAACAACCAGTAGGGCTTCAGCCTTGACTGAACCGGAATCCGGTGTTTTGCGGGTTGGCGCACTGATGGTCTCAAAGGCATTCCAGGTGTCTTCGTGCAACATGGCGTGCAGCAAACCGGGAGCGAGTGCGCGGCCGAGTATTTCCGAGTTGGTCCGCAAATCCTCGCGCAGTGCCGCATAGGCGCCGATCATGAGTGCGGACGATACGCCCAGGGTGGACACGACAATCAGCAGCGCGCCCAACAGCGGGAGTTTCAGCCGAAAACTGAGGTCAAACAATTTCATTTTTGGCCAAACGCGCGTTGCAGTTTGACTACGTTTTTGTAGAGGCGGGTGTCGCCGGGAATGAAGCCGTCGATATTGAGCCGCTGGAGCAGGATGCTGCCTTCCTGATCTTTGGACATGTCAATCAGAGTAGTGCGCATTGCGGCCTGGTCTTTTGCGTTGACCGAGACGTTGGCGACAATGGGCGGGAATCCGAATTCTTCAGATTTGGAGACGATGCGAGTCTGCTTCGTCAGTTCCGGCTGGATGACAGCGAGCGTGTCCCAAACGAAGCTGTCGATAGACCCGCCGTCGGCCAAACCTTCGGCAACTGCCATGGCGACCTTGCGATGAGACCAGGTAAAGAAGGTTTTGCGGAAAAAGCGATTCTCGTCTTTTCCTGCCTGGCGCAAGACATATCGGGGTACCAAATAGCCGGTATTGGAGTAGATGTCGGCATAAGCGAACACCTTGCCTTCCAGTTGCAGCAGTGACGTGGTCTTTTCATCCGTTGCCGGAACGATAAAGTAGGCGCAGTAATAGGGGCGCCCACGGTACAAGGGGGTGACCAGCAAGCGGGCATAATGCTGCTGCTCAAGGTAGACATAGGGGTAGGTGGAAACCCAGGCAAAATCGAGTTTCTTTTGCCTGAAGAGATCGATGGTGTCACGGTAGTTGTCGCGGGAAACGAACTCCACCTTGCGCTGCAGTCTGCGCTCAAGGTAGGCGCGGAAATCGTCCAGCACGCCGTATTGGTCGTGCACGATGGCCGGGGTGATGCCAAAACGAATCGGCAGCGCCGTTTGTTCTGAACCCTGTGCGCAGGGTGAAAAGAAAAACAGCAGACTGGCGTATGCGCAGACATTGAGCACAAAGTGCCAACGATTTTTGTCGAAAATGTTACTTGAAGGTAACCAGTTCCCACTCATGCTTGTCCTTTGTGGCCAAACGGTAACATTGCTCTGCCCGGCCCGCTCCCGCAAACGTATGCTGTCGTCACCCCGGCGAAGGCCGGGGTCCAGGAGAGTAGTCCACGTCAGTACTGGATACCGGGCGGAAGGAAACCTCCTGGATTCCGGCTTTCGCCGGAATGACGAATCAAGGAGAACGACCCTACTTGGCGTAGCTGAAATTCATTTCTAATCAAGTAACAATAAGACTCGCAAGGGGTGCTATGCAAGCATTTTGTTACCGATGGGTAACAAAATGCTTCGCTAACGGATTGCGATTCGGTTTTGACGGGCAATTTTGGATTCATCCTGCTTGATTCACGCGGCGTATTTTCTTGCCTCGACAGAGCGTGTGCATCAAGGCGGCAAGCGGACAAGCCCTATGGGGCAGAGATAGTGCATGAGTTGCAATGGCATGATAGTTGCGTAGTCAAGACTCTAATAACTGGATGCGATGTTGACTGAAGTCGGACTGGGAACAAGATTTTTTACTATTCCAAAAGTCATGGCGTACTATCCAGAACGGTTCGGTGATTATGAATTGTTGAATGAATTAATCAGGTATTAATCAGTGGCGGGGGTGTGATGCGGTCGTTTTCCAACAGGATGCTAATTGTCGCCACGGGGCTTCTGCTTTTCGCGCTGACATCCGCGCCGGTTTTCGCGCAGGAGAAAACCAGTGCACTGATGACCCCGGAACTGCTCGAAAAAATCCGCAAGTCAAACAACGAATGCTTCGCCTGTCACTCGGAAGCGGGCATAAAGAATCCCCCGCAAACCAAAGTGCCGATGGATATGGTCAAGTTGCGTGTTCTCATCCACGACCCCAAGATTTTTAACGGCTCCAATCACGGCTTGATGGAATGCGCCCAGTGTCATGGCACGACGGGATACGCTGATTTCCCGCATGACAAAGAGGCCAAAGCCAAGCTGAGCCCTTGCGAGGAGTGCCACGCGGTAAAAGTGATGAAGGCTGAGCAGCAGTTCGATGCTTCGGTGCATGCCAAAAACCTGAAGGACAAATTCACCTGCTCGACCTGTCACAGCCCGCACGTTGATCTGATCGCTTCCAAGCTGATCGACCCGCGCCGGATCGTCGCTCAGGATAACAAGCATTGCCTGGAGTGTCATGACTCCGACCTGCAATTCTCTAAATTTGCGCCGGACGATGAAAAGACATCGCTCAAGAAGGTGCGGCCGAACATCGACACCATTCACGAGTGGCTGCCCAATACCCGCCTGCACTGGCAAGCCGTGCGCTGTGTCGAATGCCATACGCCGCCGACCAAGACCCTGTCGCATGAAATCCTTGACAAGGAAAAGGCTGAGAAAAACTGCCTCACCTGTCACAGCGCCAACAGCTCACTCAAGACGCGCCTCTACCGCCACCTGATCAAGGAGGAGCAGCAGACACTCGGTTTTGCCAACAGCGTGATTCTCTCGAATTCCTACGTCCTCGGCGCGACACGCCATCCGGTGCTCGACACCCTGATTCTCGGTGCCTTCGCCGTCATGATTCTGGGATTGCTGGCTCACGGTATCGGTCGTATCGTCGCCAAAATCATTCGCAGGAGGAAAAATAATGGCTGAACGCGAATACCTGATTTCCGCATGGATCCGTGTCTGGCACTGGACTAATGCGCTGTTGATCATCACGCTGGGCGTCACCGGCATCAGCCTGCACTTTGCCGACCCCGGCTTGCCACTCGTCGATTTCGCCCTGTCGGTGCGCATTCACAATATCGCTGGTGTAGCGCTGATCTTTGCGTACTTGTTTTTTGTTATCGCCAATATTGTCAGCGGCAACTGGTGGCAGTTCGTATCCAAGCCGCCCGGCATCCTGCAGCGCGCCATGGCACAGGGCAAGTGGTACGCCTTCGGTATGTTCCGCGGCGACCCGCACCCGCATGAGCCATCAAAGACAGAACACTTCAATGTTCTGCAGGCGCTGACTTACTGGAACGTAATGTATCTGTTGATGCCAGTTTCGGTGATAACCGGACTGATCTACCTCTACCCGGAATTCGCGCCGGACAAACTGTTTGGCTTTGACGGACTGCTACCCATCGCCATGCTGCATTACCTTTCGGCAGTAGCGATCTTGTTATTCATGTTGTCTCACATCTATCTGGGCACCACCGGCAAAACTGTCGGCCAGATGTTCAAGATGATGTTTACCGGCTGGCACGAGCACTGAAATTTCACTTGTGCCGGTTTTTATGTTGGTTTTCCGAAGGAGGAAATTGAAAATGAACTTCATCAAGAGCTCGATCACACTAGCCATTATTGCGGGTCTGGCAAGCACAGGCGCCATGGCTCAGGAAAAGAAAGAAAAGCCCAAGGCCTTCAAGCCGGTGCCCGTCATCGCCGTCAAGGCGGCAGCGGCGCCCAAGCTGGACGGCGTGGCGGATGATGCGGTATGGAAGGATGCGCCGGTTCTGAGTTTCAAGGCCATCAAAGGCGTTAATTTCAAGGACAACAAGGGCGAGACGCAAGGCACCTTGCAAGTCGCCTACTCGGGCGACATGCTTTACATGCTGATCACCTACGATGACCCGACCTACTCGGTACGTCGCAGTCCCTATCAGAAGCAGGCCGACGGCACCTGGATCAAGCTCAAGGATCCTGCCGACAAGGGCGGCGACAACAACGTTTATTACGAAGACAAGATGGCCGTGATCTGGAACATCGACGGTAAGATTTTCGGCTTCAACGAGCGTTTCTCCTGCCAAGCCGCCTGCCATGCCGGCGAACCGGGCAAGCCCTATGGAAACAAGTACACGGGTGACGACGAGGAAATCGGCGACATGTGGCACCTGAAGTATGTGCGTACCGGCGTGATCGGCCAGACCGACGACCAGTATCTCGACAATACGCCGTTTGATCCGGTCAAGGCCAAGGAGGCCGGCCGCAAGTCAGATCCAAAGACAGGTGGCGGCTACGAAGATGTGAAGCTGGTAAATGGCAAACCCGAGTTCATGAACAAGGATGGCAAGTCAGCTAGCAGCGGCGGCACCTATTATCTTAAGGCGGAAGACAAGGTTGCCTTTGATGATTCCAAGTTCAAGGCCGGTGATGAAGTGGCATCAATCATCGTCGCTCCCTTTACCGGTGACCGTGGTGACATTGCGACCAGCGCCAAGTGGGCGAATGGCAAGTGGACAATCGAAATGGCACGCAAATTGGTGACGGGTTCCAAGTTTGATGTCAACTTCAACGACCTGGCCAAGACCTACGGTTTTGGCATGGCTTTCTTTGACAATGCCCAGGTTCGTCACGCCTATACTCAAGAGCCGTTGATTCTGCAGTTCAAGAAGTAAATTCTGGTTCTGGCGGGGCAAGCGGTGTTGGCCGCTTGCCCCGTTTTTTTGTCTGTCCGATACGTCAACAAATTTTCGGCGAGCAAGCCGGTTGGCTATCGGAGCTAAACGGGAGAATTGCCTTCTTCCTCCCTGGCAATTCCAAGCCTACGCATTTTTTCCCAGAGATTTTTTCGGCTGATTCCCAGAGAATCGGCACAGCACTGGATTTGCCAACTGCAAGAGTCCAGTGCCCGAACAATGTAATCGCGTTCGCATTCGCCCAGATAGTCACGCAGGGTACCGTTCATGGTCTGCGTTTCATTTACCCGGGGCGCTGGACGCTCAAACAGATGATCCAGTGAAATGCTGCGGCCGTCTGTGAGCAGACTAGCTCTCTCCAATGCATTTCGTAACTCGCGGATATTGCCCGGCCAGTGATAGTTAAGCAGTGCCTGTTCGGCAGCGGGAGTCAGGACGGGGGGCTTTTGTCCCTCTTTAGCCATTTCAGCGAGGAACTGCCGGCTCAGCCAGAGAATGTCTTCACGCCGTTCGCGTAAGGGGGGTAGCCGTAGTTGAACCACATTGATTCGGTAATAGAGATCCTCGCGGAAGTCTCCGTTACTGACCATTTCCTTGAGTTCACGATGCGTGGCGCAAAGTAGACGCAGGTTGACCGGCGTGGACGTTTCGCTGCCGACGCGGGTGACGCAGCGCTCCTGAAGCGCGCGCAGAAGCTTGATCTGCATGCCGAGTGACATATCGCCGATTTCGTCAAGAAATAGCGTCCCGCCGTCGGCTTGCTCGATCACGCCTTTTCGGCTGCGCACGGCACCGGTAAATGCGCCCTTCTCATAGCCAAAGAGCTCTGCTTCAAGCAAGGTTTCGGTAAGGGCGCCACAATTGATGGCAACGAACGGACGATCACTGCCCCCCATTTCATGGAGCGTTCGGGCAACCCGTTCTTTGCCGACACCGGATTCGCCCGTAATCAGTACTGTCGATGAACTGGCCGCGAGGCGTGGCAGCAAGGCAATGATATGGCGCATGGCAGGTGATGAACCAAGTGCGCTGGCTGAGTCCTCAACACGGGGAAGGGCGATATCCTGTATCCGATCCATCAGCGCATCAAGGTCAAAGGGTTTGGTGATGTAATCCTGAGCGCCCTGCTTGAGCAGCTTGACGGCTGCTTCAATATCACCCTGACCGGTAATGAAAAGGAACGGTGGCAATGCAACATGTTCGGCGAGCATTTTTGCAAAGAGTTCGTCACCCCTCATGTCCGGAAGACGAATGTCGCTGATCACCAGAAGGTAGTCTCGTGTATGGAGAGCCTTCTCAGCTTCGCCGGCCGTGCGATACCAGTCGCAATGGAAGCTCTCCAGCGTAAAACGATCCACGAGCGATTCGCCCATGATCTCGTCGTCTTCAATCAGGCAGAGTCGAGGAGTTGTCGGTGTCACAGTGAGTGTCCAGAGGAAGGGTAACTATAAAGCGGGTCAGTGTGTCGGTGGATTCGGCGCGAATATCACCGTTTAGTTGGGTTACGATTTGGTAACAGATCCACAGGCCAAGGCCATTTCCGTGTTCAGAGTCGCGTGCGAAAGGCTCGAAAAGCCGCTCTCGCTGCGCAGGGGAAAGCGTTTCCCCATTGTTTTCCACGATGATTGAGAACGTTGAATTGCTTCCGGTGACATGAATGCGGACGTGACCGTCCTTGCCGGCCGCCTGAATGGCATTTAATGTCAGATTGATCAGTAATTGACGTACCGGGGTTGAGGGTAATGACAGGGATTCAGGAAGTTCAATCTGCCAAGCTACTTGAGTGTTCTGTTTGTGTGCGCCTGGAGCGACAAGGAGTCCGACATCGTTGAGGTCGTGAAGTGTCAGTTGTCGGCTCGAAATCTTGGCTTCGACTAACAAGGCGGCGACAGTATCCCTGATTTGCGAAAGACCACGTTCAAGCAGATTGATGGTTTTCTGGCTCAAGGGGTCGGGTGAGCCATATCGTTTGAGCGTGCTTATGGCATTCAGCATGCCGCCGAGTGGGTTGTTTATCTCGTGGGCGATACTGGCGGACAACCGGCCGATAGCTGCCATTCTCTCGGTTTTGATGACTTCCCGCTTGAGTAAAACTTTCTCCTTCAACTCATCCACCATCTGACCGTAGGCCAGGTACAAATCGCCGACTTCATCGTGATAAGGGTACAGCTTTGGGTCAAGCGGTGTCAGCTCGCCACTGCTGATGTGGCTCAATCGTCGGGTAACCAAGTGCAAGGGGGCAACCATCCGCCCACCCCAATACCAGTTAATGGGTAACAGGACGGCGAGAATCAGCAAGGTCATCCAGAACGCACGTTCGATAAGCTTCTCAAAGCGCTGCCAGATCCAGGCATTGTTGTGAGCAACGATGAGCGTACCCAGCCGGACATTGTCGCTGGTGATCGGGATGGCGATGAAGGTGTGCGCGGCATCGCTGCGTTCAAGTATCAGGGTACTGGTGTCAGGATTTGAGACGATTTCACTGTCGAGTGCCTGGAAATCACTTCCCATTGATGCCAGATCGCTTAATACCGGGTGTTTTTCCGGATGAGAGGAGGCAAATACACGCCTGTCAGCATCAAGCACGATCAGACTTTCGGTCAAAGATTCATGGCCGCCTTTAAATGGCAGGGATATCGTTTCGAATGCCCGCCAAACATCGTCGTGCAGCAAGGCGGGAAAAAGAGAACGTGCCATGGTTCGCCCCAGATCCTCGGAGCTAAACAACATGTCCTTGCGAACACCGTCCCAGGCCTGCGCCAGGAACGATGCTGAAAGTGCCATCGCAGTAACCAGAATGAGCGCTGCGCCCAATAAAGGGAGCTTGTATCTCAGACTGAGATTAAACAGCATCAGAGTTCGCCAAGCTCTCGCATCATGTTGGCAACGCCCTTGTAAAGATCCGGTGACCCTGCAACAAAGCCATCCAGATTGAGCTTTGCGAGAAGCGCCCGGCCGGCCGGGTCATCCTGCATCGTGAATAACGCATTCTGAAACGCCTCAATGTCAGCTTTGGAAACTTTGTGGTAGGCCACGATAGGCGGGAAGCCGAATGACTCTGACTCCCAGACAATGCGTGTTTTGGCAACGAGTTGCGGATCAACTTTTTGCAGGCTGTCCCAGACGTAACTATCTACGGCGGCGCCTTGTGCGAGTCCGGTGGCAACGGCTCGTATGGCTTTGCTGTGCGACCAGGTAAAAAAGGTTTTACGGAAAAAGGTGTTGGCATCAATGCCGGCTGTTTTCAAAGCATAGCGTGGTACGACATAACCGGTGTTCGAGTTGGGGTCAGCGTAGGCGAAAATCTTGCCCTTCAAGTCCAGAATAGATTTTGTCTGGGTGTCGCTGCTCGGGACAATCAGGTAGGAGCGATACAGCGGTTTTTGCTGGTAGGAGGCTACGGCGAGTAATCGTACTGTCTTCCCTAGCGCAATATAGGGGTAGTCGCAGATCCAGGCAAAATCGAGCTTCCCTTTGAGTATCAGATCCATGGTTTCCCGGTAGCTGTCCCGCTGAATAAAAATCACAGGGCGCTTGAGCTGCTTCTCCAGATAGACCTTCCATTCGGCAAGCATTGAATGCTGGTCGTGCAAGAAAGCAGGCGTCATTCCCACGCGAAAAGGACGGGTTGCCTCGCTGGAATGGGTGCTTGCCGCCAGAAGAGTCGCTAGAAGGACAACAATTGCGCGCAGTATACGGAAGATAGTCATCGTGACCTCGCTGTGTTTGCAGGAACAGGAAGATTCTACAGAGAACTGAATGTGTGATGTTACCTAGATGTAACGCAGAGTTATCTGATTGGTTACGATTTAGTAACTGCAGGGTCTTGGTATATAACAACAAGGTGCTTGAGCAATGCCATGTTGCCATGAGATGTGTGGGATGGCGGCTGATATTGGTTTTTATATCAGCGGGTTATGTGCAGAAAGCAGGTGGAACGACAAATCACCTACCAGTGAGATGTCGCTTTGGCCTATTACTTGCGTTAAAAGTCCCGGGAGATTTGAACGCTTTAGACTAGGACGGTACGGGGCACAAATACACATAGAGAGGGAGTTTTCTATGAAACTGACGAGACGGACGTTTATACAGGGCTCGGCCGCAACGGCCGGGCTGTTTGCTGTGGGCGGGCTGTATGCCCAACCGGTAACCAATGCTATCGTAATTCGCGACGCCGAGCCTTCCACGCCGGCCAAGGGTGATTGGGTGGCGAGTTGCTGCCAGGGCTGTACGGCGTGGTGTGCCATCGAAATTTTTGTTCAGGATGGCCGTGCCGTGAAAGTTCGCGGCAATCAGGCGAGCAAAGCCAACGGCGGCTATGTGTGCCCGCGCGGCCATTTGATTCCCTCCCAGGCCTACGACCCGGACCGCATCAAGGTGCCGATGAAGCGTACCAATCCCGAAAAGGGCCGCGGCGTTGATCCGAAGTTTGTCCCGATCAGTTGGGATGAGGCGCTCAGTATGGTCGCCGACAAGATGATCGAATTGCGCAAGAACAACGAGCCGCAAAAACTAACGTACATCCGGGGGCGCTATTCGTCGACCTCGACCCAGATTCTTTACGGTATTTTGCCGGCCATTTACGGCACGCCCAACTATTTTTCGCACAGCTCAATCTGTGCCGAAGCCGAAAAAATGGGCTCCGGTCTGACGCAGGGCTTCTTCGGTTATCGCGATTATGATCTGGCCAGAACCAAGTGTATGGTGGCCTGGGGTTGCGATCCGGTGTCGTCGAATCGATTGGTTCCGGCAGCCATCGCCAACATGAGCGGGATTATTGACCGTGGTGCCCTGATTACTGTCGATCCGCGTTTGTCGACATCGGCCACAAAATCGCACGTGTGGCTTCCGATCAAGCCCGGTACCGACGGCGCGCTGGCCAGTGCCATCGCTCACGTCCTGCTAGTCGAAGATCTGTGGAACAAGGAATTTGTCGGCAATTTCAATGGCGGAAAGAATCTCTTCGTCGCCGGCAAGACTGTGGATGAATCCACGTTCACCGAAACCGAAACTTTTGGCATCTTAAAGTGGTGGAACATCGAGCTCAAGGACAAGACGCCAGCTTGGGCGGCCAAGGAAACTTTGATTCCAGCTGACCAGATTGTTCGCGTCGCCCGAGCCATGGGCAAGGCTGCTCCGCAGGTCGCTGTGTGGATGGGCCCCGGCGTGGCCATGAATCCGCGCGGCACCTACGCGGCAATGGCGGTGCATGCGTTGAATGGTTTGCTCGGTTCGATCGATGTCGAAGGCGGCACTCTGCAGACCACGAGTCCGCCGCTCGGCAGCTTCCCGAAATACGATGCCTATCTTGACGAAACGGCCAAGAAATACGGTAAGGGCAAGAAGATTGACGGTCGTGGCGACAAAGACATGCCGGCGATGATGAATGCCAAGCCGGGTAGCGGCGTGGTGACCAACAACATCGCCAACGCCATGCTGAAAGACCCGGATGCCGTCAAGGTGCTGATCAGTTCGTGGTCGAACTTCAACTTTTCGGCAACAGACCCCGCGCGATGGGACAAGGCGCTTTCCAAAGTGCCGTTCTTCGTACATATGGTGACCAATGCTTCGGAAATGACCCAGTTTGCTGATGTGGTCTTGCCGGCAACCTTCAATACCAGTGAAGGTCTTTCCGTGATCTCCAATAACGGCGCGACCTATGGTTTTGCTTCGATTCAACAACCCGCTGGCAAGCGCCTTTGGGATGTAAAGCAGGAGGAAACCGAGGTCTGCTGGCTGCTCGCGGAAAAACTCAAGGCCAAGGGCTTTCCGAATCTCTATGACTTTTTCGCTACCGAGTTTAAAGATCCGGAAACGGGCAAGACGGCGAACAACGAAAAAGAATTCGGCGAGATTCAGGCCAAGATTGCCAGTGCGCCGATGTGGATGCCCAAGGAGCCGCTCAAGGGCGACAAGGTTGCAGGTTGGGCCGATTTCAAGAAGAAGGGGATCTATAACACACAGCAATACAGCTTCAAGAAGGGCTGGGGCGGCAAGTTCAATACCGCCACCAAGAAGTTCGAGTTCTACAGCGAAACGCTGAAGAAGGGCTTGCAAGAGCACGCCACCAAGCATCAAACCACGGTCGATGACATCCTCAAGGTTTCCGGCTATCTGGCACAAGGCGAATTGGCCTTTGTTCCGCACTATGAGGCGCCCAAGCGCAACGGAAGCTTCAAGGACTATCCGTTTGAGTTTGTCGACTACAAGTCGCGCCTCAACCGTGAAGGGCGTTCAGCCAACCTGCCCTGGTATCAGGAGTTCAAGAAGGTGGACGGTGGTGATGTGTCTTGGGGTGATGTGCTCAAGATGAATCCGGTCGATGGCAAGAAGCTGGGGCTCAAGACGGGCGACACGGTCAAGATTACTTCAATGGCCGGTGCGATTGTAACCAAGGTCAAACTTTGGGAAGGCATTCGTCCGGGCACAGTAACCAAGGCTTTTGGGCAAGGGCACTGGGCGTATGGCCGCATTGCCGCAAAGGACTACGCCAAGGCTCAGCCGCTCGGGGGTAACAACAACGAGATTCTGGTTGATGATTACGACCGTTTGAGTGGCTCCACCGCACGAAATGGCGGGTTTACCGGCGTCAGGATTGAAAAAGTCTGATCCCCGAACGCACAAATCAAGGAGATAAATAATGCCTAAATACGGTATGGTCATCGACCTGCAGAAGTGCGTTGGATGCGGATCCTGCGCCCTAGCCTGCAAAGCTGAAAACAACACACGCCCGCGCGGAAACGGACAGAGCTTCAACTGGGCCGATTTTGTAACCAAGACAGAAGGGGTTTTCCCAAAAACGACGCACTTCATCATGCCGGTGTTGTGTAATCACTGCGACGAGCCGGCGTGCGTGAAGAGCTGTCCGGTTTCTCCAGCGGCCATCTTCAAGACGCCGGAAGGTTTCGTGATGATCAACGACGAAATCTGTGTTGGCTGTCTGGCCTGTCAGAATTCCTGCCCGTACAGCTCGACTTCGCTGGATGATCGCAGCCTTAACGGCGAAACCTACAGTGTGCTCAGCTTCAACTTCAAGCGCCGGGCGACCCAGCCGCAATGGGCTGACAAAACAGAGTTGATTCCAGGATGCACGTCATCCGGCGCTGAAACAGCCGAGAAATCCGGTGCTGCGCTGCCTTACCTGAATAATTATGAATCAGAAAACCTGCACGCACTTCGCGAACAGGGCGTCGTCGAAAAATGCACTTTCTGCCATCACCGGGTGAGCAATGGATTACAGCCCGCGTGTGTTGAGGTCTGCCCGTCCAAGGCGAGAATCTTTGGCGATCAGAAGGATCCCAACTCGGAAATCTCCAAGATACTGGCCGCAGAGAAAACTTTCCGTCTGCAGGAAGATAAAGGCACCAAGCCGAACGTGCATTACCTTCACAAGTTTAGCCCCAGAGCTTGATTCTTGAGCCGTTAAACAGGGAGGCCGGGTTTGCCCTGCCTCCCTTTTTTGGGAATTGCAATGACAGAATCAGAACAACGCAGTGCCTTGGCGCGCGAAGATGTCTGCCGTTATCTTGCCGCCTGCTATTACCAGCCAGAGAAAGCGTTTGAACAGGAAGGCGTGTTCGCATCGTTATTGAACGCCGCGACACTGGTTCGTCCGGCACTGGTGCCATGCGCGAAGAGTCTCGGTGAACAATTCAAGGCGGCTGATCCTGAAGCGCTCCTGCTCGATTACACCCGACTCTTCCTTGGCCCCTCGCACATTCTCGCTAAGCCCTATGGTTCGGTCTGGCTGGACGAAGAAAAAACACTGATGGGCGACAGCACCATGGCAGTCCTTGCGCTTTACCGGGAGGGCGGATTCGATATTGATGAAGCGTTCATGGAAGTGCCCGACCACATTGCGGTCGAGTTGGAGTTCCTGTATTTGCTGATTTACCGTGAGAATGAGGCGCGTCTCAAAGGCGAAGCGGGAAGGTTGATTGCGATAACCGACATGCAAAAACGTTTCCTGACGGCACACCTCGGTCGCTGGGTCGAGCCATTCACTGACGTCGTCGTGGAAAGCGCAGAGAGTTTGTTCTATCGGCAGCTTGCTGAAATGACCAGAATCTTCGTCAACATGGCCCGGCCGGGCGACGTTCGGCGCGAAGCTGTACAGCGCCGAGCTGGCGATCAACGGCGTCTTCAGCGCGCTGC
>JANNGP010000239.1:0-5534 GCA_031403915.1 Betaproteobacteria bacterium
ATGAACGGGTCTTCGATCTGCTGGATCACCTTGGCCCGAAGCTGTCATCCGTGAGCATCCGGTTGACGCCAAGCAAGGTTGCATTCCGGCAATAGAGGAGTGCGGACACGGCATTGTAGAGGATGTATTCAAGTCGTGGTCCCCAGGAGTCGCGCCAAATGCCTTTGAGCGCACCCACAACACCGGATGTAACAAGGTGACGGTCATCCGGCGCAACGTTGGCGAGCAAATTAAGCCCGATTGGAAATTCAATATCCCCCGGATTGAAATACACCAGATGATCGGCACGATGCGGGGGGATGTGATGCAGTAGCTCCTCGGCTAAGTCACCGTGGGGGTCAATCAATCCGACGCCATGTCCAAGGGCGATGTGCTGCAAGATCAAATTGCGCAGTAAAGTCGTTTTGCCAGAGCCGGTCTTTCCAATGACGTAGATGTGCTGGCGCTGGTCTGCGGTAGATATGCCAAAGCGCTGGGGATCACCCCATCCGTGGCGCTCTCCAATTGTGATGGTGTGGTCATTCATGGTTCCAAAACCAGTCGCCACCCCTGCCACAGAAAAAAGTCCCCCGTGTCATGTAGACTTTCATGTGTGGCCCTGCCGCAAGCCCTCTTGCCTGCAAACGTCGGCAACTGCGGTTTGGGGCAAGCCGGCGAGGTAATGGCGACTGGTTGTGAAATCCGAATGGGGGAGTGAGCTCAAATGATATGGCAAGCGGGCACGCGAACACCAGACACCACAACTTGCCATGTTGGGCGTGAAAAGGATGCGCGAGCCGGCGCGGCGTAGTATGCCGCATTCGCGGCGACTCGTTCTCAACACTCGTGCGGTCGTGACGCCCGTCGTCAAATCCGCCCTTCGGGGCGAACCGGTCGCGATAGCGGGCTGGTGGTCGGTGCGGTAGCACCTCATCTAAAACCAGTCCCCCAACGTGTCGGCGGGTAAGGGCGATAGCCCGTCCCGGCCGACAATATCTCTTTCTGATAAAGGACAACGGGTAGATGTCCTTTAGCCGGCTAGCCCGAAGGGAGAAAGAGATATTGTCGGGCGGTAGCCGACGACACGTTGGGGAGCTAGTGGTGCGGCGGTTAAGCCGTGGAAGTCAATCGTGACGGGCGTTAGCCCCTACATATCATGTATGTCGCCGGTGCAGCGATATTTCCATCCGCATCCAATCGTGCCCATCTTCGCTTGGAACGTATTTCCAATATTGGAAGTGACAAACATAAATAGCAATATCTCCAATGAACTCAAGGCTGCTCGCGTTTACTCGCGACTATTTGTCATTATTCGCCGCTCCTTTCACTGACACTTTTGTTGGCGATCTTTTTTTTAGAACCAGGTAGTCCAAGATTGCGGAGTCACCCCGATTCGCCCATTTATTCAAAATCTCATCACGAACACCTTCATCTAAGTTCCACCCATCAATCGCATAATTAACGTTCCTGCGGCCGACTATTTCGATTGAGCTTTTTCCAAGATAACGTTCTCGAAATTTGCAGTAATATAGAACGCGGGGGTCGTCGCGTTTGAATAGTTTTTGAAGTTTCAGCTTTTTCATCCGTTTGGGGAAGAAGTCATAAAGCAATCCGAGAGCAATGATGCCGATCCGCGAGTAGGCGTCACCCCTGACTACAATTTGCCGGATTTGCTTGGCTTTAAAGCGCTCCCCATACGTCTCGCAAATTGTGAACAAAAGACGCGATAGCCGGTTGCCATCTTCGGTCGCCCAGATTTGTCCTCCCAATCGCAGCACTTCCGCAATTACCGAGTCAATGGGGAAGTCCTCATACTGTTCGTGGATGCGCCTAAGAACATGAAATATTCCCAGGCACGTTGCGTCGGACTCCAGGGCAATGGCAGTTCGCAACGCGTCATTGAGACTGAGTGCGATTTGAATTTTTGTTTTCCATGATGCGATTGCTTTGAGAGGGCCGCTCAGGCCGCGGCCCAATTCATTTGATTTGGGAATGTGGATGGAAATGCTGTTTGGCAGATTCGAAACGCGTTTTCCGGAAGCGTTCAATGAGAAAACCCACTCTTGTAACCATAAATACCAGGCTGCTTGTTTTGATAAGTCCACAACCACAAGAATCACCGGAACGCGACACGAATCCACATACTCTAACAGTTGCCTTTCTACGCGATACACCAGATTGGCTCCGACGAAGCGGGCATTCTGAGAGCTTTTGACTTGAATTTTTAGAAATTGCCCCGTGATTTCTGGTTCGGCCAACTCCGCCTCGAAATCGATTCCAAAATCTTCGGCTGGTTGGGGACGAACCATCCAATCTCCATGGCAGCCAACAATACAGGCGACCACGTGTTGCCCCTTCGAGCCAATCTCCTGCGCCAAGGATCGTTTCGCCATTTGTCGCAAAGCGTACTAGCTACTTTAGGGTAATCAAGCGGACTGCGAACATGTTTATTTCGTGCGGTTTTCGGCTATCTTTTCAACCCAACCACGGATAAGGCCGTCGTTGACGGGCCCATATACGTAACGCCAGCCATTGTTAACCGTCCGATGGTTTATCGCCTTGACCTGATCCGCAGATGCCAAGTTATACAAATCAGCGGATGGTTCGGTCCATTTTGCGAAGGCGCAAATTCTTCGAGAAAGCGGGAATGTGACTTCGGCATCGCTGTTGGCGGGGCCGACCATCGAATGAAAAGCGCTCGATGTGTCACGGTCGGCCCAACAACACACCGGGTCGTCACTGGTCCAAAAATATTGGCCCGCAGGTGCCACGATAAAAATCCATTTCATCCGAGAAAAGAGTCTCGTAAGGTTACCACTCCCATACACAGTTAACGCACTCAGAAGAAGGTGTTCGCGATTCGCGGTGATTTTGAACTCGGTATTCCGAACGGCTTCGGGATCGAGTCCTTTGGCTTTCATATCCTCTGCGAATTGCGGAGTTGTTTTCATGATGTCGAACATTCTGCTGTACAGCTCGCTCGTACTTTTTTGTATCGAGTGCAGCGCTATCGGAGATCTTGCTCGTTGAAGTGCGGCGAATTCGAAAAAGGTTTCCCAAACCCGAACTGACGGGCGGCGTTTGTTACGAACGAATTCGAAAAGTTCAGGCAATCGATTCTCCAAGACCGCAAAGCTTTGCTCGACGGTTGAATCGTCCTGCACCCCACCTTCTTTATGGAACGAATGGTAATAGTCCTCGCATCCGGATTGCTTAGGTGACGAGGGTTTTGCTGATCCAGAAGAAACGTCAAACTCCCACAGTTCCTTGGACCTAGCGGGATTAACAAATTGCCGCAAATAAACCTGCGGGTTGTAGTGATGGCTTTTAGGGGTCATCCTCTGCCGATACGCGGCTAGTAGATAGCACGTGGGAGACGGGCATTCAAATCGTTACTATTGGGTATTTATTATATGAACAGACAACCCACGAGACTGAACAACAGCATGGCCAGTGTGTACGGTTCTCAGTCCTGTTGCTTGCCAGGGCTTACACCCATCGGACGATAGGTGAGCAGCTCCATCGGACGGAATATAGGATCGAGCCAGGTTTGCCATTGGCGTCGAGTATCGCAGGCGCACGCCAGCAGAAGACGTCGAGGTTTGCCGTTTCCGGCAATATGGCTAGATTCTGGAGCGCAGTTCTTCTTCAGCCCGTTACCATATTCGGCTCAACCGGCGCGAGGGCTGGCATTATTGAATCAAATTGTGTATAAATAGCGCTATGGTATTTAAAGGACTCTTCATTGGAATTGACCGCTATTTGTCACCCAATATCAATTGGTTGAACTGTGCGGCCCGAGACGCACGCGCGTTGCATGCGATCTTTTCAGATAGTCTCGGAATCGGGGCAACACGTCTGATTAATGAAGAAGCTACAACTGCCGCAATCACGAATGAACTTGAAAAACTTGCTTCGTGTTCTACCGATGATGTTATCGTCATATTCTTTTCTGGTCACGGAAGCAAAACGCATCAATTGGTAACCCACGACGCAGATCCATCCAAACTGGCGGAGACTACAGTATCGCTCGAAAAACTGGCGGACATATTCTCCCGCATCCCTGCGCAACGGTTGATTTGTTTTCTCGATTGTTGTTTTTCAGGGGGGATGGGAGCGAAAGTTTTATATGCACCTACGACTGCAAAGGATTTGGATTCTGCTGAAGAGCGGCTAAAAAAACTGGCTGGAAATGGCCGCCTGATTCTTACGGCGTCCACCGCGACCCAGCCTGCATGGGAGAATCAAAAGTTGGGGCACGGGTTGCTAACGTGGTTTCTCCTGGAGGCGTTATGTGGTGCTCCGGAAGTTGTGCAAGCCTCCAAGCTTCCTGTTATGGCACTTTTTCAGCACGTGAGCGAACGGGTAACCGCGGAAGCGGCGGGTTTTGGAAAACCGCAACATCCGACGGTCCGCGGGCAAATGGATAGTCACTTTGCGTGGCCGATATTTACACGCGGAACGCTTTACAAGCTCGAATTTCCCGAACGGATGCGACAGCCTGTCACAATGGAGATCGCAAGTTTGGCTTCGTTTGGTTTCCCTCAAACTTTGTTGGAAGCGTGGGCGAAACACATCCCTAGGCTTAATCAACTCCAAGTGGATGCGATCAACAATTTCAACCTTCTGGGGGGCGAACATTTGCTTGTCTCCGCCCCGACCTCTTCAGGCAAGACAATGATTGGCGAGCTGGCCGGGTTACATGGCACGCTGACACGAAAACGAACGTTGTTCCTCCTGCCGCTTAAGGCACTCGTGAACGACAAACACCAATATTTTCGGAAGACATATGGAAGCTTTGGCATCCGAACCATTCGCGCCACTGGCGAGATTACAGATGACATTCCGGATCTGATGCGTGGCCGTTATGACATCTGCCTGATGACCTACGAAAAATTTGCAGCAATGGTCCTCGGCAATCCTCACATTCTGGAACAGATGGGCACAGTGGTGATCGACGAGGTGCAAATGATCACGGACAAAAACCGTGGGGTGAATTTGGAGTTCGTCCTCACTGTCCTTCGCGCGCGACGAAAGATCGGTGTAGAACCGCAGCTGATCGCCTTGTCCGCTGTAATTGGAGACACGTCGGGACTTGAAAAATGGATGGGCGCACGACTGTTGCGATCTAAACACCGACCTGTGCCATTGCATGAGGGGATAATTTGCGGGAATGGCGATTTTCGTTACGTCGAGCATGATGGGGTGGAGAAAACGCTTAATGATTACATCCAGCCTGAGTTCAGAAAAGGGAGCAGCCAGGATCATATTATTCCTCTCGTGCGCAAGCTGGTGAGCGAGGGGAAGCAGGTAATCGTTTTTCGCGAAACAAAAGGCGAAGCGCGCGGTTGTGCGCTATATCTAGCCAACGCGCTTGGTTGCCCGGCGGCAAAAGATGCACTCAATTCACTTCCGAATGGCGACCTTTCACTCGCGTCAAGCGCACTGCGCACGACGTTGTCAAATGGGATCGCCTTTCATAATGCTGACCTTGATCGTGATGAAAGACTTGTTATCGAAGAGGAATTTCGCAAACCGAATTCGACCATAAGAGT
>JANNGP010000240.1:0-13857 GCA_031403915.1 Betaproteobacteria bacterium
TTCCCTGGGGACTTGATCCCCCTAAAGGGTCGTTGAAGACCACAACGTTGATAGGTCAGGTGTGGAAGCGCAGTAATGCGTTAAGCTAACTGATACTAATTGCCCGTGAGGCTTGATCCTATAACCTTAAGCAGCAACTCATTTGCTTATTGATTCAATCACAACCAAACAAAGTAACACCCAAATCCTTCTTCCTATTTGCGTTTGACGCCAGCACGGCCGCAAACGAACAAGTTATGCTTGGCGGCCATAGCACTTTGGACCCACCCCTTCCCATCTCGAACAGGACCGTGAAACGAAGTCGCGCCGATGATAGTGCATACTACGTGTGCGAAAGTAGGTCACCGCCAGGCTCCCCAATACCACCAGCCCCATCACACCAAAATGTGATGGGGCTGTGTGCTTTGTGTCGTTCGGAACCACGTCACACAAAATAGCGGGAGCTTTTCTAAGAAACGCCAGTCTGACGATATTCCCTTGCAAGGAGGATCGTCATGTCGGATGGCCGAATGGAAATAGCTACACTAGGCGGTGGGTGCTTCTGGTGTCTTGAAGCCGTTTATGAACAAGTGAATGGCGTTGAATCGGTAGTCTCCGGTTATTGTGGCGGGCATACGGACAAGCCGGATTATCGTGCGATTTGTACCGGCAACACCGGTCACGCCGAAGTCGTCCGCGTTACCTTTGATCCTGCAATAATCGGCTATGAAGAGATTCTGGAAATATTTTTTGTTATTCATGACCCGACGACAATGAATCGGCAAGGAAATGATGTCGGCACACAGTATCGCTCGGTGATATATTTTCATTCCGCTGAGCAAAAAGAAGTGGCGACTTCACTGATCCGTCGCCTTGAAGACGAGAAAATCTGGAACTCCCCAGTGGTAACAGAGGTTCTGGCTGAGCCAACATTTTTTCCGGCCGAAGAGTATCACCAGCATTATTTCAGCCGAAATCCCGATCAGGGCTACTGCCAGATCGTTGTTGCACCTAAACTGGCCAAGTTTCGCAAAAAATTTAGTGCACGGATCAAAAGTAATGCCTGGTCAGAGCGCTAACGATTAACCCCCAATTTCTTGGTGATGAATGAGTCATTTTATCCCATACGAACAGGGTATTTACGCCATTGATGCGCACTATCTGCGGCCTCAATTGGTGGCAATTCACCTGATCGTTGAAAACGGCCGTGCCGCCTTTGTAGATACAGGCTGCAACAGTGCTTTGCCAACAGTGCTTGCGGCGCTCGATGAACTTGGCCTGCCGGTCGGGAGCGTCGATTACGTTATTCTGACGCACATTCATCTTGATCATGCCGGGGGCGCCGGCGAAATGATGAAGGCGTTTCCGAACGCGCGACTTGTTGTTCACCCGCGCGGTGCGCGGCACATGGCCGATCCGTCTAAATTGATTCAAGGTACGGTTGGGGTGTATGGTGTTGAAGCGACTCATCGACTTTATGGCGACGTTCTTCCGATTGATGCGGCGCGCATTTCTGAGGCGCCACACGAATTCATCATTGACCTGGCTGGACGAGAACTGCTTTGTCTGGATACTCCCGGGCACGCCAAACACCATATCTGCATTGTAGATAAAAAAAGCGGGCACATCTTTGCCGGAGACATGTTCGGCGTTTCATATCGCGAACTCGACACGGACGGGCGCCAGTTTATTTTTCCAACGACAACCCCCGTTCAGTTTGACCGTGATGCCATGCATGCTTCGATTGACCTGCTCATGACGTATCAGCCGCCGGCCATGTACCTCACTCATTTCAGTCAGGTCAGAGAGTTGCCCGAAAAAGCGGTCAAATTACACCGGCTTGTCGATGCGCAAGTCGCCATAGCAATGCGAGAAAAAGACGCTGGAACGCAGCGGCACCAGAAAATTCGAGAAGGACTTGCCCAATTGATTCTGGATGAAGTTCGGCAGTTCGGTTGCCAACTGCCATCCAAAACGGTTCTGGAACTGTTAGAGAACGACATCGAGCTTAATGCTCAAGGCCTTGCTGTCTGGCTCGACAATAACTAGCCGGACTATTTTTCGGTGGCGATATGGCGCAGCACTTCACTGGCGGCAAATAGTCCGAATGGCGCAGTGACGCAGACCGATGAACCGTATCCTGCACAATTAAGCCCTGCCAATGCGGGTGCCTCATTGCAGGCGGTGCCACTTTCAGGATAGCGCAGCGGTTCGCTGGAGAACACGGCCGGCACACCGAACTTCTTTTTTTGATCACGAGTGAATCCGTACTCCTTGCGCAGTAGCGCACGTACTTTCGAAAGCAGAGGATCCTGGATGGTGCGTGCCAGATCGGCTACTTCAATGCGCGTCGGGTCAATCTGACCGCCTGCCCCACCGGCCGTGATAATGGGCGTGTTATGAGTAGCGCACCAGGCAATCATGGCTGCCTTGGTTCGAGCCTGATCAATGGCATCGATAACATAATCAAAACCTCTGCCAAGCATTTCGTCGAGGTTGTCAGGAGATACAAAATATTCGACTTCCTCGACACGGCAGGTCGGGTTAATGGCCAGAATACGTTCTGCCATGGCGCGGGTCTTGGCTTTGCCAAAGGTGTCGCCCAGCGCGTGAATCTGACGGTTGACGTTTGATTCGGCCACCATGTCGAGGTCAATCAAGGTGATTCGTCCGATGGCCGAACGCGCCAGCGCTTCAGCAGCCCAGGAGCCCACGCCGCCGATACCGATTACACAGACATGTGCGGCCTGAAAGCGTTTAAGGGCATCAGCGCCATAAAGCCTTTGTATGCCGCCAAAACGACGTGCCAGATCCGCCGGGTAATCCTCGGTCACGACCATCATGCCTCAACTGTGCGCCGGATAACCTGATTGAACGGCTCAATCCATTTCGGGGAGAACTGGTTGTCACACGCGTTTATTTCAGCAATGGCGCGCAATACCGAGCGGTTTCTGCCGCGATTGATATGCTTCAGCATGACGGCCTCGAAGGCATCCACAATGGCTAATATTTTGGCCCCATCACAAATCCTGTCTTCCATAAGCCGCGCGGGATAACCTTGGCCATCGGGCATTTCGTGGTGCTGTGCCACCATCTCGGCGGCTTCCTCCCAGCCGTCCATGCGCGAGAGTATCCCGGCAGCGTAATCCGGGTGTGTACGCAGAATCTGTTTTTCATCGTCCGTCATGCGCTCAATTTTCAACCAGACCGATTCCGGCAAAAACATCATCCCGATATCGTGCATGTAAACAGCGGCCTCAAGCTGCATCGGATCAACCGTCTTGTCCATCATCTGGTTGGTTTCCATAGCCAGACGCAGGAGGCGCAAGGTGCGGCCCTTGAAAAGCGGAGAGCGCGCCTCAAGTTGATCGGCCAGCGTGCGGAAAAAGCGTAGATCGTCAGCCGCCTGTGATTTTGACTTGCTGGAGATGGATGAGGCGCGGCCGTGAATAAAGCTTGATGATTCGGTGGCGGGGCGGAATCCAGTAACGGCTTCAATCAGTTCACAGGCGCTTTCGTCCATTTTGGCGGCTTGAGCTTCTGCGAGGCTTTCCAGCCCCTGAACCAGCGCCAGCAAGCGCAGACCATCAAGGGACTTTCCCGAAAGCAGGCCTTCTGCGGCCAATTCCAGGCGGTCAATCGCCAGCAGAACCGCCTCGGCAAGGATGTCGCTGAAAGCGATTTCGTCGTTGCGGAAGCGCGCAAGCACCGTTTCGATAGGGTGCACAATGGCGACCGCCAGATCTACCTTGCACAGCGCCGCATCGCCCTTGATATTGTGAATCGAGCGGAAAAGACTGCTGATGACGTCGCGATCTTCCGGAGTGTTTTTCAGGCGGGCGATATCACGTTCGATATTTGGCGCGTGGTCGCTCAATGCCTCAATAAATTCTTCCAGCGCCACTTTGTCCGCTATCACAGGGGCAATAATCGAGCGAATATCCATCTAGCCTTTCTCCGGCAAACTCGTTGTGTCAAGTTTAGCTGAAAGCAGTAACAAGAGTTAGCGTGTGTTCCAATCGCGTATTGAACTGGCCGCAAAGGTCAGGCTGGTCTACACTTCTCTTTTCGAATGTCAGGGGAAAAGCATGTCCATCATTACGACCGAATCCGGTCTGCAAATTGAAGAAATCAAGCTTGGCGATGGAGAGACCGCATCGTCCGGCCAATTTGTTAGCGTTCATTACACCGGGTGGCTGACCAACGGCACCAAATTTGATTCGAGCAAGGATAGAGACGAACCCTTCGAGTTCCCGCTGGGCCAGCGCAATGTGATCGCTGGCTGGGATGAAGGCGTGCAGGGCATGCAGGTGGGGGGCGTGCGCAAGCTCACCATCCCGCCGCAACTCGGATACGGCGCACGTGGTGCGGGCGGCGTGATTCCGCCGAATGCCACGCTGGTATTTGAAGTTGAACTACTCGACATACTCGTCGATGCCTGAAACGCCGCGCAAACCCCTAGGCTTGCCGCTCCGGGCAAGGAGTGATGATGCCCCTCCCGATACGGGCCGCAAGCCGATACGCGGTGGAGCGCCTAATGCCAGACGCAGGCCATCCAAGGAAGTAATGATTACTGCTCCGCAGCAGGTGATTCAAGCCGAGCAGCAACGCAAGCCGCAACAAAAGCCGCGCGGTACGCCGTCGCGTGCGCCTGTTGTACCAAAGCCGGGTGCCGGAAATCGCCTGCCTGTTGTTCCTGGCGCTAGTAAGGGCGTGCAAAGCGGGGTGCGGATTTCCAAGTTGATGGCCGAGCGCGGCTTGTGTTCAAGGCGCGAAGCGGATACCTACATCGAGCGGGGCTGGGTTTTTGTTGACGGCGAACGCGTTACGGAATTGGGTACGCGTGCTGAACCGTCAGTAACCATAAAGCTGGATAAAGGCGCGCGTGCGGCACAACAAAGCCAGATGACCGTCCTGTTGCATAAGCCGGTGGGCTACGTGTCAGGCCAGCCGGAGCCGGGGTTTATTCCCGCTGTAACCCTGGTGTTGCCGGAAAATCAGTATTGCACGCCGGATACGCCTGTTTTTCACCCGACCCACCTCAAGGGACTGGCACCTGCCGGGCGGCTGGATATTGATTCCACCGGCCTGTTGGTGCTCACGCAGGATGGGCGTGTCGCACGTCAATTGATTGGCGAGAACTCAACCGTTGAAAAAGAATACCTGGTGCGCGTTGAAGGCCGGCTTGATGCCAGAGGGCTGGCGTTGCTCAACCACGGACTTAGCTTGGATGACAGAAAGTTAAAACCGGCCAAGGTCGAGTGGCTCAATGAAGATCAGCTACGCTTCGTGTTGCACGAAGGACGCAAACGGCAGATCCGTCGCATGTGTGAGCTGCTCGGCCTGAAGGCGGTGGGGCTTAAGCGAGTGCGTATCGGCAAGGTCAAGCTCGGGGATTTGCCGGTCGGGCAGTGGCGATTTCTGCGTGAGGACGAGGTGTTCTAGTGTTTCCGGAAGGTCGGTGAACGACCTGCTCCCCGTCTGCGCTTGTTCCTTTAAGCAGCCATCTGAGCGACCGTTGCACATCGGCACCTGCCACAGGATTAACTAGCCAACTAGCGTTACTACAGTGCCGACGCCACGCTTCAATTTTGCCTTTACTGCGCAGCCTGTCGGAGTCTTGCAATAAGTTTGTAATCAGAGTCAAATGATTCGAACGATACGAACCCCTTGTTTTATGTATAAAGGAGATAGTGATGCTTTCTTTTGCACAGATGCGCGTCAGTACTCGATTGCTTGTATCAGGGTTGGTTGTCCTTCTCGGTTTGGTGTTGATTGCCGGCTATACCCTGTTTCAGATACGTGCGGATGCGCTGGCTGCCCACAGTGAGCGCATCAAACACATCGTCGAAGTCGCTAAAGGTGTTGTCGGTGACTATCAGAAGATGGAAGCCAAAGGCACGCTCTCACGTGCCGAGGCGCAAGAGAAGGCTAAAGAAGCCCTGCGCTCTCCGCGCTTCGGTGAGAACGACTACTACTTCCTATACAACTTTGAAGGCCGCGCCCTGATGGTTGCGGGGAACCCCAAGCTGGATGGGGTACTGTTGATCGACCGAAAAGACATCAACGGCTTCCAGTTTGCCAAGGCCTTCGTTGAAAAAGGCAAGGCTGGCGCTGGCTATATCAACTACCACTTCCCACGGGCGGGGCAAGATCAGGCGCTAGGCGTACCGAAGCTTGGCTACGTAGTCGGTGTCCCTGAGTGGGAGTGGATCATCGGCACAGGCGTCTATGTCGATGACGTCGATAAGGCGGTAAAAACTGCTGCACTGCGCTACGGAATCATGTCGCTCCTCGTACTGGCTATCGTGGCCGCGGTATCCTTCCTTGTTTCACGCAGCATCGTTACTCAACTGGGCGGTGAACCGGCAACGGCGATTGACCTTATGTCACGCGCAGCCTCGGGCGATCTGACGGTGGATGTGCAATCCTCATCCAAAGGCAGCATCATGGATTCGGCCGGAGCAATGCTGCGGTCGATCCGCGGGATGGTGGCCGAAATCAGTCAGGGCTCGGCACGGCTTTCTCAAGGGGCGGAGCATATTAGCACTGCTTCGCGCGAGGTGGCTACAGCCTCGCAGCGGCAGTCCGATGCGACGTCGTCGATGGCGGCCGCAATCGAGGAAATGACCGTCAGCATCAACCACATTTCTGACAGCGCCCGCGATACACAGGACAATTCGACCAGTTCGGTCAGTTTGTCTGAGGAAGGCTTTGAGCGGATTCAGGTCGCCAGTCAGGAAATTAATGCCATCGCTTCGACCGTCAGCGACGCTTCGGTTCGGATCGGAAAGCTGGAGGAGCGGGCGAATCAGATATCCTCTATCGCTGGCGTGATCAAGGACATTGCCGGGCAGACCAATCTCCTGGCGCTCAATGCGGCGATCGAGGCAGCGCGGGCGGGCGAGCAGGGGCGTGGTTTTGCGGTGGTAGCCGACGAAGTGCGCAAGCTGGCTGAACGAACCTCATTGGCCACGCTCGAAATTGAGCAGATGATTTCCGGTATCCAGAGCGACACGGTAGAGGTGGTCGGCGTCATGGGGGATGTATTGCCACAAATCAAGGCCGGGGTTCGTGCCGCCGAAGCCGCCGCCGATTCACTGCAAAAAATCAAGGATGGCGCGCAATCGACTCTGGCCAGTGTTCGCGGTGTGGCCGAAGCGACCAAGGAGCAGAGTCAAGCTAGTAACAATATTGCACAAAAGGTCGAAGAGATTGCCACGATGGTCGACGAGACCACGGCGGCGATGCAATCGACGGCTGATACGGCCAAAGAGCTGGAAAAGATCTCGGGTGAACTGAACGTGCTGGTCAGACGTTTTCGTTGTTGACCGGTAGCCGCTTTTACTAAGCGTTTCGGTACGTAATAGATTTTCAACCATGATCGCAACACGCGTAAAAAACAGCCCGGCCATGCAACGTATTCTGGCCTTGCTGGCAAAAAAATCGGACATGTCGGCCAGCGACCTGTCTGGTGAGGCTTATGTCGGCATCACCACGCTGGCCTGTGGCGGTTATCTCAAAGCCCTGCGTGAAAGACATCTGATCCATGTCAGCGGATGGCGCAAAGCGCGTAATGGTTTCGTTACTCCGCTCTACAGTCTGGGCAACCAGACTGATCTGCCCCGACCCCGCTTCGAGGACGAAGATCGTAATTCTGAAGGCATGAACAAAATAGTTGCCGCACTCCAACGTCTCGGCGACATGACCTATCTTGAAGCCGCAGAAGCCACCGGACTATCAGCCAACACCATCAAGAACGCTCGCTACATGGACATACTGGTCAAACAGAACCGGATTCATGTTTCATGCTGGCGGCGCAACCGAGCCGGACCGATGGTTGCCGTTTATGCTTCGGGCAAGGGTCTCCCGGCCGAAAAGCCCTCTCCATTTTCGCGTGCCGAGAAATGCCGCCGAAGCCGTGAAAAGAAGCGAGCGATCTTCAGCGACCGCAGCATTACAGCTCAACTGGCGCGCATCTGAAACCCGATTGGAAAAACGCTCGGCCTGTATTTAAACCGACATGGGTTCGTTGCAGGGGCGACAGTCTGGGTCTATTAAGGGGCGAAAATTGACCATCAGTGTTATCGCGCCACAAACAACTCCGGATCAATCATCACACCATTCAGAACCACGCTCCAGTGCAGGTGCGGGCCGCTGGCCCGGCCGGTAGCGCCGGAGAGTGCGAGAACTTGGCCGCTGCGCACGGTGTCGCCGGCCTGCACCTCGATGCGGTCAAGATGGCAGTACATGGTGATCAGGCCGTTGCCGTGATCAACAAAAACCGTTTTTCCGTTGAAGAAGTAATCATCAACCGCCAGCACCTTGCCGGGTGCGACGGCCTTGATCAATGTGCCGCGCGGTACGGCAACATCGAGGCCGACATGCGGCGCGCGCGCCTCGCCGTTGAAATAGCGGCGCAGGCCGAAACGACTGGCGAGTGGGCCCTGTGCCGGTGAGTTGAAATCGGTGTCGGCCGCATCGCCTGCCGGCGTTTCGCGGAAGTGCCGCTTGAGCCGCTGTATTTCGGCAATCTCCTTGACGGCGCGCGCTTCGTTCTCGGGCGAGAGCTGCACCTTACCTTTGTCCTTGAGCTTGATGTGCTGCGCCGGATAGTCCTTGGGCGTGACGGTGAAGGGCAAGCTGCGCTGTTGTGCGCCTTGCTCGACGCGTAGCTCGTGTCTGCCGGTGGGTAGATCAAGCGCCAGGCCGACCAGGGCGATCCATTGCCCGCGATCACTCACTACCATCAGACGCTGTTCGCCAAGCCATGCACGTGGTGCGGGCGTGTTCGGCGCCACTTCGCCCAGAGCGATGAGCGCAACGCCGCCCGGCACGCGCGATTCACGGGGCAGGGCATAGGTGGAGGTTGAAAAGAACAGAGAGAGCAGCAGCGCAGCAAGAAGTTTTGTCACAAATTCGCTGCCTTGAAGGTGTCGCACTGGCGCAGATCGCCGGTATCCAAGCCGCGCTTGAACCAGCGCATGCGCTGCTCGGAGGTGCCGTGGGTAAAGGATTCAGGAACGATACGTCCCTGCGTTTGCTGTTGCAGGCGGTCGTCGCCGATAGCAGATGCGGCCCTGAGCGCCTGATCGATCTCGCCCGGTTCAATGATCTTCTTTGCCGCGTCGGCACGGTTGCCCCACACGCCGGCAAAGCAGTCTGCCTGCAGTTCAAGGCGCACCGAGAGGGCATTGCCCCGTGCTTTGCTGGCGCTTTGCTGAGCCTTGTGCACCTTGTCTGAAATGCCGAGCAGGTTCTGAACGTGGTGCCCCACTTCGTGAGCGATCACGTAGGCTTGGGCAAATTCGCCCGGCGCATGAAAGCGCTCCTTCAAATCGCGGTAGAACGAAAGATCGATATACACCTTCTGATCCGATGGGCAGTAGAAAGGCCCCATCGCCGACTGGCCGGTGCCGCAGGCAGTGGGCGTTACGCCGGAAAAGAGCACGAGTTTCGGCTCCTGATATGTGGAGCCGCCTTCGCGAAAAACTTCCTGCCAGGTGCTTTCGGTGCTGGCCAGCACCTTCGAGATAAAACGTGCCATGTCATCGTTGGCCGGCGGTTTGTGCGAGGTAACACGCTGTGACGACTGATTTTCAATGTTGGATGCCAAGCCAAGAATAACCGATGGATCGATGCCGAAAAAATAACTGGCAGCAAGTGCGACAACAACGGTTCCGATGCCCAGGCCGCCACGGCCTATGCCGCCGCCACCGCGGCGATCTTCCACATTGCTGCTTTCATTCTGGTCGTCAAGGCGCATCAGTCATTCCTCTCTTTTTCTTCATTGGATTCCGTTTCGGCGGCTTCGCGCGCCTGCTTTCGCAGCAGACGTTCATTCTTGCTGGCGTCAAAGAAAGTATAACGGCTATACAACTCGCAGCCCTTCATGCCGGGGTCGCAGGGCAGATTGTTTACCTTGTTGCAAAGCCCCCTTTCTTCATGGGGGCAACTCCATCCGCCTCCGGTCATTGTTGAATCCTTGCGTCATTGAACCAGCTTGGTATTGTCTACGGCTTGCACGTGCTGGGCAAGCGCAGCAAAAGGATGTTTCTATCATGCCATGCCTGGAAGGCGCATGGATGTTGGCTTCTGGTATTATGCGCTTCAAGATGTCCGTGTTTATTGGGCCGCAGGCCGGGTTCCCGAGAAACTATGCAGGGAACTCACTGCGCCTGTCGTTGCCTGAGTACCATTCCGGCTGTTCGCCGCACTAACCGAAAACAATTTTAAGTGAGCTCATGATGAAAAATCCAGAACACGTTCTTAAAGAATGGATGCAGGCGGTCAATACGTGCGATGCAGAAAAGCTGCTCGCACTCTATGACGAGAAGGCAGTACTGATTCCGACATTTTCCAACCGACTACTGGCCAAACCAGAAAGCATCCGGGACTACTTTGAGCGTCTGTGCTCGCGTGAAGAATTAAGTATCGCCCTGCATGAAAAGACCTTCCATATTGAGCACGTCAGCGGCGACGTCTATGGCATGCACGGCATTTACTGCTGGCGTTTTGCCATTGATGGTGAGTTGCTAAGCTTCGAAGCGCGCTTCAGTTACATGCTCGATCTGGCGCGCGAGAAGCCGATTGTGCATCATCATTCGTCGCAGATTCCGCGAATGATTTGACACGATAACCACAACGAGCACAACGAAAGCAGCGAAATTTCGTGAATTTCGGTTTGTTCGAGCATTCCTCGAGCCGTGTCTGAATCCTACTCAACCGGCTTGAGTATCCAAGCCGCGATCTGGTCGACGGCTTCGTTCTCCATGCCGCTGTAGCCGTGGTAATGCTTTGGCTCGCAGGGGTCGCCGGTCGGGTTGCCGCCACCGCTGACGATCATGGTTTTTTTGATCGGCGCGCTCTTCAAGTCGCCGGCGATATTCTTGGCTTCATACGCCAGGCAGGCCCAGCAGCCATCTTTTTCGTGATGGTAGACGAGCACCGGCACGCGGATTTTTCCCAGGCTCTGTCGAGGCACGGCACCGGGAATTTTGTAAGAGACGACTGAAGACGTGAGAGCGACACCGGACACCAGCTCTTCGGTATCGCGGATGGCGGTGGCAGCTGCCGAGATCGTTCCCATGCTGGTGCCGACGACCCAGATCGGCTTCGGGCTTCTGGTTTTGATGGTTTTGAACATGGCGACGTTGTCGGCGGCGTGTTTGTCGTCGATGCGCGTGCCGCCATGCGCGAGGTCGATGCCATCACTCGGCCGGCCGACCATGACCACATTGAACGGATGGCTGGCCCAGCGCTTGCCGGTGTGAATGAGGAAGTTTCCGCCCGCCGGCCAGCCGTCGTCACCCATCCGGCCATAGCCGCCAGGCCCGCCGGAAAACAGGACGACCGTGGCCACAGCATCGTTGCGCCACACAGCATAGATCGGCACGTTCACGCCCTCGCGGGTGGCGACACGGATCACCTCGCCACGTTCGGCCGGTTGGGCGCTAGCCAGTGAGGCGCAGACCAGCGCAAGGAAAAACACGGGCATCCGTTTCATGTCGACTCTCCTAAATATCATCAAACAGTTCGAGCACCTTCTCCGTCGGACGGCCGATTACGGCCTTGTCGCCACGAACGACAATCGGGCGCTCAATCAGAATCGGGTGAGCGACAAGCGCATCAAGCCAGTCGTCGTCACTCAAGGTCTTGCCGGCATAGTATTCCTTGAACACCTCCTCGCCACGGCGCACGAGTTCGCCGGCCTTCATGCCGAGTTTGCGCAGCAAGCCGTGCAATTCTTCCTTGTTGGGGGGCGTTTTGAGGTAGTCGATTATTCCGGCGTTAATGCCCTGCGCAGAGACAAGTTCGCAGGCTGACCGGCTCTTTGAACAGCGGGCATTGTGATAAATCGTAACGGTCTGGTCGGACATGGAATCCCTTTGATGATTAACGCCAGATGCTCAGTGGCGGCTCGGTGACTATTGCGCGCAGGATGTCACTGCGCGAAATGAAACCAAGCAGTACGCCTGATTCGTTAACAATGGGCACGCCGTCGACGTCGCGTTCGAGCATCGCGCGGGCGATACGGCGAATATCGGTCACCGGAGAAGAGGCCACGACCGGCGTCGTCATGACATCGGCGACGCGCTTGGCAAGCGCGTCGCGCACCTCGCCATCTTCGATATTGATGGCAGTTAGCAGATTGCGTTCGCCGACGATACCCACCAGTCGTGTGTTGGCATCCAGCACGGGGGCTTGATGAATCTGGTTGTCGATTAGTATTCGCCATGCGCGTGCGACGTCATCTTCCGAATTAACCGTGATCACATTACGCTGCATGATCTGATTGGCGTGGTAGAGCGGGCCACGTTCAAGACTTTGCGGCAACATCGCCGAGTAGGCTTCAACAGCCTGTTCACCGGGGCCGGAAGCGATTGCCGCGGAGGCGTCTTCCAGTGCGACACTGAACTCGGTCTGGTCACCAACACGGCGCGCTGGCGAGACCGGCCCGCTCCGGGCAACCGGGGGTATCTGGCTGAGATTTTCCAGTGTGCCCTGAAAGATTGGACCGCTGATGCCATAGATTGCGAACATGGGCTACCTCACTGACGGTTATCTTACGTAAGCAAAAGTCTAACCTATGCAGGAAACGGAATTATTCCGCGCGCAGTGCTTCAACCGGATCGAGGCGTGCCGCACGGCGTGCGGGCAGTACGCCCGCCAGTAGACCGATAACAATGGCGATGGTTTCAGCGAAGAGCACGAAGGTGACCGGCGTTTCTACCGGCAGGGCGGGCACCAGCAGATGGATGAGTTGCGCCAGACCAAAACCGATCGCCAGCCCAAAGAGTCCGCCGATGGCCGAGAGTGCGACGGCTTCGCCGAGGAACAGGCCAAGAATGGTATTGCGCGGTGCGCCGAGGGCGACCAGCAGGCCAATTTCGCTTGTGCGTTCGGTGACGGCGATGGTCATGATGGTGACGATACCGACCCCGCCGACCAGCAGCGAAATGCTGCCCAGTGCACCGACGGCCATGGTCAGCACATCGAGAATGTTGGACAGGGTGCGCAGCATATCTTCCTGCGTGGTGATGGTGAAGTCTTCACGCCCGTGGCGAGCCTTGAGTGTGGCAATGATGGCTTCAGAGATGCGTGCCGCGGGAATGCCTTCCTCGTAGGACAGATCGATCTTCATCATGCCGTCGCGGTTATAGAGTTCGAGTGCGCGGGCCGTTGGAATATAAGCGGCGTCATCCAGATCGATGCCGAGGAATTGCCCTTTGGCTTCGAGTACGCCGATCACACGAAACTGAAGATTGCCCACGGTAACGCGCGCGCCCAGCGCGTTCTCCACACCGAACAGTTCTGTTTTAAGTTTGGAACCCAGAACGACAAAAGCGCGAGCGCTTTCCGAATCCTCGGGCGGCAGAAACTGCCCGCTGCCGACCTTGATGCCGTAGACCCGCAGCATTTCGGGCGTTACGCCATTGATCGTCGTACGACGCAGTCGTCCATTGCCCTTGACCTCGGTATTACCCCAGACGATGGCCGCCATGCCGGTGATGTGGGGCAGGCGCCTGAGGGCGCGCGCATCGTCGAGCGTGAGTGGGCGGACGGAGGTCGGGATGCCGGTCGGTGCCGGGCCGGAGGTCTTGACTTTGCCCGGCGCAACGCTGACCAGGTTGGTGCCGAACTGGGTGAACTCGGTGAGCACAAAACGATGAATCCCCTCACCAATCGAGGTGAGCAGAATCACGGCGGCAATGCCAACGGCAATGCCCAGCAGCGTGAGAAAGCTGCGCAGCCGGTGCGCGGTAATGGCGCGCAGGGCAAGGTGGATGGAATCGGCCGGGCGGATCATTAGGGTTTCAACAACGAAAAGTCCACCGCAGAGGCGCAGAGACGCAGAGGAAACGCGGAGAATAGAAA
>JANNGP010000241.1:0-14763 GCA_031403915.1 Betaproteobacteria bacterium
CGGTCTGGAATCTGCCTACGTCTCGATCAACACCGTGCATCTGCTGGAAAGCGAAGTGTGGGGACAAGGCTTCGCTGCACCGATCTTCGAGGATGAGTTTATTGTCGAGACGCAGCGCGTGCTCAAGGAAAAACACCTCAAGCTGCGCCTACGCAAAGGTGAGCAACGACTTGACGCCATCTGGTTCAATTTCAGCACCACACCTGGCGAGAAAATTCGCGCCGCCTACCGGCTGGCAATCAACGAGTACAACGGCGTGCAAACACCGCAACTGATGATTGAGCACATCGAAAATCGATAGGCTGCAAGCAAATAAGCACGGGCATCTTGAAAGCAATGCTTGAAGGCCGCCTATTCATGCGCCTTCCAGGGCATAGTCTAAAAAATCAAAAACGGCCAAGACTCCGGCGATCGTCGAACACCGCTTCAATCCACGCATTCACCCCGCGGCAACCGTCCACCACCTCTGCCGCCCAGGCAAAGTACTCGCGCTTTCTGGCTGATGACCAGTCCTTTGGCGGCGTGTGCAGTGTCGAATTCAGATTGGCCGCCTTATCGGCAATTTTGAGAATTTTCGCGCGCCGCGACAGATGCGGCGCATGTACCACCTGCATACGCTTGCGTTCAGCTTTCGGCAACGAAGGATCATCCGAGACTTCACGCACGATCTTCGCAACCCGTTTACCAAAGTTTTCGACCAGCATGTCGAAGGTTACGTGCATCGACTGATCTTCCAGCACGTCATGTAGCAGTGCGGCAATGATCAGCTTGTCGTCCTTGCCACCTGTCGCCTGCGCCACCAAGTGTGCCACTTCGGTCAAATGATTGATATAAGGCTCGCCGGCAACGCCTTTGCGTCGCTGCGTCGAATGCGCCCAAGCTGCAAAGTCAAGGGCACGAACGATCTGCAAAACCTTTTTTGACCTCATCTCGAATGGACTACAAGCCCTGATACACCTGATGCGGCAACCACATACTGAACGCCGGAACATAGGTCACGATGATCAAGCCGACGATTCCGATGAAAATGAACGGGAACGACCCGCGTACCGCCTGTCCGTAGCTCACATCACCCAGACTGCTCGCGACAAACAGGTTGAGCCCAAAGGGCGGGGTGTACATCCCGATCGCGCCATTGACGGTCAGGATGATGCCAAGGTGGATCGGATCAACGCCGATTTCCATACCGACCTTGTACAACAGAGGCCCGAGTATGACCATGATCGAAGCCGCATCAATGAACATCCCGGCAATCAGCACAGCGGCATTGATCAGCATCAGGATCATCACCGGGTTGTCGCTGAGAGATAGCATGGCCTGCGTCGTTTCGACCGCCAGACCATTGGCCGTCAGGTACCACGACAGCACTGAGGCCGCGGCCAGTATGATCATGATCTGCGCCGTTGCCGAGGCTGAGTCCAGTATCGTTTTCCACAACTCGAACAGACTCTTCTCGCGATAGATAAACGCCGACACAAACAGTGAGTAGATCACGGAGACTGCTGCGGCTTCGGTCGGCGTAAACACACCGGCGTAAATTCCGCCAAGCACCACGAGCGGCACACCCAAACCCCACGAGGCATCGACTAAGGCCTTGCCGACCGCGCTCCACGGCGGGATATCGCCACGCGGCACGTTATTACGCCAAGCGTAGTAGACGCAATAAACCATGAAGCAAAAGCCGTAGGCAACACCCGCGCCGACACCGGCGATGAACAATGCACCCACCGACACGCCGGTAACCGCCGCATAGACAATCATGACAATGCTCGGCGGAATGATGATACCGAGCGAGCCGGAGGCGATCAGCACGCCGATCGAGAAGGGTTGCCCGTAGCCGCCCTTCAGCAATGACGGGTAAAGCACTGAGCCGACAGCAACCACGGTTGCCGGGCTGGAGCCGGAGATGGCGCCGAAGAACATGCTTGAACAGACTGCCGTGATGCCCAGACCGCCGGTCACGCGACCTACGAGAAGATTGGCAAGATGAACCAGCCGGCGTGAGAGCCCACCGACGCTCATGAGGTTGCCCGTCAGAATGAAGAACGGAATTGCCATCAATGAGAATTTATCCAGACCTGCAAACAGCCTTTCGGTGATGATGGCAAGCGGCAAGCCGCCTTCCAGCCACATGGCAGCGCCCACCGCCGCCGACAGAACGAAAAAAATCGGCACGCCGATGGTCAGCAGGACGACGAGGGATGCAAAAAAAACAGAAGTCATGGTTTAGCCCGATATTTCAAGCGAAGAATTTGCCGCCCGACCGGCAACCTCGGCAAAGAGGTGCTGGGCAAAGCGCAGCGCCATGAGCGCACCGCCCACGGGTATGGCTAGTTGCACCGTCCACAGGGGCACCTGAAGTGAAGCTGTAACCTGGCCGAATTCCCGTGCCTGCGCCACCAGATCCCAGCCATACACGACCAGAAAAAGGCTGAACAACACGCACAGAGCATCCACACTGACCACCAGCACCCTGCGCGCCGGATGATCGCCCAGAACCCGCCAAAGCACGTCGACGCTGATGTGCGCCCCCTTGCGAGCGGCCAGACTACTGCCAATAAATACCATCCACACAATGGCGTAGCGTTTAAGCTCTTCAGCCCAGGTAAAGCTGTCATTAAAGCCATAACGCGCCACCACATTGATGAAGAGAACAAACGACGACGCAATCAGCAATGCACCGATGAATACTTCTTCAACACGCTCAAGCGCGGCATCCAGTTTGCACAATAGAGTCATGGCATCCCTGCTAACTATTTAACCGGAGCGGCGTCGATGGCCTTGAGTGAGTCCTGCAACAACTCCTTGCCGATCGAATTTTCAAACTCGGCATAGACCGGTTTTGTTGCGTCCCGGAAAGCTTTTGCCTGATCCGCAGTCAGCACGGACACTTTTGCCTTGCTCTTCTTGATCTCGGCTAGATAGCCCGCTTCGCGGCGCGCTGTTTCTTCACGCTCAAAGTTGCTCATGTCACGCGCAGCCTTAACCAGAATGGCCCGATACTCCGGCTTAAGACCATCGAACCAGCGTTTGCTATACACAAAGGCGTAGCCAAGGTAGGCATGGTTGCTGATGATGACGTCCGTCTGCACTTCATAGAACTTCATCTTCACGATGGAGACCAGCGGGTTCTCCTGGCAGTCAACAACGCCTTGTTGCAAGGCGCTATAGGTTTCCGAGAATGCAATAGGCACGGGGTTGGCACCGAGCGACTTGAACTGCGACATGATCAGCGGGCTCTCCATGACGCGCACCTTCTTGCCCTTGAAATCGGCCGGGCCGTCCACCTTCGAGTTGCAGGTAAACTGCTTAAAGCCACTTTCCCAGAAGGTCACGCCCTTGAGACCGACCTTGTCCAGCGTCCCAAGCAGGCGATCACCCACCGGGCCGTCGAGATAGGCATAGGCTGCCTTGGCTGAAGGAAAGAGGAAGGGCAAATCGGCCAACTGCATCGACGGCGCAAAGGTGCTGAGCTTGGCGGTCGGGATGATGCCCCCTTGAATCGCGCCAATCTGCATCTGCTGGGTCGCCTGCACATCGTCACCGAGTGCATTGTTCGGGAAAAGCTTGACCACGATCTCGCCTTTCGTGCGTGATTCCACGGCCTCCTTGAACTTGATCGCCGCCACGTGTTGCGCACTGTCTTCAGGCAAATCGTGATGGAACTTCAAGGTGATCTCCGCCAGCGCCGGCAGAGCTATGCCGAATGTCAGGCAGGTCAGCGCAACGATCGAAAATACTGGTCTTTTCAATGTCATGGCTCGTCCTCTCAAATAAAAAATCTGGTCAGGCTTGCAAGATTCGCAATTGAATAATGCTTATTTCCGACTTACAAAACAGCGTAAGCAAACAGTTGCTCACTATCCCAGTGTTTCAGGATGGCCGCAAGCGTTTAGCTATGCGGGTCTATTGGGGCAAAAAATGGTTGCACTATTTTATCCCGCGCAACACAGAGTTCGCGCAGATACGTCGTAACCTGACCGGCGCCAACACGCCGCCACGCAAGCGCCAGCGGAGAAGGCAAGCGGCCAACCGAGACCGGGCGCTCAACCAGCAGGCGTTGACGTTGCAGGTCACGAGCAATGGGCGCAGGAAGAAACCCAACGCCCAGCCCGGCAACATGGCAGGCGACTTTTGTTGCCATGTCGGGCACGAGCAACTCGCGCTGTCTGGGCAAACGCCAGGCCGTGCGCTTAGTAATGTGCACCGAGGTATCTTCAACATTAATCGCCGGAAAGACCCTCAACTCGTCGTTGCTCAGGGGCCCCTGGGCCAGCGCCAGCGGGTGGCTTGGTGCAACCACAAACACCCAGTTAACCGCACCGAGCGGCGTTGTAACGAAATCATCGTGGATCGAGTCAAATCCCGGAACACCTAGCGCAAGCTGCCCACCGTTGTATACCATCTGATCCCACACGCCCATGTAGACTGCCCGGCGAACGTTGATCGCAGTATAGGGAAAGCGCTGTGCCAGATGACCCAGCAGCAACGCGGTGCTATCTGCATCGTAGAGCAGGTTATTGACCACCAGATTGAAATGCGGCTCGATCCCCTCCTTCACCTGCTTGAGCTCATCCGGAAGCGTCTGCAACCAATCGAAAATCTGGCTGGCTTTCTCGTACAGGTATTCGCCCGATGGCGTCAGCGTAACCGCACGCGTCGTACGCTGGAAAAGCGGCGCACCCACACTGTCTTCAAGCGTCTTGATCCGGTAGCTGATCGCCGAAGTGGATTTGTGCAGGAGGTCAGCGGCGGCAGAAAAACTGCGCAGTTTGGCAACGGCGAGAAAGGTTCGCAGCTCGTCTTGACCCAGCATGGATTTCTGAGATTCGGACACACTACCCCTCAATTATCTATCGGGCAAAAAGGGACTGGCCAAGCATTCCCAGCTGAGACAGCAGCCTCAAACACTTTATCCCGGCCGCTGCAGTATAGCGGAGTATTCCGGCAGGTGAAATCACGACTTTTTGCTGCAGATAAAGTGCTCAAAAGCGGCCTGACAGGCCCTGGCACGACTCAGCCGGCTTCTGCTGCGGCGACAAAGCCGACCAGCACATCCATGCCCGAGGTAACACCATGATTTGCCACCCGCGCAGCAAGTGCCAGAGCACGGTCACACCGGACATGGGCAATATTGCGCACCAGACCCGTCAGGTGACTGCCGAATTCACCGCGCGCTGCAGCCCGCAGGTAACTTACACTAGCTGCGGTTGTCAGTTGAGGAAGTCGTCCATCCATCGTGCGCAGCAGGGACGCCACCGGAGAATCTTTTCCCACAGTCGCCCAGGCATGTGCCAGAACCCCGATAATCATATCGTCACCTGCAGGAGTCGAACCGGTACCACGCCCAAGCAGCGCAAGCATTGCCTCCTCGCCATCCGGAGAGCCTTCTTGCAGCGCAGACACCCGACGCAGAAGCATACTGTCCCGTGCAAGCAACTCCCCAGCACGCATCCCCAGACCCAGTGGGTCAGGTATCGAACGCAAACACTGCGCCAGCGCAGCCATATTCGCTTTTGCACTTTCAGAGTGCATGCCTGCAGGGTCCGGTGTCAGGCAGGAATGAAAAACACGAACACCCACTGTGTCAATTTGAAGCGCCAAGGGAGCGTGCCCAACTGCTGCTCTCCCAGGAGAGGTTTCCGCCGTATCAAGCACGCGCCACATATCGCGTTCGCGCACCACAATATGCAGAGGAAAAAGTCCTCTGCCCGGCGCACCCAGGAAAATATCTTCGTCAACACCCGAAACCGACAAACTCACACCATGCCGGTGCGCCACGCTCAAGCGAGGCACACCACCGCGCGCCAGCAATTCGACGGCACCGGCGCTGATGGCAAGCGGCCGGACGGAAAGTACTGACTTATTGCCCGGCACCTTCAATGTCAGAACGCGTATTCCACGTGCCGCTCCGTCTGCGCAACTATACGGCCGCGTTTCACCACCGCACAACGATCGGGGAGATCGATAATCACATCAGCGACCCTTTGCGTATCGAGCAGAACCAGGTCAGCATCCTTGCCTACCGCCAGACCGTAATTCGGCAGACGTAATGCTTTTGCCGAATTGGTGGTCAGCATCGGAAGAACGGTTGGCTGGTCATCCGCGCCACCAAGATGGCAGGCCGGAAGCGCCAACGCGCCAATCTGTAACAAATCACCTGTACCGTAGGGTGTAAAGGCATTGCGGATGTTATTGGTGGCTAGACAAACATTAACGCCACCATCGCGCAAAGCCCGTACCGGTGTGATGGTACGCCGCACATTAAACATATCCTTGCGACCACCCAAATGCATGTCGGTCGCCGGCAGGCACATCACCGAAATTCCCGCATCACGCAACAGGGCGATGATCTCGTCGCGCCGCTCGACCGGTGCCGCAGCAAGCGCCGTCAAGTGACCGACACTGACACGACCTTCATACTTCTCGGCGATGGTCTTGCGCGCCAGATACTCGATCGACATCGCATCTGCATCGTCACGGAAGTCCTGATGAAAATCGAGATCCTTGTCAAAATCCTTGGCCAGACGGAACACCCAGTCAATGTGTGCGTTGGCATCGCTGTCGTTATAGGGAATGCCACCGACCACATCGGCACCCTTCTTCATCGCCTCAACCATCATGGCGTCGGTGCCGGGGGTTTTTAGAATACCTTCCTGTGGAAAAGCAACTACCTGGATGTCGATCAGATCGGCATACTCCCGGCGCAGGTCAAGTACGGTGTCAAACCCCGTAAAGCCTTGCGCCGGGTCAAACTCTGCATGCGCACGCACGTGGGTACTGCCAAAGGCGATGAGCTGCCTCAGCACCCTACGTGCACGTGACTCGATATCTTCTCGTGTAAAGGTGGGCTTGAGCGCGGCAGTCACCGCGATCGCCTCCATCAGCGTGCCTGAACGGTTCGGCTTGCGATCCATCACGAAGGCCTTTTCAAGATGCAAATGGCTTTCGATCAAACCGGGAATAAGTACCCGCCCTGCGGCATCAATTTCCTTGACGCCGTGGCAAGCAAGGTCCGGCCCGATGTCCGCGATCTTGCCGCGTTCAATGGCAACATCCATCAATGACTTGTTGTCGTCAAGTCGAACCTTACGAAACACGAGATCCATGATCTAGTCCTTATTAAACAGTGGTTGGATCAGACAAGCACGAATGAAAGAACAAGGAGCAGAGCCATACAACTCAAGACAAACGGCGCGTTCCCTTTTGACACCTGAATGATGGGAATCCGGAAGCCTGCTGAAAGCGCCTGCATGGTGATATTGACCAGCGAAACCTGACTGCCGAAACCGACACCCATCGTGACAAATCCGATGGCCAGCGGGCTGAAACCCAAAGCCACGGCGATCGGAAGAATCAGCGTCAGAACCGAGCCCACGTAGGCTCCCGCCGGAAAACCGATGGCAAAACCGGCGAGTACAGCCGTCGGTACCATCAGTGACAGCGGTACCATTTTTACCATTCCAGCGATGGTTCCGAAAGCACCGGTCTTCTCGATAATGCCGATGAATATGAGGAACAGGCCGACCTGGAACAAGCGGGTCAGGATGTAGGACGAGCCGTCTACCATGGCATCAACAGACTGATTCAGGGTAAAGCTGCTGCAGATATAAACAAGAAGCACGGTAACAACGGCATAAACGACCGGCCCAAGTACCGGGCCACCGAAGAACTTGTTGACGAACGGTCCTGCGATCACAGCGAACAGCAGGAAAATCGCCGGAATGGTTCGCTTCCAGAGTTCGGCATTGGACATCGCCTTGAACTCTTCGGGCTCGTCACCATGGAACAACGACTTGGCGCGCAGGGTGCCGACAAAGGCGATAACGATTGCGATAGCGCAGAAGAGTAACCAGTACGGACGCATGGTAGCGACATATTCAGCGACGGGTGTACCGGAGAGTTGCGAAACAACTGCGGACTCCAGCGATGCCGGCGAGGTCGTGAACGAAGCGGCAGCAGCAATCGACATACCGGCGATCACAGCAGGGATCGCACCGACTGCAGCAAACGCGAGCGGCGCAATAACCATGGCACTACCGCCACCGATACCCGACATATACGTTGCGGCAGCCTGCAGGATGACGATGAACGCGCCCACATATTCAACGCGCCCACCGATGTTCCGGCGCACCAACGTTAGCGCGGCAGAGTAGCCACCGGCTTTGAACACGGCCATGGCGATGGCCGAGTTGATGATCGGCACCGTAATCGACAGCATCTTCGGTACGGATTCAAGCATTCCCTTGTTGGCCACAGCAATCCCGATGTCACCCAGGATCATGGCCATCACGCCGCCAGCGAGGGCGGCGACCAGCATGTTCACCTGCAGGAAGAGCAGGCCGAGAATCAGAACGATCGGAATAACACCGATCACCTGAGCCATCGTGGAACCTGTCGCGGAACGGGCGTAAAACGCCAACCCCAGGCAGGCCACCAGTACTGCGATGATGCCAAAGTTACGTCTGCCACTGACCGGCGCGGCTTCGTTGTTCGTACTCATGCTGACACTCCTTGATGTTGAGCAAACGGGTGAATGAATGTACAACTGATGCTCGGGCTCATTAAATCAATCCCTCTTGTTTATTGGAACCTGAAATTCGTAACGCAGCCATCATGCCTTGATACCTTGCTGTGCGGCCAGGGCTTCCAGTGCCTTCTCGAAACATCCGAGCGGCGCACGGACTATGCCTGCACCCACTTGGCCGATGCCCGCCTTGCGGTGGGCAATCCCGGTGTTGATCAGCGGTGTGATACCGGTCTCGACGACTCTTCGCACATCAAGCCCGAGACAGGCTGCCTGAAAATCCCAGGTCGGAATTTGCAGCACTGGATTCGTATCGATAAAGATTTCGCGCATTTCCTCGCTGATTTCCAGCGCGTCGGCAAAACCACCGGCTCCGAGAAAGCGGGTCACACCGGGCGCAGCGATCATTGCTGCCGCCCCAATGCCCAGCGTCTCGGTAATCGCGCTATCGCCAATATCTGGATTGGCATCATCTTGCGAGTACCCGGTAAAGAAGAGGCCCACCGGCGTATTGACCGGTGCGGTAAACCAGCGTTTGCCAAGGCCGCTGACGCGGATGCCGAAGTCTCGACCATTGCGTGCCATCGCCGTAACAATGGTACCGGCTTCAATCGTTGCACCTGCGTCCATCACACACTTGCAGTAGGCCATCGCGACATTGAGGAAGAATTGATCGGTGCGGCCAAGGAAACTCAGCACTTCCTGTTTCTTTTCTAACGACGCGGCAGTTCCGACAATATCCGCCGCCAGGGTCTTGAGCAGCAGCGTCGATGCAGCGATGTTGCGCTGGTGGAATTCGTCTCCCATGGTAATGGCCTGCGCCATCAGCGTGGTGAGGTTAACGCCGCCTTCGATACGGGCCAGGGCTTCGGAAAGCACCGGCGCCAGAACATCCCGCATCCACGCCAGCCGCGTCTGGACTTCACCCTCGAAAGCACCAAAACGCATCACCTTGCCGATACCTTCGTTCAGGTTGCAGTAGGCGACATTTCCTTGCTCGGCGTTGCGCACCACCAACACCGGCATGTGCGCTGAGGTAATACCGCCCATCGGCCCGACCGCCGAATTGTCGTGGCACGGAACGAAACGGATTTTCCCGCCGGCAGCCAGCGTCTCCGCTTCATCAGCACTTTTTGCCCAGCCTTCGAACAAACTGGCACCGAGAACGGCGCCTTGCATAGGCCCCGTCATGTCGACCCACTCGATGGGCGGTCCCGCATGCAACAGCGTGCGACCTTCACGCAAGGCCGGAATGCAGTCTTCGGCCGGCTTCACATCAACAAGATGGGGACGTGCCTTTTTGATTTCGGCAATTACCGCGGCGTTGGCTTGGTTTAATGTCTCGTACAAGGCTGAGTTCTCCATTAATTCAGAATGTCATCAATTCAGTTGTGCAAGCAGGCGTTGCATGCGCTCGTTGCCGCCGGCTGCCGGCTCCCACTGCTCATGAACAACCTTGACCTCATTGGCCAACAAATCGTCGGCAAAACTGCGCAGGCCAATATTGACGATGGCGGGTGCTTCGCGCAGAAGCGCAGGCGCTTCGCCCGTTTGCGCGGGCTGAGCGCTGATTGCTCGCGCGGCAATCAGAATGGCCGAACGTACGCTTTCCGCAATCAGGATGCCGGCCTCTTCAAGTTTTTTCGACTGTTCACCGCGATCCTGCGGATCGTCGGCCGTACCGGTCAGATTCGCAATCACAACGATCGGCGCCTGCTCTCCGCGCGCTGCGCGTAGAGCCGCAACCGCCGTAACAATTTCGCCGGCCGGATCCATATGCCCGCCGTATCCGAGCACGACGTCAAGCAGCAGCACACCGATCGACAGATCGCTGGCAAGCGCACGAATCATGTCGTTGCGCGGGGTTGGATCGATCATTGGATGCGGGCGGCCGCGGGTGTAGGCATCGTCACCCAGATCAATGATGCGATGCCCGCCACTATGCAGCATAAAACCGTCGGGGTGTGCCGCGTCCAGTTCAATGCCCTGATTCTCGGCCAGCAGGAATGCGGCTTCAGCGGCCAGTGTGCCACCGCAGTAGAGGCCGCAAATCGAGCTGTTGCTCACGTCCGGCAGGCTGCTCACGTGAGCATCGATGCAGGCCAGTTCAACAGCCAGTGCGGCCGTCTCATCAAGGGTCTGGGTGAAATGGATATTTCCCATATTGCGCTGGATAACGCGTTCACCGAGAAACATCGCGACCACAGGCTTGCCGATGTTTTTCATGGCCTCAAGGATGCGTTCTTTCACCGCCGGCGATGGCGGCTTGGAAACAAATGCAATCACGCGGCTCGCCGAATCCTGAGCAACAAAATCTAGCGCCGTGAGCGCGCTGATGCCGCCGATGCGTTCAGACAAGTCGCGACCGCCAAGCCCTAGGGCGTGCGTAATGCCGCTACCCAGCCGCGCAATTTGACAGGTCACTTCCTGCGTGCCGGTACCCGACGCGCCAACAACCGCAATAGGCCCAGACGGGACACGGTTGGCAAAGGCAAGCGGCGCCTTGTTGACTATTGCTGTCCCGCAATCCGGCCCCATCACCAGCAAACCTTTTTCGCGAGCTGACATCTTCAATTCAAGTTCATGCTCCAGGCTCACGTTGTCGGAGAAAATCATCACATTGCAGCCATCTTCAAGCGCCTGACGCGCAGGCTCGATGACGTAGTGGCCAGCCACCGAAATGAGTGCCAAGTTGGCTTCAGGCAACAGCTGGCGCGCACGACGCCATGTGCGGGCCAGCGGATAACCTGCTTTGCGATTGGTGCGTGCCTGCTCTGCGAGACGATTCTTGACCTGCTCGGCCATGGCGCCGGCAATTGCCGGATCGTTATCATCGCTATCAACAACGAGGCACAGATCATTGGGCGTTGCCACTTCGAAAGCAGCATGCCACAGGCCGGTTTCACGGAAGACATTCTTGTTGGCCGGCGTTCCCATCATCACGGAGACACGATTGACCTTGGGCAAAGCAGACAGGTCGCGCGACACCACCATGAGTGTCACGGAATCCTGAAAAATTCCATTGATCAGTACTGCATGCAGCATTGTTACTCTCCTGATGGACTCAAACCTTGATCTGCAAGGCTGATTATTTCTTGTCTGTTACCAATTCGACCCGATCCTCTGCCTAGGGCATAGTCCTAATCTGGTCACTCCCTGTCAAGAAGGCCACAACATTTAAGAATTCACTTGTAATACACTCCTCCACCTTGCCTGGAGTGGCATTAGAGGCAATCGACTATCAAAGCAAACTCCCGATTGTGCAATTCATTCAATCAAAGGCCAAGGCAACTCTGGTCCTTCCGTGTGCAGCGCCCCAAGCACGATAACGAAGACATCTGGCATGGGACACTGCAGACGGGACAGCGAATCAATTCTTCACAAGGCCTGCTCTTTTCAGAAGAATCTCGCCACCATCGTTCCACACATCCATCTTGGTGATTTTTCCATCAACAATGATGAAGCGATCGATGAAGCGGTTGCCTTTGAACGGCGTGCCGTCGATCCATTCGCCATAGAGTGTTCCAAGGCTATACACGATAGTCTCTTTGCCGTCGTAGCTGACATCCCAACGGTCGATGGACTTCTTGACCCATACGTATCGTGTCTTATTGAATTTGCCGATTTCTTCTGCCGCTGAGAGTGTGCGGCCCACAAAAATGAGCTCGACATTCGGCGCCATATATTTCTCAATCAAGGCTTTGTCAGCCGCCATCGCTCCAAGAATCACCTTCTGAACCATACTCACGATTTCTTGCGCGCTCTGTCCCGGCGGCGCTTGTCCTGCAATCACGGCTGTCTGAGCCAACACTGATGTACTCCCGGCAATAAGAAAAAAACACAAAGCGAATAATTTCGTTTTCATTTTATGGTCCCTGTTGGAAAAAAGAACGGATTAATAAGGGTTCAATTTGAACCGAAAACAATCACGACCTTTTGCAAAACCTGTTCGTCCTCTGCCGTGAGCATGGCATAGTCCTTGGCTGACCAACCCCTGTCAAGATGCTGAGAACGCTGCAATAACCCACCTGTAAAACACGTCATCGCCTTACCTGGAGCGGCATTAGCAGCAATCATCCATCAGAGCAAACTCCCGATTGTGCAATACATTCAATCAAAGACAGGCACAGTCGTGGTCATAATCAACTCTATTCAGCATTGATGAAACTTGGAGAGAAGCTTCAATGGAAAATACATTCGATATTCCACGCCGTCTGATCGTCGCCATTGGCGGCAATGCTATTGATCCGTCTAAAGGCAACGACACGCCGGAGGCACAAAAAGCCATCGCCGCTGCAACGGCACGCACGGTGCTTCCCCTGCTCGAACTCGACAATCAGCTGGTCATCGTTCACGGCAACGGCCCACAGGTTGGCAAGTTGCTTCTTGCCAACGCCATCGCACGTGACCGCGTCACCCCGCAATCGCTCGACATCCTCGTCGCACAAACGCAAGGCGCCACCGCTTACATCCTCGCCCAGGCCTTCGAGAACGTTTTGCGGGAGGTTGGGAATCCACGCCACGTCGTCGGCTTGGTGACACAGGTTGAGGTCGATCCGGACGATCCTGCTTTTAAAAACCCGACCAAGCCCGTCGGGCCGTTTTTTACCGAGGCCGAAGGCAAAGCACTGGCCGAAGAACTCGGCGTAACGGTCAAGGAAGATTCCGGTCGCGGCTGGCGCTACATGGTCGCGTCACCCAAACCCCGGCACATTTGCGATATCTCACTGGTGGAAGCATTGATGTGCCTGCGCACCATCGTTATTGCCGGCGGCGGCGGTGGCATTCCTGTGGTGCGTGACAATGTCGGTCGCCGGCAAGGTGTCGAAGCCGTTATCGACAAGGACCTTACCACCGCCGTCATGGCCAACGTACTTGGCATACGCGACATGATGATCCTGACAGCTGTGCCGCGGGTGGCGATCAACTTCGGCAGGCCTGATCAGCGTGAATTGGAACGCGTCTCGGTCTCTTCAATGCGGAAGTATCTGGCTGAGGGGCATTTCCCTGCCGGCAGCATGGGTCCCAAGGTTGAAGCAGCCCTCCTCTTTTTGAGCGCGGGCGGCAAGCGGGTAATCATTACGAGCCTTGAAACGGCGGTACCGGCGTTACGCGGCGAGACCGGCACTCACATCGTCAACGATGAAGATCTCGAAATAAAACCAGTAGCCGAAACATCAGAAAAAGGAATTGGCCGCCGCTAACACTGCGCGCGGCATTTTCACCGATAGCGTTCAACGCTTTCGGGAAGACTGTGTCAAAGCGCTTGCAGGTTTTGGCAAAAAGTCCCTGCCTCAAAAAACACAACCCCCCGTAATTCTCAAGAGGGTTGTATTTAAGGTCATTATGGTGGCGCGCCACCATGTAGCGTCAAGCGGCAGACTTGTTGTTTTTTATTGCCAGTATCACGTCAAGTGACTTCCCGCGTGCCGGCCCGATTTCCCGTGGGAGGGCTGAAAACTCTTTAATCTCGGCATCGCTGGCTTTCCCCCGCCTTGATGAGGCGCATCAATTCACGACACCTCTTGTTTAACGCTTTCAACTCCAAGGCCGCTGCACTTGCGTTTTTGATAACCATTGCCATCACCTCCACTGCCTCATTAACCTGAATCCCTCAGGTTGCGGGTTTCTCATTACGCCACGCCACCAGGAAGTGAATTCACTTCGGCATAAGAATTTTCATGCCGGGACAATTCGCCATTCCTGAATCGTAACTCTACGCTCATTCTGGAACTTAAGGCAGATGCGGGCAAAAGAGAGAAATAGCGCATTGCGCGCAATATTTGAAATACCATTTCAGGACATCCCCGCACGAAAATCCGGAGCCCACAAAGCACAAAGCCCTCGCCACTGAGTTAGTGGGGAGGGCTTTGTGTTGATGGGGAGCCTGGCGGTGACCTACTTTCGCACACGTAGTATGCACTATCATCGGCGCGACTTCGTTTCACGGTCCTGTTCGAGATGGGAAGGGGTGGGTCCAAAGTGCTATGGCCGCCAAGCATAACTTGTTCGTCTGCCGCCGTGCTGGCGTCAAACGCAAATAGGAAGAAGGATTGGGTGTTACTTTGTTTGGTTGTGATTGAATCAATAAGCACTGAGTTGCTGCTTAAGGTTATAGGATCAAGCCTCACGGGCAATTAGTATCAGTTAGCTTAACGCATTACTGCGCTTCCACACCTGACCTATCAACGTTGTGGTCTTCAACGACCCTTTAGGGGGATCAAGTCCCCAGGGAA
>JANNGP010000242.1:0-8324 GCA_031403915.1 Betaproteobacteria bacterium
GTGGTTCTCCTTCGGCACGCAATGGACGCCGGATAAAACGACGAAACTTGATCTTGGTCTGACCTACATTGTTGTTCGGGACAGCAAAATCAATAATAATCAAAGCGGTTCGACACCATCACGAGGCACAGTCACTGGTGAATACGGCGGCAGTATTTGGCTGCTTGGCGGCCAGTACTCGATGGCTTTCTGATCCGGCTTTCACGTTCTCCAAAAAATGCCCCGAATTTCGGGGCATTTTTTATTTCGGCTTCTCCTTGACCTGCGCAGGGAAGCACCTATAATTCAAACGACCGTTTAATTCTGTGCAATAGGGGTCGCGCTGCCTTATCTCTTCGGGTGTCGCTGAGACCGTCAGGGAGGAAATCGTGAGTAACTTTATCGTACGTAAAGCCGCGGTACTCGGGGCGGGCGTGATGGGAGCGCAGATTGCCGCGCATCTGGCCAATGCCGAAGTGCCGGTGCTGTTGTTTGATCTGGCGGCCAAAGAAGGTGATCCCAACGGGATCGTTAAAAAAGCCCTCGACGGACTCAAAAAACTTGAGCCATCACCGTTGGCCACCATTGATCGCGTGGCCTACATCGATGCCGCCAATTACGATCAGCATCTCGATCAACTCAAGGATTGCGACCTGATCATCGAGGCCATCGCCGAGAAGATGGAATGGAAAGATGATCTGTATCGCAAGATCGCGCCCTTCATTTCACCCAACGCGATCATCGCTTCGAATACCTCCGGCCTGTCGATCAACCGTTTGTCGCAAGGCTTGCCCGAGGCTTTGCTCGCGCAATTCTGTGGCATCCATTTCTTCAACCCGCCGCGCTACATGCATCTGGTCGAACTGATCGCCACCAAAACAAGCGCGCCGGAACTGCTAGACAATCTGGAGTCCTGGCTTGTTTCGCGCCTTGGCAAAGGCGTGGTGCGGGCGCTTGATACGCCGAACTTTGTGGCCAACCGCGTCGGCGTCTTCTCCATGCTGGCGGTGATGCACCACACGCAGCAGTTTGGTTTGGGATTTGATGCGGTCGATGCGCTGACCGGCCCGATTATCGGTCGCGCCAAGAGTGCAACGTATCGCACCGCCGACGTGGTTGGTCTGGACACCATGGCGCATGTCATCAAGACCATGCAGGACACCCTGCCGGACGATCCGTGGCACAGCTACTACGCTGCGCCGGCCTGGTTATCAGGGCTGATTGCACAAGGCGCGTTAGGTCAGAAAACGCGCTGCGGGATATACAAGAAGGATGGCAAGGCGATCAAGGTGCTTGATCTCGCAACACAGGATTACCGCGACTCAGTCGGCGAGATTGGCCCTGAAGTCGAAGCGATTCTCAAGAACAAAAACCCGACCGAAAGGTTTGCGCAACTGCGCGCCTGCGAACATCCGCAAGCACAGTTCATGTGGGCGATTTTCCGCGACGTGTTTCACTACGTCGCCTTCCACCTTGCTGAGGTGGCTGATAATGCCCGCGACATTGATTTCGCCATGCGCTGGGGCTTCGGTTGGGCGCAAGGGCCGTTTGAAACCTGGCAGGCGGCAGGCTGGGAAGCCATTGCAGACGCGGTGAAGAGCGATATCGATGCGGGTAGCGCGATGGCCAAAGCGCCGCTGCCGGCCTGGGTTTTTGCTCGCGATGGCGTGCATTCGGCTGAGGGGTCCTATTCGGCAAGTGCCAATGCCATCAAGCCGCGCTCAAGCCTGCCGGTGTATCAGCGGCAGATTTTTCCCGAGCACGTGTTGGGCGAAACGGCGCCTGAAGGCACTACAGTCTGGGAAAACGGCAGCGTACGCTTGTGGACCTTGCCCGAAGTCGACAGCGGAATCGCCATTCTCAGTGTGTTGACCAAGCACCATACGCTCGGCCGCGACGTGATCCTCGGTGTGCAGGAGGCGGTAAAACGCGCCGAAGCCGGCTTCAAAGGTCTGGTGGTGTGGCACGACGCACCGTTCGCTTTCGGTGCCAATCTCAAGGAGGTGATGGAAGCCATCAAGGCCGGGCAGTTCGATCAGCTGGAAACCTTTATCGCCGAATTCCAAAAGGCATCGATGACCCTAAAGTACGCCAAGGTGCCCGTCATTGCTGGTGTTCAGGGTATGGCATTGGGCGGCGGCTGTGAGTTTCTGATGCACTGCGCCAAGCGTGTCGTGGCGCTGGAGAGCTACATCGGGCTGGTCGAAGCCGGCGTCGGGCTGATCCCGGCCGGTGGCGGCTGCAAGGAATTCGCAATACGTGCCTGGCAGAATGCGGCAAAGACGGGCGGCAACGATCCGTTTGAATTCATCCAGCCGGTATTTACGACCATCGCCATGGCCAATGTCTCCAAGAGCGGCGCGCAGGCGAAAGAACTGGGTTTCGTTCTTGAGTCGGACAAGATTGTTTTTAACGCCAACGAGTTGCTCTACGTTGCCTTGCGTGAGGCACGTGGCATGGCCGAAGCTGGTTACTGCCCGAAGCTCTCGCCGCGCAACATCAAGGTGGCCGGGCGTACCGGGATCGCCAACTGTGAAATGATGCTGGCCAACATGAAGGAAGGCGGCATGATTTCCGCGCACGATTATCTGGTGGCCAAATATGCGGCGACGGCCTTGTGCGGGGGTGATGTTGAGACTGGGTCGCTGGTCGATGAGGAATGGCTGCTGACAGTCGAGCGCAAGCTTTTCGTTGAACTGCTGAAGAATGAAAAGACACAGCAGAGAATTCAGTACACACTGGACAACGGCAAGCCGTTGAGGAATTAAATGCTAACCACCAAGACAGCGCGAAGCCTCCCTGTAGAGGGACAAAGCACACCAAGTTTCACCAATAAATTCTTTGCGCTTTCTTCGTGTTCTTCGTGGTTCAAGATTGTGGAGGTTGTATGAGCAAACAGATTCAGGACGCCTACATCGTCGCCGCAACACGTTTGCCGGTCGGCAGGCGTAAAGGCATGTTCGGCCATGTGCGGCCGGACGATATGCTCGCGCATGCTATCCGATCGGTTGTCGCGCAGGTGCCTGCAGTTGATCCAAAGCTGATCGGCGATGTGATCGTCGGCTGCGCCATGCCGGAAGCCGAGCAGGGCATGAACGTCGCGCGCATTGGCCTGCTGCTGGCCGGTTTGCCAAACACCGTGCCGGGCATCACTATCAATCGCTTTTGCTCCTCGGGGCTGCAGGCGGTGGCCATGGCCGCTGACCGGATTCGCCTGGGTGAGGCCGATGTGATGGTCGCCGCCGGTACTGAAACCATGTCGCTGTTAAACCAGATGATGGGCAACAAGATCGCCATGAACCCGGCTTTCTTCGAGAAGGATGAGAATTACGCTATCGCCTTCGGCATGGGCTTGACTGCCGAGAAGGTCGCTACGCAATGGAAAATTTCGCGCGAGGATCAGGATGCCTTTGCCGTCGGGTCACATCAGAAAGCCTGTGCAGCGATTGCGGCCGGGCACTTCAAAGCGGAAATTTCACCGTACGCCGTCACAGCGCATGTGCCGAATCTGAAAACCGGTGATGTCATGGTCAAAGAGGTTCTTGCCGATACCGACGAAGGGCCGCGCCCGGATAGTTCGCTGGAGAAACTCGCCAAACTCAAACCCGTTTTTGCCGCCAAGGGCTCGGTTACGGCGGGCAACAGTTCGCAAATGTCCGACGGTGCCGCCGCCGTGTTGCTGGTATCCGAGAAAATACTCAAACAGTACAACCTGAAATCGCTGGCGCGTTTTGTCGGCTTCTCGGTGGCCGGTGTGCCGCCGGAGATCATGGGTATCGGCCCGATCGAAGCGATTCCGCGTGTGCTCAAGCAGGCCGGAATCAGCCAGCAGGATGTGGATTGGTTCGAACTCAACGAAGCCTTTGCGGCGCAGTCGCTGGCCGTCATGCGCACGCTCGATCTCGATCCGGCCAAGGTCAATCCGCTGGGCGGCGCCATTGCGCTCGGCCACCCGCTGGGCGCGACCGGGGCAATTCGCACGGCAACCCTCGTGCATGGTCTGCAGCGCACCAAAAAACGCTACGGCATGGTGACCATGTGCATCGGGACGGGCATGGGTGCCGCCGGACTGTTTGAGGCGATTTACTAAAGCCTGTGGAAGTGTCTGGCATAATACCGCCCAGACACTCTGACACAGGCGACCGATGGATTTTGAGGTACTGGCCAATTTGAGCTGGCGCGAAGCACTGCTCGCGATTATCGCGTTGCTGGTGCTGTACGTTGCTTTCGCTTTCTTGCGCATCCGTCGTTTGAAACGGGAGCGAGATGCCCTTGAAGTTCCCAGCCCCTTGTCAGCGCAGTCGGCTGTTGCTGCCTATGCGGCCGTTCAGGATCCGGAATCGTCCGGCACAAGTGACACAAGTGGCTCCGCTGATTCAGCAGCGTCGCCTCCAAAGCTCTCGGAGTTTGACTTTCCGTGGAACGAGGCGCCGCCTGTAGCGCCGGGACAGCCGATGGTTGAAGCCCTTGAACGCGAGCTCACGCAGTTGCGTAAAGAGGTGGGTGGTTTGCGTGCCGAAGTGCTCATTTTGCGCGAAGAGCAACGGCGCGAGAGTTCCAAGTCACAAGTCACACAGAACGTATCACCGCTCTATAGCGATGCCATGCAGATGGCGATGCAGGGGCATGATGCCGCAACCGTTTCGCAGCATTGCGGGATATCACGTGCTGAAGCCGAACTGGTGGTAGCCTTGGTGCGCAATCGGGATGTGCAATAATCTTCGCAATAATTGACGTTGACGGTACAACACCGGCAGGGAGATAACATGGCCGCTAGCCAGACGAGCAACAGGGAAGAACACAACGAGCTGTCCGACATCAAGCGCAAACTGGCCTGGCGAATGGGTTTTGCCGGCCTGATGATTATTGCCTTGCTGGGCGGTCTGGCGATGTTTGACTATCTGAGCGCGCAGCGTGATGCGGAGCCGAGTGCGCCAGCGTTTAACGAACCCGTGCCGGTGCCCAAAAAGACCGTGACGCAGCCGGTAACACCAGCCGAACCCTCACCCGAGGCCAACAAGGAAGAAAAGAAGGAGTCAAAAGACTCCACGCCCGAATCCAGCGCCGCACCGGTGGATAAATCGGCGCCGGTGGTAGACCTCCCGCCGCGCCCGGAGGTGGCCGCACAACCCGTGCTGCCGCAAGCGTTTCGACCTGGCGGCAAGCCGGCTTCGGCCAGCCAGCCAGCCGCTTCTGCGCCAACCCGGACGTCTGAGACGAAAGCGGCGCCGGTAAGCGCTCCTGCTGCTCGAGCCGAGCCGCCTATCGCGGCGGCACAGCCGCAGCCTGCGCCTCCCCGGTTATTCTCCGGTTATGCCTTGCAGGCCGGCGTTTTCTCCGATCCGCGTCGTGCGGAGGAGCTGCACGCCAAGCTGACGCTTGAAGGCATTCCGTCAACGATTGAAGCGCGCGTACAGGTTGGCCCCTTCAAGAACAAGGAAGAAGCGGAAGCAGCGCGCGAGAAAATGAAGGCGCTGGGGATTGATGCGGTGATGTTGATGCCGAAAGGTGCTAAACGTTAGGCATCGCCAGAACCCGCATGGATATTGACTCGCAGCATTGATGTCTTTAAGATTGCCGTGTCTATTGGCCTGCAGGCCGGGTAAATTTTAGAAGCCGTTTGGCAAACACGCCCATTTCCTTCGCCGCCTGAATATCGCCCTTGGCTTCTGCAACACGAATGCCTTGCGTGAAGGCGTCGAGCGCAGCGTCAGCATCGCCGCATTCGACCAATGCCTTGCCGAGTAGCTTCCAGGCGGCAGAATAGTTAGGGTCGCGTTCGACGGCGGCACGAAAGCATTCCACGGCTTTGGATGGATCGCTGGCTTTCAAATATTCGTTGCCGAGCGAATAGCGGAGTAGCGCGCTATCCCGCGGCCCGCCGAGCATTTTTTCCAGATTGGCGATGATTTCAGTAGTCATAAAAAACCTTTTACCACGAAGGTCACGAAGAACACGAAGAGAAACGGAAGAAAGTATTTGTCATTCTTCGTGCACTTTGTGCGCTTCGTGGTTCAATTACGTTGTTACCACTCAACGATGGACAACGCTATGAACAAAACGATCATTTCCACGCCCAACGCTCCCGGTGCCATTGGCCCCTACTCGCAGGCCGTCAAGGCACAAGGTACCGTCTATCTTTCCGGCCAGATCGGGCTGGACCCGGCCAGCGGCCTGTTGGTCGAGGGCGTCGACGCGCAGATCGAGCGCGTTTTCCAAAACCTCGCAGCCGTCGCCGAGGCGGCCGGCGGCTCGCTCGCCGATCTCGTTAAAATCAACATCTTCGTGACCGATCTCGCTAATTTCGCCAAGGTCAATGATGCGATGGCGCGCTATTGCAGCGAGCCGTATCCGGCGCGGGCGACGATACAGGTTTCCGGTTTGCCGCGCGGGGCGTTGGTAGAGGCTGACGGTGTACTGGTGTTAATGAATAGGAATTAACCACGAAGGCCACGAAGGGCACAATTCGTGAACAGGCACACGACAAAAGGTTTTGCATTCGGAGTAAGGGAAGTGGGTCTCTTCGTGTTCTTCGTGGTTGCAATTCGGGTTTTTCAACAGGCTATTGCCGACTGATGGGTAATCTTCACGAAATTAAAGCCGCACCCGCGCTGCAAGACAAGCTGCGCAAGCTTGGCCTCGTTCGCAACGACGACCTCGTCCTGCATCTGCCGATGCGCTACGAGGACGAAACCAGCATCACCCCCGTGGCCGCCGCGCCGGCGGGTATGCCGGTGCAGGTCGAGGTGACGGTGAACGGCGTCTCGGTGCAGTTCCGCCCGCGTCGCCAGCTGGTTGCTCGCGCGGCAGACGAGAGTGGCGAGCTGGTGCTGCGCTTCCTCAATTTCTATGGCAGCCAGACCAAGCAGCTCGAACGGGCGCGCGATGAGGGGAAAAAACTGCGCCTCTTCGGCGAGGTGCGCCACGGCTTTCTCGGCGCCGAGATGGTGCACCCGCGCGTGCGCGTGGTCGGCGCCGACGAAGTGCTGCCGCAGTCGCTAACGCCGGTGTACCCGGCCACTGCGGGCGTCTCGCAATACGCGCTGCGCAAACTCATTGCCGTCGCGCTGGAGTCTGCCGATCTGGCTGAGCATCTCGACCCGGCCTGGCTCAAGGCCCGCAAACTGTGCGGCTTCGGCAAGGCCGTGCGTCTGCTGCACGCGCCGCCGCCCGAGGTCGATGAAGCGACGCTGCAATTGCGCACGCATCCGGCCTGGCGGCGCATCAAGTTTGATGAAGTGCTGGCCCAGCAGCTTTCGCTGCGCCGTGCGTATCTCGCGCGCCGCCAGAAGGGCGCGCCGGTACTTAAATCCGCCGGCAAGCTGGCAAAGCAATTGCTCTCCGTGTTGCACTTTTCGCTCACCGGTGCACAGCGCCGCGTGGCCAAGGAAATTTCTACCGACCTCGCGCAACCCTATCCGATGCAGCGCCTGTTGCAGGGCGATGTGGGCAGCGGCAAGACCATCGTTGCTGCGCTGGCTGCGTGCCAGGCCATCGAGGCGGGCTATCAGGCGGCTTTCATGGCGCCCACCGAAATCCTCGCCGAGCAGCACTACCTGAAATTGCGCGACTGGCTTGCGCCGCTCGGCATCGAAGTTACGTGGTTGTCGGGCAGCCAGAAGTCGGCCGCCAAACGTGAAGCACAGGCGCAGGCCGCCGGCAGCGCGCAGCTCATCGTCGGCACCCATGCGCTGATTCAGGAGCGCGTCGATTTCGCGCGGCTCGGGCTCGTCATTGTCGACGAACAGCATCGTTTTGGTGTTGCCCAGCGGCTGGAGTTGCGGCGCAAAGGAACGAAGCACTCAAGCCCGCCGCATCAGCTCATGATGTCGGCCACGCCCATCCCGCGCACGCTGGCCATGAGCTACTACGCCGACCTCGACGTCTCGGTGCTCGACGAAATGCCGCCCGGACGCACACCGATCACCACCAAACTGATTTCCGATCAGCGGCGCGACGAAGTGATCGCCCGTGTGCGCACCACCATCGCTGCCGGGCGGCAGGTGTATTGGGTCTGCCCGCTGATTGAGGAATCCGAAAAGCTGCAACTGCAAACCGCGCTTGACACCTACGAAGTGCTGACCGCCGAGTTGGATGACCTGCGCATCGGCCTTGTACATGGTCGCCTCAAGGGCGAGGAAAAAGCCGCAGCGATGGCCGCCTTCGCGGCAGGGCAGGTCGATGTGTTGGTCGCGACAACGGTGATCGAAGTCGGCGTCGACGTGCCCAATGCCAGCCTGATGGTCATCGAACATGCCGAGCGTTTCGGCCTCTCGCAGCTACACCAGCTGCGCGGCCGCGTCGGGCGTGGCGCGCATGATTCGGCCTGCGTGCTGCTTTACCAG
>JANNGP010000243.1:0-9862 GCA_031403915.1 Betaproteobacteria bacterium
CGCCTGCAGGTGATGCAGCGGCACGCGCAGCCGGGTTTCCTTGTCGACTTCGACGCGCAAGGTGTCGTTGTCCAGCCGCAGCCAGCTCTCAGGCGTGGTGACGTAGAGCGTGTTCAGCAGTTGCATGGTGTGCGACGTTCAGGCGTCGGGATCGAACAGGCCGTGGGTTGCGTCGCCATGTTGCAAACGCGTCAGCGCTTCGGGTTGGCAGCGCTCGCGCAGCGAGCAGCCGCGGCAGCGGCGCACATCGGTGGTGGGCGGCGGCAGCGAACCAGCGTTGAGCATGTCACGCACCGCCTGGGCCGTCTGCACCACCAGCGCGCGCAGTTCTGGCGTGAGCGGCACCACGCGACGGCGCTTGGAACTGGCGTAGTACAGCGCACCTTCATTGATTGCGCGGCCGGTCATCGCCTCCAGGCAAAGCGCCTGCGCGGCGAGCTGGACGTCGTCACAGGCGGCGATGTCGGCGGCCTTGTGGCGGCTGCCGTGTTTGTATTCCACCGGGTAGGGTGTGCCGTCGGGTTCGAACTCCACCACGTCGGCCTTGCCGATCAGCCCCAGCGAGTCGTGCCACACCGGCAAGGCGCGTTCGACGCGCAAGCCTTTGCGCTCCTCGACGCCGGGCTTGTCCACCTGCGCATGCACCGCCTGGCCGCGCTGCGTGTGCAGGTTGTCGTCGAAGGCCTGCTCCAGGTGGATCAGCCCGCACTGGCGCGGGCAGTAGGCCCAGTGCTGCAGGGCCGACAGGGGGATGGGGTCAGGCTCGTCCATGGAAATTGGGCGAGTCGCATATCGGCACGAGTTTCAATGCTGCATTGCAGCCAGGAATAAACTTGCGGCTCGCCAGCCTATTGGAGTGCTCCATGAACGCATCGCTGGATTCCGTCGAAGCCGCCGCCCTGGAACTGACCGCCGAAGAGCGCGCTGAGCTTGTCGAGCGTCTGATCGACACGGTGCTTCCGCCGCCGCCGCTGCAACCCGGCTGGGAAGAGGAAATCGCGCGACGCGTAGCCGAACTGGACGCCGGGCTGGTCAAGAGCATCCCTGCCGAAGAGGTGTTTGCACGGATGCGCACGATGATCGAGGCGCACGGCGCCAAGAAGTGATGCACGAGTTTCGGCCCCAGGCGCAGCAGGAGCTTCTCGAGGCCACGCAGTGGTACCTGACCGACGGTGGCCCGGCTGTGGCAGAACAGTTCGAGTGGGCCGTGCAGCGCGCCTTGCGCTTGCTGGCCGTCATGCCGCGTCTGGGCAGGGCCAGCTACCCCGGGGTCCGCGCCTGGCATCTGAAGGACTTCCCCTACACCTTGGTGTACCGCGTGAGCGGTGACACCATCATCGTGCTCGCGGTGGCGCATCAGAGTAGGGAGCCGGGGTATTGGGCGGGTCGGTAGTCGGCGCCAGTCAAGCCGACGATGCCGCCCCGTAGTCAGAATCCCGGAATGACCTCTGGCGTCAATCCGCCGAGATCGACTCGCCCAACTGAACCGTCAGGATTGACGCTGATAGATCGATGCACCTTGGCCGACGAGTGCTGACCCGATTTGCAGTTGTGCTGCCACCAAACGACGCTGAGCACTTCCATGCTGCCGTCGGGACGGGCTGATGAGGCATCGTTCTCGAACAGCTTGGGAAGGATGCCTTTCAGCACATTCGCATCCGCTTCACTGAATCCCGTTCGCTCGGCAAGTTGAGGATTGATGCTCCCGTAGGTCACATAGACGCCGCGATCGACGCGGTGCTTCATTCCCATCTGGTCTGACTGCCGCTTCTCGCCATCGCCTTCCAAGCTGGTGCTCTTCACGATCTGCGTGCTCTCCAGGTCGATTCGCTCGATGCTGAAGGCAGACTGAATCGTGACGGGCCCTCGCACCGGGATCGACACACCGTCGGAGTCCTGTTCGCTGGCCGTATCGGCGTCGTCGCCTTTGCTCTTCTTGCCCTTCTTAGCTTTGAACGGGAACACTTGCCCGAAAGCACGTACGTCGAACCATTCGGCGCAGGCTGCCTTGACGGCGCCGTCCCTGCTTTTCATGACATCTGTTGTGAGTACCTTCTCGGCCCGCACGCGCAGATTCTTGGCGTCGTCGACACGACGCTCGTCGGATTGAACGAAGATGGCCTGGCCGGCGCGCGCTGATACATCAAGCGCCTCAAATCTGTCGAGCAGCCGATCGCGTGCCTTGCGTTTCAGGCAAACATCGGTGACTTCACCATGCCCTGCGAAGTCGATGCGTGGGCGATTTCCATTCAAAGGGTCACCGTTCGGGTTGGCCTTTGAAACGCGGAAGATGACGGCGAAGTCGATCTTGTTTTTCAGGGTGGTCATCTCGTGGCTCCTTCGGCACTCGTGGTTGTCTGGATGTCGTTGTCAGCATCGGCGCCTACTTTTGGCGGTCGGAGATCGTGACGTTGACAGTGATAGCCGAGAAGGAATTCGCCTGTCAGAGGGGCGTCGTTCACGTAGTCATCGGCTTTGAACTTGGCCATGGTGTCGTCAAGCAATTGCTCGCGCTTGAACAGCAGGCCGCCGCGTTGCGCGCGCAGGCGCGACTTGTAGGGTGCAAGTGAAGTCTCGATCGTCTTCCAGGTTGAAAACGGCCTGTCCGCGAACCGTTGCATCAGTCTTGCCGCGCCGGTGTCGCGCTTCTCGCCTGCGGCGAAGAGGGCGGAGCTTTCAATGTTCTCTGCGATGGCCAGCAGGCGGCCGTACAGATAGTCGCGTGTGGTTCGATCCAGCTCCAGTGCCATTTGATAGTTCCTTTCCGTATGAAGACCCTTGAACATTGCGCAGGCGATGCCTAGGCACTTTTCCCATTCCCAGCGTTCGTTCGGCTTGAACGCGGTGCGGTTGCTCGCCCGACGTGACGTCGCCAGAACAAGATCATGTGGAATCGTTTGTCCGTCAACGATGCAGGGCAGCAACCGTTCGATCGTGGACTTGAGCAGCCTGTCGTCGACCCGCCTGCCGAATGCGGCTTCCACAATGTCCTTGGGCGCAGGAGCACCGATGAAGTGACTGTCCTTGCCGAAGTTCTGGTGCCATGCGACCTTGGCGTGCCACGCTTCGATGCGGCCAAGAAATTCGGACCCCTTCAGTTCGCGGTAGTACATGACGGCCAGTCGGCCCTTCATGCCGTTCGTGGAATCCAGACCTATGACAACGATTTCGGCGTCCGGGTCAAGCTTGGAGCCGTAGCCTGCAATTGATCGCTTCAACCGCACGGCAAACGCCTGGGCAGTGTCTGCCGGGACGGTATCGGCGGGCAGGCCCAAGGCGGTCGTGAGCCTAAGCGAGTCCATGAAAGGGTCGGGTATTTCCTCGCCGCCAACAGACCAACTGACGATGACTTGCTCCGCATTTCGGTAGCCTTGGCGAGGAATCAGCCAACGCAACGCGTTGTGCGCTTTTTGCGTGACATCGAAGCCGACCGAGAGTGCTTCTTTTGCGTTGCGGAAACGTCCGCGATATGTGTAGCCGTCCTTGTCGTTCGATGCCAGCAGCTTCGTGCCGTCGCCGGGGTTTCGAAGCCGTTTGGGATGTGTGCTTGCGAGCAGCGTCTCCAACGATCCAGTGACAGCGCAGGTTCCACGCTGCGTCTGCTGACTGGTGTAAAAGCGCTCCCACGCTACATGGAGCGACTTATCGGTCCAGGTGTCCGTCAGCAGTTCACCAGGCGCGCTTTCCACAACCCAGCGAATCAGCGCGCCGCCTTGGTCCTTGATGCCATCCTTTGCAGTGAGCTGCTTCAAAAGCATGGGCTCGGCGCCATCATCGTCCCAACTTGTGAGGAGAACGTTATTCCTGGCGACGAGCAACTGTTGCTCTATCAAGTCACGAACGACAGTACCCTTTCGTACATAGGCGAGTACGGCCTGGGCTTTCGGATGTGCATCTGTTGAAGCACACCACGCTTCCAAATTCTTCAGGTAGCCGGGAAAGTAGCCCTTCTTCTGTCCGCCGAATGAAGGGTAGTCACCTGCGACGTACTGAACGCTGTCGGCAAGTGCGTGCGCAGCCTCATTCACGGTGCGACTTGCAGACTGCTCCGTAGCAGGAATGACTGTTTCGACCTTCTGAATCGCCCGCGCGCTTTTTCCTGCTTGGGGGTTGCGCCACAAGCCTGTCCATTTCGCCCGCCGAATTATCGGCACTTCCCGGCGAGCGGCTCACGTTCAAAATCGAGCAATTCGGCATTTGCAATACGGCTTTTGACCGGCCTGTTGAACTTGACCCGGCTCTTGAACTGGTTGTCATCGTGCATGGTTGCTCGGCGTCTGCCGGCCAATATGAAATCATGGCCGAGGCTTTCAAAGCCCAAGGCAAACAAGCCTACTGTTTCAACTACGACGATCGCGACCGCATTTCCGACAGTGGTCAGCAACTCGCGCAAGTACTCGATCAATTGGTGAGCAAAGCCAAGATGCGCAAGATCACCGTCCTCGGCCACAGCCAGGGCGGGTTGATTGCCCGGCGCGCGCTCGTCAAGGAAAAAGGCCTGCCACTCACCGGGGCTCAAACCCGCCTTGTCACCGTATCAGCGCCATTTGGCGGCATTCGTGCGGCTGCGCACTGCGGCTCGCTGCCTCATTCACTGCTTAGTTTCGGCATCGTCAATCTGGCATGCCAAATCATCGCCGGGAATAAATGGACGGAGATTCCTCCCGGGGTTTCATTTGTCGAACAGCCGGGGACACTGCAAGACGCGGTAACCGAGCATTTCAAAATCGTCACTGACGAACGTGACAGTTGCCGGGTTCGCAACGAGCAAGGTCAGTGCATCAAAGATGACGATGTCTTCTCCATCGATGAGCAAAGGCACCCTGTCGTTGATGCCGACCGACGCGTGCGGGAACTGCTCGTCAAGGCCGGTCACGTAGAGATTGTCGGCAGTGGCCGGTATCCGCCGACGCAGTTAATCGAAATCCTGAGTAAAAAATAACCGGGTTGCCACAGTTGAAGCGACTTTGCGCGCTTGACTTGCTATTTCTCGTTTCGCGTCAAGGCAGTGTCAAGCGGCGCGGGGGTTGGTTCCGGCCTGCGTCCCATTGCCACAGGGCGCCATCGCGGGTACGTGCGATCGTCGCCGTGTCGCCTGCAGCGACCTCGCTTACTTGCTCCATCAATCGGATGGGTTCAATCGAGAAGCCATGGCCCCATACCCACAGGCTGCCATCAGCGCGAATCGCCAGCGAGTGGCGTGAGCCGGTAGCAATCGCCGTTGCGCCCTCGAAGATGCGACCCCAACGCTCGGCTTTGTCGCCCAGGCCGTGCGACGAGAGCGGGCCGTAACGGTTGCCGCCGGTGCCCATCACCGCGCCATCGCGGCGCAAATGCAGGGCGTGGCCGGTGTGGGCTTTCACCGCCACGGCCTCGCGGGCGGTGGCCAAAAAATTGGGTGTGGCCGTGAGCAGGCCGTCACCGTATTGGCCGCGGTGGGCCAAGCCCTTCACGTAAAGCATGCCGTCGCGCCGGACAAAGTAATCGGCGCTATCGCCAATGCTGATTTCGATCACATCTTCGGCGATGCGTTGCGCGGTTACGCCGCCGGCGCTGCCGTGCCACAACACACCGGCCGCGTCGATGGCAAACCAGCCCGAGGCACCGGCGGCAAAATGCTTCACGCCGCGCATCAGGGTCGTGGTGCGCTCTGGGCTGTCGGCCCAAGTTTGCAGCGTGCCGTCAGAGAGCAGGGCGAAAAATGCATTCTGGCTTACTCCCACCTGCACTACGCCGGCGAGCAGGCGTCGGGGCTCGCCGCGCCCGATCCAGCCATACGCCACATCGCCTTGCAGTGCCATGTGGCGCTCATAGTAGGAGGCCAGACTGCGGCTGGAGCTGTCGGCTTGGGTTGTGGTGGCTGCGGTGGCTAATATCAGCAGAACAAGCGAACAAAGCAGAGTTTGCAGTGGCATGCGGGCGATGCTTGCGCAGGCGTTCGCAATGTCTCTTGGCGAAATGATCAGTTTACCCATGCTGTTCTTTGGCTGCCTGAAGATGCCCGTATTTATTGGCTTGTGGCTTGTTGTCTTGTAAAGAGGAGGCGCGCTCAAGGCAGCGCTGTTTGCGCTTGGAGCCAAAAGGGTCAGCGTGTTTTTTCTGAAGCTGCAAATTTCAAATGTCTCTGACCCTTCTCGCCGGGGCAGGGTAAAAAGAATCGTGGTCTGTCCCAGATATTTCGCAGATAATTTCAGATATTTTCAGGGCTATGCACTTTCTGCGGTAGAGAAAATAATCCTCTCCGCGAGAAACTTGATAATTGGAATGTAACTAATGACGATCGACTCGGATTCAGAAAATGGCATGAAGCAGTCTTCCCTGTTGTATCTGTCACTGGAGTGCACCAGTGCGTTACGTACCTGCTTTATCACGCGCGCTGTGCTATTCAGTGCATGGCCCTTTTCCAGACGAATAGATGCACCTTCCCCGAACACCATTTTCTTCGTCTCCGTGTAGACCTGCTTGCCAGCTTGCTTCTCTAGCGAGCCAACGTGCTCAATCAAATCGTCTTCGTCCACGAATTTCTTGAGAACCGCCTTAAGCATTTCAGTTTCATCAGATGAATTGTCATTCTTCTTCAGGACTGAAATGAGTTTATTGACATTCTTGTAACTCGTATTAAAGGACGGGGAGTTGATCAGAGATTTCACGCTGGTATGAAGGATTTCATCGGATACCCTGAGGAAGTGGTATTCGATAATGTGGTAGTAGGAAAGGAATTCTTGATTTGGGAATACGCTACTTCGTGCGACCTTGTAGAAGGTCACTAGGTCGTCGCTGTAAACCGCTTTGGGAATTTTGAATTCCGGTTCTTCAAAGGCGAAAGGTATCGTCGATCCGATTGATAGGATTCGCTCACGAAGTTCCCAACATTCACCAAGACTATACGAGAGACTGAATAGCGACCCCTTGATAGCTCTTAGCGCTCTCTCAAGCAAAAGTTCTGGGGCAATCTTTCTTGGAATGAAATATCGCGCAGTAACGGGGACTAAGAACAGTTCGTCGAAGCGGAAGATTTTGATATAGCCTTCTCTGTCAGGCTTTCGTATATCAACTCGTCGGAGAAAACGTCTCTTCACGATCTCTAGCGGCTTCTGCGTACCATTTGAGGCCAGAAGTGAAATGCAGAACTCATGAGAAGCCTGCGAAATTCTTACGGAGTTTCCTTTATCGTCTGAGAATTCGTGATCCGGTCGGGATGTGGACGATGCGTCGATCTTCGCCAGTTGCACTTCGATGCTCTTGTACGCCGTTAGCAGTCTTCGATCTTCGTAGAACGTATATTGTTTCGCCTTGTAGAAGTCGTCGATTGCGCTTCGCCATTCGGCATCAATCTCGACACGGAACTTATGGCCATCAGTTTCGAACTTAAGTTGGTCTTCTTCCACCAGAACCTGGAATCCAACAGCACGAAACAGATCAGAGAATTGTTCCATAGACATATTAGCGATCCCAAAGGGCGTAACGTTAAATGTGGCACCTAAATGACGCATTATTTCCCGTCATGACATACAAAACGACCAACCTTCAAATGCTTTGCCGACTATTGTAAGCCACTTCAACCCACATGGCATTTTATTTATGCCTTTGAACTCGCCCGCTTCTTTTTCGCCGCTGACCGCGCAATCAGCTTCCCAAGTCGCTTTACCGCATCTTCAATTTCCGGCGTCATCGGGTTGCCGCAGTTGAGGCGCATGCAGTTGCGATACATCCCGCTGGCCGAGAAGAGTTCTCCCGGTACGAAGGCGATGCCTTCGGCGATGGCGCGGGTGTGCAGCTCGCTGGTGTCGATGTCGTCCGGCAATTCCACCCACAGCACGTAGCCGCCCTGCGGCCGGCTGATACGCGTTTCGGCGGGGAAGTGGCGGGCCACGGCCTCACGCATGGCGGCCACCTGCATCTCGTAGTGGCGGCGCAGTTGGCGCAGGTGGCGCTCGTGTGCCCCGGAGGCAAGATATTCGGCGAGCACGATCTGGGTAATCGGATTGGTGCCACCGCTGGTCAGCGTTTTTTGCAGAGCGAGTTCGGCATGCCTTCGACCGGCGGCGATGTAGCCGATGCGCAGCGAGGGCGAGAGGCTCTTGGAGAACGATGCGCAGAGCATGACGTTGCCCGTATCGTCAAAACTTTTGATCGGCCACGGGCGGGAACCTTCGTAGTGCAGATCGCCGTAGATGTCGTCCTCGATCAGGGCGATGTTGCGCTCGGTAGCAAGGCGCACGAGGCGGCGTTTGTGCTCATCGGGCATTTGTGATCCGAGCGGGTTGCTGGCGTTGGCCACGATCAGGCAGGCGGCGATGCGGCGCTGGCGGCTGGCGAGGTCGAGCGCTTCGATGGAGAGACCGTTGCGCGGGTCGCAGGGGATTTCGAGCGCCTTGAGGCCGAGCGTCTCGATCAGTTGCAGCATGAGGTAGTAGGCCGGCGATTCAACAGCGACAGTGTCGCCCGGCTGCGTGACGGCGCGCAGACAAAGGCTGAGTGCCTCGGTGCAGGAATTGGTGATGATGATCTCTTCGGCCTTGAGCGGGCAGCAGCGCGCCATAGATTGCTTGACGAGCTGGCGCACGAGTGCGGGTTCGTCCATGTGCACGTGGCCGTCGCCATTGAGCAGTTTGGGGTGGCGGCGCACTACGCTGGCGTAGAGGCGGTTGAGCGCGGCGATGGGCAGGAGTTCGGGGGCGGGCAGGGCGGCGGCGAGCGGTGCGACGCCGGGTTGCGTACCGGTCTGCAGCACGCGCAAGATGCGCTGGCTGACATCGACGACGGTGGCCGAGCGCGGCGGTTTTCGGCTCTGCGGTTCGGGCAGGGCAGTGCGCGGCGGGCGCACGTAGAAGCCGGATTGCGGCCGCGCCTCGATGAGCCCGCGCTGCTCCAGTTCGCGCAGGCTCTGCACGACGGTAGTGGCCGAGAGGCGGCGTTCTTCGGCCAGCCGGCGCACGGAGGGCAGGCGCTCGCCGGCGCGCAGTACGTTGTCGGCGATCAGTCCGGCGAGTTCGTCGGCAAGTTTCTCGTAGCGCAGTTCGGTTTTTGCCATTGGGTGGCTCCCAATACAGTTGGGGTGGGTACAGACCAGTACAGTTTGTCTTGGTGCGAACTGTGCTGATAACAATTCTATTGTATTGCAACTGTATTATTTTGTGCGGCGAATCTACACTGCCTTCACCGCTACGAAAGGAGGTGCGCCATGAATCTGCCGACCAATCAACTCTTGCTGCAACTCGCCGCCAACCGCCCGCTACCGCTGAAGAAGGCGCGGGGCGTGCGCGTGCATTGCGTCGAGGGCGTGGTGTGGATGACGGTGGCCGGCGTGCCGGGCGACATCTTCCTGCGCGCAGGACAATCCTTCCGTATTCCGTGTAACGGGCTGGCGCTGATCGAGGCGTTGCCGGAGGCGCGGGTGCGCCTTGAGGCGCCCGTGCTTCAGCTCAGGGCGGGGTGGCGCATGTTTCGGAATAAAATCACCGGAATGGCTGGGAGGCGCGTGGATATTACCTCGCAGGCATCGCCTGCCTGAAGATGTCCGTATTTATTGGCTTGTGGCGTTGTTGCCTAGTGCGGCGGCGCGCGTGAGGCAACGCTGGTGGCGCTCGTCCACGCGCTGTGCAAACCACTCAGTGGTGAGCTTGCGGGTGAACTTCGGGCTGTGCAGAACGATTTTCGGGAGGAGCGCGCGCGGCAACGGTTGCGCAGCGGCGCGGTCGGCCAGTTCAAAGACTCGTTTGTAGAGTGCCGTGTTGCCGAAGGCCGGGCTGCGCTTCTGTTCAAGCGCTCGGCGAATCGTCGGGTTGTCTGTGTTCAATGCACTGCTCATCGAACGCAGGGCCAGCTCGGTGCTGCCGGGTTTGTCGAGATCGTTGTTGCC
>JANNGP010000244.1:0-18686 GCA_031403915.1 Betaproteobacteria bacterium
AAAAGGCCCGGCCTGCCCGGTCGTCTGTTCGAGATGAACCAGCGTGGACTTCATCAAGCGCACGTTTTCAGGCGTCACCAACTGACGCAGTTGCGCTGTCGCCTCTTTGGCATTACTTGTCGTTGCCTCAATATTGGCCAATGTCCTGGCAATATTCTGGCGATTTTCAGGGTTCAAAACCTGATTGGCATTTACCAGAAAATCGCGCGCATTGCGCACCGTCTCTCCGCCAACATCCGAGAGCTCCTGCAGCATGGAATCCTGCATCGGAATGCGCGCAAGCTCACTGCCACTGCTTTCTAAAGGCGTGGCATCCTTACCGGAATCCTCAAGTAACACATGGGCGAGACCTGTCAGTCCTTGATATCCAAGTTTGGAGGTGGTTCCCCGTGTGATTGGAATATTTTTCTTGACGCTGATACGAATCAGGGTATTGCGTGGATCTTTCGGGTCAAGGTCGATTGCTTCCACCTTGCCGACGCGAATGTCGCGATAGCGAACCTGCGCCTGCAAGTTTAGCCCGCTCGCATTTCGTGTATTGATTACCAGATACTCATTGATCGCTTCATGCTTGCCGCCAAACCACCACAACGCGGCAACGGCAGAAAACCCAAGAAGCAGCGAAAACAGCCCGGCGATCAGAGCATGTGAGCGATTTTCCATGATTAAGCAAACCCCTTTTGCATAACTGCCGCGGCACGTTCGGAGCAGAAAAAATTCCGGATAAACGGGTGATCGACTTCGAGCACGTCGGCAGGTGTCCCGCAAGCAATGATACGCTGATCAGCCAGCACGGCTACCCGGGTCGCCAGACCCGCCAGTGTATCCAGATCATGCGTCACCATCACCACGGTGAAGGCCAGCTCCTTTTGCAGCATACCCAACAGCTTGACAAAGTTATCAGCAAGATCAGGGTCAAGGCCGGCCGTGGGTTCATCCAGAACCAGCAGTTCCGGCTCCAGCGCCAGCGCACGCGCCAAAGCCACTCGCTTGACCATCCCGCCTGACAGTTCGGCAGGCATCAGTTGCGCATGACGCGGCTCAAGTTCAACCATACCCAATTTAAGAAAGACCAGATCGCGGATGGTTTCCTCATCGAGCACGCGCAACTCACGCAAAGGAAAGGCAATATTGTCATAAACAGAAAGCGCAGAAAACAAAGCCCCTTGCTGGAACAGCATACCGAAACGTCGGCGCACATTACGCCGGATCAGCGGATTTTGATCCAATACCGAATATCCGAAGAGCCTGACCGCCCCCTTGCTCGGCACGAGCAAGCCGACGATTTCGCGCAACAAGGTTGTCTTGCCACTACCGGAACCACCGACCAATCCGAGAATCTGCCCTGCCTCGACGTTCAGATTAATATCTTGATGAATCACGGTATCGCCAAAACGTGTGCTGACCCCGCATATCTGGAGCGTGGGCGGATGAACCGGGACGTACGCCGGAGCTGACTTGTCGTTCATGCGCTTCCCGGCATCCCGATACCACGGGTCAATACCGCGAAGACAGCGTCAACGACAATCACCACTGTTATCGACGTAACCACTGCCGCTGTTGTTTTTGCTGACAGACTCTCCGTATTTGGCTTGACTTTCAGGCCAAAGTGACAAGAGATCAGGGCAATCAACATGCCAAAAAAGAAACCCTTGCCAATCCCGATCCAGACGTTGGCCACTGGAACCACTCTGGGCAAAGCCTCAACGAAGAAGCCATAAGACAGCCCCATCTCCAGATTTGCCGAAACCATCCCCCCGAAAATTCCCGCGGCCGCACACCAGACCACCAGCAATGGCATGGCAATCGACAGCGCTACCACCTTGGGCAAAACCAGACGTAAACTGCGCGAGACTCCCATCGTCGCCAACGCATCAATCTCTTCGGTCACGCGCATGACGCCAATCTGCGCAGTCATCGCCGATCCGGATCGTCCGGCCACCAGCACGGCAACAATCATCGGCCCCAGTTCGCGAATGATGCTGATCCCGAGCAAGTTGACGATGAAAATATCGGCACCGAATAGCTTGAGTTGCAGGGAAGACAGGAAGGAAAGCACGACACCAATCAGAAAACCAATCAAGGCCGTCACAGGCAGCGCCTGGGCACCGCTCTTGTAAAGATTAGCCGAAAACTCTCGCCACGGAATATCACGCGGATGCACAAACAAATAGCCGATATCAAGCAACAACTGGCCAATCAGCGTCACGATTTCACGCAGATTTTTCCCCGCCGTGAGTACAAGTTGCCCAAGGGCAAGCAGCCACACAAGATGCTGCGCTTGCGGCGCACCCGTCTGCCCCGACCGGATGGCCGCAACCCGCTCAAACACACTGCGATGTTGCGCCGGAACATCCAGCACCAATGGCCAGCGCCGCCCCCAGGCTCGCCAGAGAAGAATGGCACCGACACTGTCGATGCGCAAAGTAGCCTGCAGATCCCAGCTAACACGCGGCCCGGCCAGTGATTGCAATCGCCTTTCCAGATCGGCAATCGGCAACGGCAGGTTGGCCAGCGTCCACTCCCCGGAGAGCGTCACATGCTGCCGCCCCTCGCGCTCACTGGTTTCAATGGTGGCGCTCGCCATACCGGCTAATCCAGTTCGCTGCGTGCGGCGCGCCGCTTGACCGAAAACGCCAAACCCATGCGTTGCCAGACCTGGGTTTCTTCGGTGAGCGCCGCCGCGCTAAGGGGATTGGTCAGCAACCAGTCCGGCGGGAGTTCGAGTTGAAATCCCGTACCTGACGCTCGGACAAGACAAACCGGCAAAGGCAGATCATCGCGCGAACGATGTAACAGTGCGGCCAGACGAAGACAGAAAATAACACGCCAGACTGCGCTGATTTCCGCTTCCGGCGTCAAGGGAAGCTTTTCCAGCTTGCCGCGCTGACCGAGCACCAACAGGGCAAGTCGCTCCTGATCCTTTTTCGAGAATCCGGGCATGTCGGCATAGCTGATAATGTAAGCGCCATGTTTATGGAAGCCGCTGTGTGCAATCGAAATACCGATTTCATGCAAAGCAACGGCCCAGCGCAAGAAACGGACTTCACCTTCATGCTCCAGCAAGTCAACAGGGATCAATTGCCCCAGCAGCTCCATCGCCGTGCGTTCGACCCGCTCGACCTGACGTGCATCAACCTGATAGCGGCGCATGAACTGCACTACCGTGGCATCACGCATGTCCTGATGATGGAAGCGACCGAGCAAATCGTAGAGCACGCCAAGACGCAACGCGCCTTCGGAATACGTCATGCGCTCAATACCCAGTTCGGAGAAGATTGCCGACATGATGGCAATGCCGCCGGGGAAAACCGGAAGGCGATCCGTGCGCAGCCCCGCCAGTTTCAAATCAGAAGCCGAACCCGCACGAATGATCAGTGCGCGCAATTTCTCCAGTCCCTCGCGGGTAATGCCGCTCACACCCTCAGGATTGAGTGCGTTACATTCAAGCAGATCGGCAACGGCGCGTGCCGTCCCCGAAGACGCAACGGTCTCAGCCCAGCCGATCCGGCGATAATCCAGAGCAATTGTTTGAATCTCACGCGCAGCCGCGACTTCAGCCTCGTAGAAACGCTTCTTATCCACTTTGCCGTCCGGGAAGAAACGCAAGGTGTAAGTGACGCATCCCATAAACAGCGATTCGAGCGCCAGTGGGTCAAGTTTTTTTCCGATAATGAATTCGGTCGACCCGCCGCCGATATCGATGACCAGCCGTTTGTGTTTAGCCGACGGCAAGGCATGTGCTGCGCCGATATAAATCAGCCTCGCCTCTTCACGACCACCAATAATTTCCACCGGAAAGCCAAGAACTGCTTCGGCTCTCGGGATAAACGCTTTGGCGTTTTTGGCCACACGCAGGGTATTGGTCGCCACCACACGCACGGTGTCTGTCTGAAACCCGCGTAAACGCTCGCCAAATCGACCCAAAGCTTCAAGAGCACGTTGCTGCGACACCTCGTCAAGCAATTTTTCCCGAGTCAGACCTGAAGCCAGGCGAACCGGTTCTTTTAGCGTATCGAGCGGATAAATCTGATCCCCCACAACCCGCCCGATCTGCAATCGAAAGCTGTTCGAGCCAAGATCAACCGCCGCGATCTGTTCATAACCCATAGCTTGAATTCTCTATTTCCGTTGTATTTGTAAACAGGCATTCTAACATCGCAAACGACCCCGCTATTTAGCGACAAAAAAGCGGTAACTGCCTTGCCACCTCATTTCTCACCAGTTTAGCGAAATACCGCTGTTACAGTTTCGCAACAGAATCACGCTATTGCAACACACCAATATTCCTGCTCCAATGAAGCCATGACACCCCATCCTGACACCCTGCCTGCCAACGCTGCGCACTTTCCCACCCAGAATTTCCTGAACCGGGAACTTGGCATTCTGGCCTTTAACCGCCGGGTTCTCTCTCAAGCCAAGAATTCGCGCACTCCACTGCTCGAACGGCTACGATTTTTGTGCATCGTCAGTAGCAACCTCGACGAGTTCTTCGAGATACGCGTCGCCGGCATCAAAGAACAGGTCAAACTCAACTCCGTTGCGGTCACCACCGACGGCCTGACGGCGCGCGCCGCTTACCGTCTGATCAGTGACGAAGCCCACGCGCTGGTTGAAGAACAATATGCGCTATTCAACGATCAAATTCTTCCCGAGCTTGCGGCCGAAGGCATCCGCTTCATCCGCCGCAGCGACTGGACTGAAGCGCAGCTCGAATGGATCAAAGGTTATTTTCTGCGCGAGGTCATGCCGGTATTGACGCCGATCGGTCTTGATCCGTCGCACCCCTTCCCGCGCGTTCTTAACAAGAGCCTTAACTTTGCGGTTGAACTTGAAGGCAAGGACGCCATCGGCCGCAGTTCCGGCGCCGCCATCGTGCAGGCCCCGCGCGTCCTACCGCGCGTCATTCGCCTGCCCAAAGAACTGTGCGAGTGTGAATATGGTTTCGTGTTTTTTTCCTCGGTACTGCATGCCTTTGTCGGCGAATTATTTTCCGGAATGAATGTCCTCGGCTGTTATCAGTTCCGCGTCACCCGCAACAGCGACCTGTTTGTCGACGAGGAAGAAGTCAAAAATCTACGCGCGAAAATCCAGGGCGAATTACCCCAGCGCCACTTTGGCGATGGCGTACGTCTGGAAGTTGCCGACAACTGCTCTGAACTCATGGCTAATTTCCTGCTTGCGCAATTCAACCTCGGCGATGCCGATCTCTACCGCGTTGCCGGCCCGGTCAATCTGGTGCGCCTGATGCAGGTTCCCGACTGGGTGTTGCGCGACGATCTCAAATTCCAGCCTTTCCAGCCAGGAACGCCCAAGTCGCTACAAAAATGTCACCATGTTTTCGATGCCATACGTGCTAGTGACATCCTCCTGCATCATCCCTACCAGAGTTTCACGCCGGTCATCGAACTACTCGATCAGGCCGCCACTGACGCCCAGGTGGTCGCCATCAAGATGACGGTTTACCGTACCGGAACCGACTCCGTGCTCATGCAGTCGCTGTTGCGTGCGGCACAAAATGGCAAGGAAGTCACCGTCGTTGTTGAACTCATGGCGCGTTTCGACGAAGAAGCCAATATCGGCTGGGCCACCAAGCTGGAAGAAGTCGGCGCTCATGTCGTCTATGGCGTGGTCGGCTACAAGACCCACGCCAAGATGCTGATGATTGTGCGCCGCGAGGAAGGGAAATCCGGCAGCCTGTTGCGCCGCTATGTACATCTGGGCACCGGCAACTACCACCCGAAAACCGCACGTCTATACACTGATTTCGGCTTGCTCACCTGCAACGAAGATATCGGCACCGATGTGAACGAGGTCTTTAAACAGCTCACGGGTCTTGGCCGTGCCCAGTCACTCAAACATCTCTGGCAGGCTCCTTTCGCATTGCAGCAGAACATTTTAACGGCGATTCGAGACGAGGCGGTGGCGGCCCGTGCCGGCAAGCGCTCACGCATCATCGCCAAAATGAATTCGCTGCTCGAACCCGGGGTCATCAGTGCGCTTTACGAAGCCTCGCAGGCTGGCGTAAAAATTGATCTGATCGTGCGCGGCGTCTGCGCCCTTCGCCCCGGAATAAAAGGACTATCCGAAAACATCCATGTCCGTTCAATCATCGGCCGGCTGCTTGAGCACCATCGCGTGTTCTATTTTTACGCCGGCGGTGAGGAAAAAGTCTATCTCTCCAGTGCCGACTGGATGGAGCGAAATTTCTTCCGCCGCATCGAACTGGCCTTCCCTATTCTTGACATGAAACTCAAGCGTCGCGTCATCACCGAAGGTCTGCAGATCTATCTGACGGATAACCTGCAATCCTGGGATATGGATGCCAACGGCAGCTACCACCCGCGCCGGGGTTCACGCAGCAAGCCGCGCTGTTCGCAGACCGAGCTGATCGAGCTGCTCAAGCCCTGAAACCCTGACATCTCGGGTCAGCCGTAGAACCAGATCGAATTACGCCCCGCGTCTTTAGCCTGATACATGGCCAGATCAGCCCACTTGAGGATATCGTCGAGCGACGCCTCGTGATTGACGAATAGCGCCACACCGATACTTGCCGTGCAGCAGTGCTCGACAAGCTCATCCGCTTTGCCATTATGCTTGACGGTCAGCACATATGGCTCGGCCAAGGCGCTGCGGATTTTTTCTGCCACCTGCCCCGCCATAGCAACTGATTCTGCCTTGTCCTCATTGAGTTCACTGAGCATCACCACAAATTCGTCCCCGCCAAAGCGGGCAACGGTATCCATCTCACGCACGCATGCGGAAATACGCTGCGCTGCCTGAATCAGAAGCAAATCTCCGACACTGTGACCGTGGGTATCATTGAGCGGCTTGAAGTTATCCAGATCAAGGAACATCAGTGCCCCATAACGGCTGCTGCGCTTGCTGAGAGCCATAGCCAGCCCCAGACGATCGTCCAGCATGCGCCGGTTGGGCAACTGCGTCAGCGCATCATAATAGGCCAGACTGCGAATCTTCTCTTCGGTACGCGAACGTTCGATGATCAAATCGGCTAAGCGGGCATAGCTTTCGAGCAATTCAATCTCGTCATCGCTTGGCGTTGCCGGCTGTCGATGATAGATGGCAAAAACTCCAACCACAATGCCGCCGAAGTTGCTGATGGGTTGCGACCAGCAGGATTGCAGACCCGCTGAGCGTACAAGCTCACGGAAAGCCGCCCAGTAAGGATGCTCCAGCAAATTATCGGTGATCACGCGCTCACCCCGATACGCCGCCGTCCCGCAGGAACCAACGCCCTCACCTATCGCTACGCCATTGAGCACCTTGGTGTAAGAGTCCGGCAAACTTGGTGCCACAGCATTGTACAAACGCTTGCCTTCGGCATCGAGCAGAAGAATCGAGCACAGCATCTCGGGATGCAATTCCTCCACCTGATTGATCAGAAAATAGAGCATGTCATCCAAGGCTGTGCCCTGATAGATTTTACGGAAAATGCTGTTGTGCATTTCCAGTTCCCGGGTACGTCGGCGAAGTTCCAGTTCAACCAGTTTGCGATCGCTAATGTCCTGCATTGAACCGACCAGCAGAACCGTCTTGCCGTCACGAACCACAGCCTCGCCACGGGCGCGCACCCAGACTCGATTTCCCTTGGCTGTCGTGAGCGGCACTTCATGATCCCAGGGCACCCCCTTCTTGATCGCGGCATCCTTGGCGGCCAGAATTATCGACTGTGTTTCAGGATCGAAGAAGGAAAGTGTCTGTTCGTAGCTCAACGCAGTACCCGGTTCAATTTCACGGATACGCGCAGCCTCATCCGAGAACGTGGTCCGGTTATTAATGAAATCAATTTCAAAGCCACCAACCTTGGCCAACTCGCCGGTCCGGCGCAGCATTTCGCAACTGCTGACGAGTTTTTCCTCAACACCTTTGCGTAAAACGATTTCTCTCCGGAGGCGCTTTTGCACCTGCGACATGTTGAGCACGACAATCACTACCGCGACGCATATTGCGCCGAGCAGGATGATAATCTGCAGGGATTCATTGCCCCAAGGCTCAGCCGCACGACTGGCCAGCGGGCACAGTAGCGCAATAAAAACAACGAGTCGTTGGAGTGATTTTAAGTTCAAGTGCGCGGACAGTACGATAGGTTAGGATGAGCTTAAAGTTCTGGTGATGATCGTTCAGAGTGCCCCTGCATTCTGTTTCGACTAACCTGCAACTATGATGCTTTAATAAGCACAAATCAATCTACGACTAAAGTCATAATCTTGACAAAGAAGGTCATGAATACGCCCGTCAATCCGCTCAAAACCAGCCTGTGTGCCGCGCTGAGCAAGGCCATCGGCCACGCCACCGGAACAAGGTGTGACATTCAGCAACTACGCGATGTGGGTGGCGGCTCGATCTCGCGCACAGTCATCGCCAGCAGCGAGCAAGGGCGATGGTTTGTCAAACTCAACCGTGTTGAGCAATTCGACATGTTTGAGGCCGAAGCCGATGGCTTGAACGCATTAAGCGCCTCGCCCCTGTTGCGTGTACCGCAGGTCGTAGCACTGGGCGTGAGCGACCGGCATGCCTTTCTTGTGCTTGAACATATCATGCTGCAACACTTGCGCGAGCGAACTGCCGCCATTGCTGCCGGCCGGGCATTGGCCGGGCTGCATCGCATCAAAGGCGCTCAATTTGGCTGGCATCGCGACAACTTTATCGGCAGTACAGCGCAGCCCAACGTGGTGGAGCAAAGCTGGCCGCGCTTCTTTGCCCGGCAACGGCTACTACCGCAGCTGGCGCTGGCCAAACTGAATGGGCACAAGGGAAAGCTCATCACCGACGGCGAACGACTGGCGGAAAAGCTCCCCGCCTTGTTCAGGGGGTATCAACCTGACATCAGCCTGCTGCACGGCGACCTGTGGCACGGCAACGCGGCAGTGGATGAAACGGGAAGGCTGGCGCTATTTGATCCGGCGGTTTATTTCGGCGACCGCGAGACCGATCTGGCAATGAGCGAGCTGTTCGGCGGATTTCCCGGCAGTTTTTATGCGGCATATCGTGAAGCCTGGCCGCTGGACGATGGCTTTGAACAGCGCAAAACGCTCTACCAGCTCTATCACGTCCTCAATCATCTTAATTTGTTTGGGAGTGGCTATCTGCATCAGGCCGAACGCATGATCAGCACGCTGCTGTCCGGTTAAAAATAAGCTAGCATTCGCCTCGGACTGTTTTCTACCGGAGACGATTGTGCAAATACTTGGGATTGATGTCGGCGGGACGGGAATCAAGGCGGCCATCGTCGAAACCACAAGTGGCGAGTTGATGAGCGAACGGATCCGCATAGCGACACCCCGCCCGGCTACGCCCGAAGCCATCGGCAAGACCCTGCAAGCGCTTATTGAACAACAGCATTGGGCAGGGCCGATTGGCATGGGTTTCCCGGCGGCCATACAGCGTGGTGTGGCGCGAACCGCCGCCAACATCGACCCTTCGTTTATTGATCTGCCGGTTGCCGCGTATTTCTCGCAAAAAACCGGCTGCCCCGTATACGCCGCCAACGACGCCGATGTCGCCGGCTTGGCCGAGATGCGCTTTGGCGCGGGTAAAGACATGCCCGGCGTTGTACTGATCGTCACTATTGGCACCGGGCTGGGCACAGCTCTATTCGCCAACGGCAACTTGTTGCCCAACACCGAGCTCGGCCACCTGCTTCTTGAAAATGGCATCGAGGCCGAACGTTACGCTTCCGAAGCCGTACGCGTCACCGGCAAACTCAAATGGAAAGAATGGGGAGAACGTCTAAACCTCTACCTCAACACCATGGAGAAACTGTTCTGGCCTGATCTGATTGTGCTGGGTGGCGGCGTCAGCAAAAAACTGCACAAGTTCTCACCCCCTGATCACCACCAAGGCTCCCGTCGTTGCAGCAAGCTTCCTCAATCAAGCGGGAATTGTCGGTGCAGCATTGTTTGCCGAAGAAGAAATTCTGAAAATGAGTTAAACATGGCAGCCACGGCAAACCAAACAACTGACTATTCCGTCACGCAGCGAGGCCGAGACGCGAAGACGAGCCGATGACAGTGCTGTAGCACGGCGAGGCGAAGTCAACAAAGTAACGGCCCGCTGCTTACGGAATCAAGCGCGGCGCGCGCCTACGACGCCCTCAACTTCATGCAACATAACCAGCGTGCGTTTGAGCTGACTGACGTTGTGAATTTCGGCAGTAAAACTCATGTGCGCCGCTCCCTGCTTGGATTGCGTATTGACGGCGATGACATTAATTTTTTCGCGTGTCAGCACTTCCGAAACGTCGCGCAACAGCCCCTGACGGTCGTGGGCATCGACCACAATATCAACAGCGAATATACCGTCGGTCTGACCACCCCATTCGGTCTCGATCACGCGTTCCGGATGCATCGCTTCCATGTTGGCAAAATTGGAGCAATCGGCACGGTGAATGGACACGCCCTTGCCGCGTGTAACGAAACCGAGAATCGGATCAGGCGGCGCCGGTTTGCAACAGCCGGCAAGCTGCGTCAGCAGCTTATCAACGCCGACAATCAGAATCCCCTTCTCGACTTCATCGCTGCCCTTGTGTTTGCGTAACGGCGTTTCGCTAACCACCAGTTCATCAGGCAACTCCTCGGCACCACGAACCGCTGTCTGCAATTGACGCATGTTCAATTCGGCGCGTGCCACCGCAATGAACAGGTCTTCACTCTTAGCAAAACCGAGTTTGACTGCCAGATCATCGAGTCTGACGCTTGTTTCACCCATGCGCTGCAGCTCACGATTGACCAGCGCACGCCCTTCGGCCAGCGTTTCCTCCAGCGCCCGCGTGGAGAACCATTGCCGCACCTTGGCACGTGCCCGGTGGGTAAAAAGGTAAGCGAGCGACGCGTTGAGCCAGTCACGTGAAGGGCCGCCCTGCTTGGCGACAACAATATCGACCTGCTGCCCGGTTTCGAGTTGCGTGTTGAGTGTCACCAGCGCGCCATTGATCTTGGCACCCCGGCAACGATGGCCCAGATCGGTATGCACGCGATAGGCAAAATCAATGGGGGTTGAGCCGCGCGGCAGATCAACCACACGGCCTTGCGGTGTCATGACGTAGATGGTCTCGTCGAGCGCCGCTTCCTTGTAATGCTTTACCCAGTCGGAGGAATCAGCGACCTCGTCCTTCCAGGTCAGCAGTTGGCGGAGCCAGGCAATTTTTTCGTCGTAATTATCTTCCGACGACGCCTTCGTACCTTCCTTGTAGCGCCAGTGCGCAGCAACGCCCAGTTCAGCATGCTTGTGCATCTCCCGGGTACGGATCTGCACTTCCAGAGCCCGTCCGTCGAGACAGCGCACGGCGGTGTGCAGTGAGCGATAGTTGTTGCCCTTGGGGTTCGAGATGTAGTCATCGAACTCCTTGGAAATCGGCGACCAGATATTGTGCACCAGACCAAGCGTCGTATAGCAATCCTTCACCTCATCGACGATGACACGCAGGGCGCGTACATCATAGACTTCAGAAAACTCAACGCCTTTCTTGTGCATCTTGTTCCAGATGCTGTAAATATGTTTCGGGCGGCCATAGATTTCGGCATCCATGATACCGACTGAGGCCAGTTCACTCTTCAGGCGACTCACCGCATCTGTAATAAATTGCTCACGCTCGCCACGTTTTTCATCGAGCTGTTTGGCGATTTTCTTGTAAATATCCGGGTGCAGAAAGCGGAACGAAAGGTCTTCAAGTTCCCACTTCAACTCCCACACACCCAAACGGTTGGCCAGCGGCGAATAAATCTCCAGTGTTTCGCGCGCCACCTGTACCCGCAGTTCATCCGGATCGGCGGCGTAGTGACGCATGGTTTGCGTGCGCGAGGCAAGGCGCAGCAGCACCACGCGGATGTCTTCGACCATGGCCAGCAGCATTTTGCGCAGAATTTCGATCTGCGCCTTCATTTCAACCGGATTGTGCTCGCCGCTCTCCACGGAATGCGCAACAAATCCGCGCGTAATCGGACGCAGGTGATTCAGGCGGGAAATGCCGCTAACCAAGTGGGCGGCGGCTGGACCAAAACGCTTGTCGATCTCTGTCAGACCCAGCACGTTGTAGGTCGGCACGGCAAAAAGCAAAGCGGCAAGACGGCAGTCAGTATCCAGTTTCAAGCCAACCAGAATGATCGACATGCCCAAGGCGTGATGCCACACCCCCTCGCCACTGCCTAACGTGCGATCAGCGTATATGGACTGGGCATACACGGCGGCGAGCCGGATCTTTTCCGCTTCTTCAGTGGAAAGACCTTCACTCAAGGTTTGCAGGGAGTGTTCGAGGTCGCTCTGGGCGGCGACGGAGTGGACTACAGAAACCATGACGTCATTATAAACCCTCAGCCCGCTTCTCAGCCCGTTTCACAAACTGTCGGGCATAATGCGACTTTGAACCCGCCAACGCCCGCAAGTTCTCGCCATGTTCGCCAGATTCCATCATCCCTACCTGTTGCTCATGCTGACCGTTCTATTTTGGTCCGGCAACATGGTGGTAGGGCGTGCCATTCGCGGCGACGTGCCGCCCTTCTCGCTCGCATTCTGGCGCTGGACCATCGCACTGGCACTCACTTTACCCTTTGCGCTACCCCACCTCAAAGCGCAATGGCCGCTCCTCAAGCGCGGCTGGCGCGCCGTACTCGTCCTCGGCCTGCTCGGTGTCGCCGGCTTCAATACTCTCGCCTACGTTGCACTGCAATACACGGCGGCAACCAACGCCATTCTGCTCAATTCCTTCATCCCGATTGCCATCATCGCGCTCTCCTGGGCATTCCTGAACAAAAAGCTCTGCGGCGTCGAATGGCTCGGGGTGCTGATTTCGTTTATCGGTGTCACCACCATCGTCGCGCGCGGCGACCCCGCCACCCTCGCCGGCCTCACGCTCAACATTGGCGATCTGTGGATGCTCGGTGCAGTCTTTGTCTGGGCGTTTTACACCATCGGCCTGCAGTGGCGACCGGTCGGTGTCGACCCGATGCTGCTGCTCGCCGCCCTCACTGTCATCGGTCTCGTTGCACTCGCACCGTTTTACATTTGGGAAATTGCCCAGGGGCGGCTTATCCACCTCAATCCCGAATCAGCGGCCGGCATCGCCTACGTCGGCATCTTCCCCGGCTTTCTCGGCTACGTGTTTTACAACCGCGCCGTCGGCGAAGTCGGTGCCAGCAAGGCCAGTCTGTTCATCCACCTGATGCCCGTTTTCGGCACCCTGCTTTCTGTCATTTTCCTTGGCGAAATACCACAGAGCTACCACTTTATCGGTATTGCACTGATTTTTTCCGGCATCTACCTGACCACCTCAAAGAAAACCTAACGGGCATGGATGAGACACCACTCGACATTATGAAAGACGAAGGCTTGACCGTTTCCCTCTCCCCCGACCCCTCTCCCAAAGGGCGAGGGGAGATTCGAGAGTCGCACTCGCGACTTCCACATAAATGCTGAACCGGATCACCGACTGGCTGCGCGGCGGCAAAGCCGCCAGCCCTCTTTCCGATGCTCTGTGGCAGGACACCTTCGACGCCCTGCCCTTCCTGCAACGCCTCGACGCCGACGAACGCAGCCGCCTGCGCACACTGACCGAGGCCTTCCTCAGCGAAAAAGAATTCACCAGCGCCGGCGGGCTCGAACTCACCGACGCGATGTCCGTCTCGATTGCCGTGCAGGGCTGCCTGCCTATCCTTAACCTTGGTCTGGAGGCTTACCGCGACTGGGTCGGCATCATCGTCTACCCGGATGAGTTCGTCATCCCGCGCACCATTGAAGACGAATTCGGCGTGGTGCACGAATACGACGAGATTGCCGCCGGCGAAGCCTGGGAAGGTGGCCCACTGCTCATTTCATGGCAAGACGCGCAGATGGCCGGCGAGGGCTACAACGTCGTCATCCACGAATTCGCCCACAAGCTCGACATGCTCAACGGCGAGGCCGACGGCATCCCGCCGCTGCCGCCGGGCCTGACCCGCGAGACATGGGAAAGCGCGCTGCTCACTGCCTACGACGACTTCTGCGCGCAGGTAGAAGATGCCGAAGCCGCCGAAGAAGAGACTCTGCTCGACCCCTACGCCGCCGAGAACCCCGCCGAATTCTTCGCCGTCATGAGTGAAACCTTCTTTGAAACGCCCGAGGTGCTGAGGACATGGTATCCGGCGGTGTATGACTTGTTCTGCCGCTTCTACCGGCAGGTACCACTAAAGACGGATTGACACGAAAATGTCAGTCTGAAACCGACCCATGGACTTCTGTGCCAGTTAGCGATTGAGTAAAACTTTGTCTACAACTGCCCGAATAGCAGACCGTTAAACATCTCAGATTAGACCCCCTAAAAACCATAATACGGGTACGGGAATTGAGATAGCATCCGTGTATGCACTAAACCAAATATAGTTGAGTACATATCATGCCGACTACAGTTTTTCCTTGGCATTCGCTCAAAGCCCGAATCACCCTCAGCACACTGGTCATCTTCCTGTCGAGTCTTTGGGCGCTCTCGTTTTACGCCAGCCAGATGTTACAGGAAGACATGGCACGGCTGCTGGGTGAGCAACAGGCTGCAACGTCGGCCTATGCTGCATCCGAGCTTCAAGGCAAATTGGACGACCGGATCAAGTCGCTGGAAATGATCGCCCAAGCCATTGATACTTCTCTGATCGAGAATCCGGCCGCGCTGCAGAAATTCCTGGATCAGCGTTTTGTATTGCACACGCAATTTAACGATGGCGTTCTGGCCTACCGGGCGGACGGCACCGCCATTGCAGCTAGCCCGAACTTGCCAGAACTGATCGGTGTCAATTATCTGGACAGGGATTACCTTGTTGGAGCCATCAAGAACGGTAAATCAACGATTGGCCAGCCGGTCATTGGCCGAATTATAAAGGCACCGATCTTCCATTTGGCCGTTCCCATTCGTGACAAGCAAGGCAAGGTTGTCGGTGCCCTGTCGGGCGTAACCAATCTGGCCAAACCCAATTTTCTGGACAAGATCACGGACAGCCGCTATGGCAAAACAGGGGGGGTTTTTGTCGTCGCACCGCAGTACCGGATGATTGTCACGGCCACCGACAAGACCCGCGTCATGGAAATTCATCCGCCCCCTGGAGTCAATTCTCTCCTTGATCGTCGTACTCAGGGCTACGAGGGCTCTGAAATCTTCGTCAATCCGAAGGGAGCGGAAGTATTGAGCTCCGCCAAGGGCGTTCCGGTTGCAGGTTGGTATGTATCAGCTGCACTGCCGGTAGCCGAGGCTTTTGCCCCGATCTACGAGATGAAGCAACGCATGCTACTGGCCACTCTCCTGCTCACCCTGCTGTCGGGGTGGTTGGGCTGGTGGCTGCTCAAGCGCCAGTTATCGCCGCTCTTTGAGGTGTCAAATACGCTGAACGACATGTCGGGGTCCGACCAGCCCATGCAAGCCCTGCCTGTCACCCGGCAGGACGAAATTGGCCGACTGATCGGAAGCTTCAACCGCGTGCTGGCTACTCTGAGCCAACGCGAAACGGCACTGCAGGAAATGCAGGCCACTTTGCAGACCGCCATGGATCAAAGCCCGGCGGGGATTGTAATTCTCGATGCCAAGACTAGCTCGATGCGCTACATCAACGATGCCGGTCTGCGCATTCGTGGCGACGACCGCACATCAAACCCAAGCGGACTCTGCCTTGCCGAATTTCACGCCAAGCGGCCGTTGCTGGATCTTGACGGTCGGCCGCTTGAACCTGATGAAATTCCGATAAACCGTGCCGCAAAGTTTGGCGATGTCTGTGGTCGGGAATTCGTAATCTCCCGACCCGACGGTACCAGCCGCATTGTTGAGTCCCATGCCGCGCCGATCAGGAACGCCGAGGGAGAAGTCCTCGCCGGGATGGCGATCTTCCTGGATATCACCGAGCGCAAGCAGACCGAAGATGCTCTGAAGACCAGCGAAGAGCGCTACCGCGTGGCGTTCCAAACAAACCAGGACGTCATCAACATCAACCGCCTGAGCGATGGGCTCCTCATCGAAGCCAATCAGAGTTTTTTCGACATTCATGGATTTGAACGAGACGAAATCGTCGGGCGCACCACACAAGAACTTAATATCTGGGTTGAACCGGCTGAACGACAGCGTTTTGTTGAAGTACTTCAACGGGATTCAAAGTGCGTTAATTTCGAGGCGAGATTTAAAAGAAAGAACGGAGAATTAATCTGGGGACTGGTTTCTGCCTCAGTCATAGAACTTGATGGCGTCCCTTGTGTTTTCTCCATTAGACGGGACATTACCGAGCGTAAGCGATCCGAAGAAATAATTAACCACTTGGCTTACTTTGACCAGTTGACCGACCTGCCTAACCGGACGCTCCTGCAAGACCGTCTCAAGCAGGCCATGGCTAGCAGCCAACGCAGCGGCCGTTATGGCGCGTTATTGCTTCTCGATCTGGACTACTTCAAAACCCTCAACGACACCCTCGGCCACGACATGGGGGACCTCCTACTCAAGCAGGTTGCCCAGCGCCTGACCGACTGCGTGCGGGAAGAAGATACGGTAACCCGCCAGGGCGGTGATGAATTTGTCGTGATGCTGGTGAGTTTGAGCGAAAGCCAGATCGAGGCAGCCTCTTTGGTCGAACTGATCGGTGAAAAAATAAGCGCTGCGTTTAGCCTGCCCTTTAAGCTCAAGGAAATCGCCTACCGCATATCTCCGAGCATCGGTGCAAGCCTGTTCCTGGGTCAACAGACTGACATTGACATGCTGCTGAAACAAGCTGACCTGGCCATGTACAAAGCCAAGGATGCGGGGCGTAACACCCTGCGCTTCTTCGATCCGGATATGGCCCGTGACGTATTGAAACGCGCTTCTCTGGACAACGATCTGCGTGATGCGCTGCAGAAGGAACAATTCGTACTCCACTACCAGGCTCAGATGACCGGCAATCAGGTAACGGGTGCTGAAGTCCTGCTGCGCTGGCAGCACCCTGAACGTGGTCTGGTGTTCCCCGGCGAGTTCATTCCTGTCATCGAAGAGACCGGACACATTCTTCCGGTGGGTCAATGGGTGCTGGAAACCGCCTGCCAGCAATTGGCCGCCTGGGCCATACAACCCGAAATGTCGCACCTCACGATAGCGGTGAATATCAGTGCCCACCAGTTAAACCATGAGGAGTTTGTCGATCAGGTGTTGAGGGCGCTCGAGCGCAGTGGTGCCAATCCACAGCGTCTCAAACTGGAATTGACCGAAAGTTTGCTGGTTAATCATGTTGAAGAGATCATCGGCAAAATGACTGTCATGAAAGCGAAGGGTGTGGGGTTCTCGCTGGATGACTTTGGTACCGGCTATTCGTCACTCGCGTATCTGAAACGTTTGCCGCTCGATCAGCTGAAAATTGACCAGAGTTTTGTCAGAGACATCCTCACCGACCCGAATGATGCCGCGATTGCCAGGATGATCGTGGTTCTCGCCGAGACTCTGGGACTGGCGGTTATCGCCGAAGGCGTGGAGACCGAGGCGCAGAGAGACTCCCTCATGCAGCAGGGCTGCCATGGCTATCAGGGTTATTTGTTCAGCCGGCCCGTGCCGCTCGATGAGTTTGAGTCGTACATAAAGCGTGGCTGACAGCAAGCGGATCACTTTTTTCTGCTGGCAAACGGATACTCGTTCTGAACGTCCTCGTCTGGCTGCAAACAACGAAGCGATACAATTCATTCGCGAACACCGCCAGAAGTCTTATGGAATGGCTGGCCTGGCAATGGCATGCTCAGAAAGCGCATGGATAAACACTCTCACGGCATTGGCTTTGTAGACCGCCATTCTGAGCGGCTCGCAGACCATCGATCAAATAACTTTTCCAGGGTTCATCAAACCCTGCGGATCAAGCGCCCGCTTGATCGTGCGCATCATCTCCATTTCCAGCGGGCTCTTGTAGCGCAGAAGTTCATCGCGCTTGAGCTGCCCGATGCCGTGTTCAGCGCTGATGCTGCCGCCGAGCTCATGCACGATGTCGTGAACGATTTCATTGACTTGCGCCTGTGAGGCAATAAACACGGCATTCTCGCCGGATTCAGGTTTGGACTGGTTGTAATGCAGGTTGCCGTCACCCACGTGGCCGAAGTTGACGATACGAATGCCGGGATAGGCTTTTTTTAGCGCAGCATCCGCACGCTCAACGAAGTCACCGATACGCGAGATCGGTACCGAAATGTCGTGCTTGATGCTGAAGCCCTCGATCTTTTGTGCTTCGCTGATGTTCTCACGCAACGCCCACAGACGTTTGGCCTGCTCGCTGCTTTGCGCCAGAACGGCATCGGCAACCGTACCCTTCTCCAGCGCCTGTTCAAGAAAGGTTTCCAGCGCGGCATTCAGCACAACGGCTTCGCCTGAACCGGACAGCTCAACCAGCAGATACCACGGACCGGGAGAGAGCGGCGACTGTGCCCCCGGAATGTTTTTGAGCACAAGACCCAAGGAAATATCGGAGACCAGCTCGCAGGCCGTCAGCGTGGCGCCAAAAGCCGCTTGCAATTGGCCGAGCAGGTGCACCGCCACATGCGGTGAAGCAATTGCCAGCCACGCCGTTGCCGTAGCTTGCGGTAGTGGAAAGAGTTTCAGAACGGCGGCAGTAATAATGCCCAGCGTACCTTCCGCGCCGATGAAAAGCTGTTTGAGGTCGTAGCCGGTATTGTCCTTGCGCAAACCGCGCAAGCCGCTCCACACCTCACCATTGGGC
>JANNGP010000245.1:0-2930 GCA_031403915.1 Betaproteobacteria bacterium
CCAGGCGTGCCGCGCATGCCACTGATCGCGCAATACGGCAAAACCGCCACTCGAAAAGCGGTCGAAAACAACGGCCAGTTCAATCAGAAGTTGTGCAAACAAGGCATGGCGTTCCGGAAGCGGGGAAAGAATGCCATCCAGCGCAGCCGGCGGGAGTGCAAAACAGGCGTCACCCGCATTATCCGGCAGCCGCAAGTTGAGGCCGATGCCGATCACGGCCAGCGCACTATCCGCCTCGCTCTGCAACTCAACGAGAATCCCGCCCAGCTTGGCATTGTCATAGAGGATGTCATTCGGCCACTTGAGCGTAATGCCTGCCGCACCACAGGCTTCAAGTGCTCGCACCACGGCAACGCCGACCGCCAACGAGAGGCCGGATAGTTTCTCGACCCCGCCGTCGAAGCGCCAGAGCACCGAGAAGGTGAGGCTGGATTCAGGCGAGGCCAGCCAATTGCGCCCCCGGCTTCCGCGCCCCGCCGTCTGGCAGTCGGCTACGATCACGCTGCCAGCCAGCCGGCGCACCCAGCGCAGCACGCTCAAGCAGTAGCGTATTGGTTGATTCGCACTCGGCGATTGAATCAACATCAAAACGCCCGCACGCCCTACCAAGCAATGCTTGCAAGCGAATTGGTTCAATCAGCAGGGAGATATCGGCCACGGCAATTGCATCGTTGTTGAATGCGCCATTATCCTTGAAAGCTCTGTACAAGGGCATTGCTCTGCATCTCCCTCCGGTCAACTGCGGATCACGCCGGATCAGGGAGCAAATTGTTTCGCTTTTTCCGAATCCATACACTGATAGTTCGTATTGCAGGTCTTAAGCGAGCAAGCTCTTTCGGTCTTTACGGCAACCTTCTTATCCTGTTCGCAAAGATACTTGGCACGGGCGGCCACTTGCGCTTCAGCTTTTTCCGTGAAAGGGTGGTCGAAAGAATAGTAGTTCGTAGCAAATGTTCGCCCCGAGTCAAATTTATTCTCGGTTTGGAGCAGGGTGTAGTCGGCGCATGCCGTCAGCAACACAACGCTCAGCAGACAAGCAATTTTAAGCTTCATAGAAGAGACCGCCCCTTATTCGGCGGTTTCACGTCCGCCATCAATACCCAGTTCCTGTATTTTACGCGTTATGGTGTTGCGTCCGATACCCAGCGCCAATGCGGCTTCGATACGCCGCCCCCCGGTGTAGGCCAGCGCTCGGCCAATCAAAATACGCTCAAAAGTATTGATCAACTTTTCGTGCACCCGGCCGTCACTACTTGCCAACAGACGATCCACCTCCATAGCCAGCCCGCTCGCCCAATCGGTCGCCGGAGACAGAGGCTCCACGTCACGCAATTCGGCTGGCAGATCAGCCAGGTCCACCTGTTGACCCGGCGCCATGACGGTAAGCCAGTGACAAAGGTTTTCCAGCTGTCGCACGTTGCCCGGAAAATCGAGCGAGGCCAGATACTTGAGCGCGCCATCGGAAAAACGTTTGGCCTCGACACCCAAGTCCTGCGCACTTTTTTGTAAAAAATGGCGCGCCAGAATCGGGATGTCCTCACGCCGTTCCTTGAGACTGGGCAGCCGGACACGGATGACGTTGAGGCGGTGAAACAGGTCCTCGCGAAACAAACCTTCCTTGACGCGCGCCTCAAGATTCTGGTGGGTCGCCGCGATAATGCGAACATTGGCCTTGAGCGGTGAGTGCCCGCCAACGCGGTAGTAGTTACCGTCGGACAGCACACGCAGCAGGCGCGTTTGCAGTTCAGACGGCATATCGCCGATTTCATCAAGAAAAAGCGTGCCGCCCTCGGCCTGCTCAAAACGTCCGCGTCGTTGGGCGGCCGCACCGGTAAATGCGCCACGCTCATGCCCAAAAAGCTCCGATTCCAACAGATCCTTGGGAATGGCTGCGGTGTTGATGGCAATAAAGGGCTTGTCGGAACGCGGACTGTGCCGATGCACCGCACGCGCCACCAGTTCTTTGCCCGAACCGGACTCGCCGGTGATCATCACCGTTGCGCTGGATTGACTGAGGCGGCCAATGGCTCGAAACACTTCCTGCATCGCTGGTGCCTGCCCAAGAATCTCCGGTACCAGCCCGACCTCACCCGACGCACCAATCTGGTGCGAGCTCTGATCAATAGCGCGGCGTATCAGTTCCAGCGCCTGATCCACATCAAACGGCTTGGGCAGGTACTCGAAAGCGCCACCCTGGAATGCGGCCACCGCACTTTCCAGATCCGAGTAGGCCGTCATGATGATGACCGGCAGGGATGGAAAGCGGACTTTCACCTGCTTGAGCAGATCAAGCCCTGACTCGCCCGGCATGCGGATATCCGAGACCAGCACCTGCGGCGGCTCACCTCCCAAATCGAGTTGCGATAGCGCCTCACTGGCCGATGCAAAGCTCTTGAATGGGATTTGCTCGCGGGAGAGCGTCTTTTCAAGCACCCAGCGAATTGACTTGTCGTCGTCGACGATCCAGACCGGTTTCATTGATTTTCCAGACATTACAATTGGTATGATGAGGCTATAGCAATTAGCTTGCCATCACGCCGCCGTGCTTAATGGCATACAAATCGTAAAACACGTCAGTCCGGGGCGACTCTCACATTCAATCGTACCCTGATGCTGTTGCACAAAGCTTTGCGCCAGCGTGAGTCCAAGGCCGCTACCGCCCTCACGACCGGAAACCAGCGGGTAGAACATGCGCTCTCGAATATCGTCCGGAATACCCGGGCCATTGTCGATGACCTGTAACTCCAGCGCCAGCCGGTGACGGCGTTTGGCCAGCGTGACCTGACGTGCCGCCCGTGTTCGCAAAATGATTTGCCCCGTACCGGTAAGCGCATTGGATTGCCCCTTGATGGCCTGTGCGGCGTTACGCGCAATATTCAGCACGGCCTGAATCAGTTGCTCACGGTCACCCACCAGTTCGGGCAGGCTGG
>JANNGP010000246.1:0-2542 GCA_031403915.1 Betaproteobacteria bacterium
CGTATTGCCAGAGCCAGTCGACGATGTTGACGATGTGCTGGTCGTTGGCATCAAACTGCTTGTTGGTTCGACCCAGTTCAACCAATTGCTCGAATGATGACAGCCCCGAGCTTTGCCCGCCCAGTTGAGTCGCTTTTTTGAACGAACGTGCGAGGTTGTAAAACACGACCAGATAACGCGCCACAAAAACCGGGCTGGCAAACACCCGGCGAATATTCTTCTTGACGATGGGCCTGATCTCTTTTTCCCAGTCGCGCAGATAGGGTTCTGTAGTTGCCACCAAAACTTCGCTGGCGTTAACCTGCACCGGCAGAATGCCAAAACGCGTGGCATAGGCACTCGACATCACATCCGTCACTGCGGTGAAGTCGATTTTCAGCGGATCAATGTGGTAATACTCCATCCCGACTCTAGCCGCCAGCCACTCTCCAAGATCATCCAGAGACAGCGCACGATGCGGCGGCTGAAGCGACTTCCACTTCTGTTCGGCAATAATCGTCAGCGGATGCGCGACCAGCCGTTTAAGACGGCTCTCGACGATCAAGGCATCCGCGTCCGGTTTGGCAACGAGATTGTCGGCCACCAGCAATCCGAGCACTTCCGCCACCGTCAGGCGGTGATCGGGAGCGGTATTCACCGTCTGATCGGTCATAAGGGGCATTCCAGTTTGAATATTCAGGAACTATAACCGACAAGCCACGGGCGGCTCAATGGCAACAACAACACAGCCCAATGAAGTGGGCTACAATCCCATGTCAAATCAGCCTGCAAGCATCCCGTTTGCGATACGTTGTTACCGATTTTATCCGGAGAGTTCCATGAATAAGCACTTCATTGTTGCCTCACTGGCCGCCTCGTTCCTGGCCATGCCAGCTATCGCGCAACAGGGGCCGGCCGGTGTCCCTGGGGCTCCGGCCTTGGTCAGGGAAATCACCTCGCCCACGCCGCCCCCGCCTGCAGCAAAACCACAATCGCAGAAGGCCAAACTTGGCACGGATGATTGCAGCAAGGCCAAGGACGTCAAGCAATGCAAGGCACACCAGGAAGCCCGCAAAAAGGCGCAAGAAGCCTGCAAGGGCAAGACCGGTACGGAGCACAAGCAATGCCTGAACGATCAGGCACAGAAACTCAAGTGCAGTACTTCAGGCTACCCGGCGCTTTGCGAACAACACCAGAAAACACGCGAACTTTGCAAGAACAAACTTGGGAACGAGCATCGTCAGTGCTTGCGGGACAATCTGACAACAAGGAAGTAAATCACCGCCTTGGACGCAGAGAGCACAGACTTTACTTGCTCGACAGCGCCAGCATCAGATCATTGATGCGCTTCACAAAGCCCGCCGGATCATCCAGCGTGCCGCCTTCAGCCAACGTGGCCTGTTCGAGTAGCAGGTTGGCCCAATCGTCGAAACGGGACTCCTCGTACTTGAGACGCTGCACAGCCGGATGCTTGGGGTTGATTTCCAGAATCGGCTTGGAGTCCGGTGCCTTCTGCCCGGCCGCCTTGAGAATGCGCGCCAGATTACCGCCCAGATCGTGCTCGTCGGCCACGATACACGACGGTGAATCGGTCAGACGATGCGTTACACGCACGTCCTTGACCTTGTCGCCCAGCGTCGTTTTTACTTTGTCGATGAGTTCCTTGTATTCGTCGGCGGCCTGCTCGGTTTCCTTTTTCTCGGCCTCGTCTTCCAGCTTGCCCAGATCGAGACCGCCCTTGGCCACAGACTGCAGCTGCTTTCCGTTAAATTCAGTGAGGCTGCCGGAAACCCACTCGTCAACGCGATCAGAAAGCAGCAGCACCTCAATGCCTTTCTTGCGGAAGATTTCGAGATGCGGGCTGTTCTTGGCGGCGGTAAAGGTTTCAGCGGTGACGTAGTAGATCTTCTCCTGGCCTTCTTTCATGCGCGACACGTAGTCGGCCAGCGAGACCACTTCTTCAGGCGTATCCAAGTTGGTTGAGGCAAAGCGCAACAGCTTGGCGATGCGCTCCTTGTTGGCAAAGTCTTCACCCGTGCCTTCCTTGAGCACACGGCCGAATTCCTTCCAGAACTTCGCGTACTTCTCTTTCTCGGCCGCATCGTCACTGTCAGCCATGCTCTCCAGCATGCTCAATACCTTCTTGACGCAACCGCCGCGGATAGTTTCAATGTCGCGCGATTCCTGCAAAATCTCACGCGAGACATTGAGCGGCAGATTGTTCGAATCGACGATACCGCGCACGAAGCGCATGTAGAGCGGCATCAGCTGCTCGGCATCATCCATGATGAAGACGCGGCGGACATAGAGCTTGATGCCGTGGCGGGCGTTGCGATCCCACAGATCGAAGGGTGCGCGCTGCGGGATGTAGAGCAGTTGCGTGTATTCCTGCTTGCCTTCGACCTTGGCATGCACATAGGCCAGCGGCTCTTCGAAGTCGTGCGCAACGTGCTTGTAAAACTCCTTGTACTGCTCGTCGGTGATCTCCGACTTGGGGCGCGCCCACAGTGCCGAGGCCTGATTGACGGTTTCATCCTCATCGGTTGCAACCTGCTCTTTTTTC
>JANNGP010000247.1:0-3845 GCA_031403915.1 Betaproteobacteria bacterium
ATGTGCCGTCGATCGAAACGGTGGGCGGCAAGGCGGTTTTCGCACAGCTGCACTTCCCTGACTACAAGCCGGACTGGAATCAGCTGCGTTCGTTGATCACGCCACATACGCGCATGATCATCATCAACTCACCGCACAACCCGACCGGCAGTCTGCTCGATACCGATGACCTGGCAGTGCTGGCGGAGATTACGCGTGACAGCGACATCATCGTGCTATCGGACGAGGTGTACGAGCACATCATTTTTGACGGAGTTCGGCACGCCAGCGTCGCAATGCATCCAGAGCTGGCGGCACGCAGCATCGCCGTGTCTTCGTTCGGCAAGACCTACCACATCACCGGCTGGAAAATAGGCTATGCGCTTGCTCCGGCGGAGTTGATGGCCGAGTTTCGCAAGGTGCATCAGTTCAACGTATTTACGGTCAATACGCCGTGTCAGATCGGGATTGCCGATTACATGCGCGATGCGTCGCGACATCTTGGACTGGCTGCGTTTTATCAGCAGAAGCGCGAGTTTTTCCGCGAGCAGTTGCGCGGATCGCGCTTTGAGTTGCTGCCGTGCCGGGGAACCTACTTCCAGCTGGCGCGTTACGACGGGATTTCGGACTTGCCTGACCGGAAGTTTGCCAAGTGGCTAACGCGGGACGTGGGCGTGGCCGTGATTCCGGTTTCGGCGTTTTTTCAGAACGGGCATGATGATCGTGTGGTGCGCTTCTGTTTCGCCAAGAAGGAATTAACATTGCTTGCTGCTGGCGAGAAGCTACGCGGTATTTAGCACCGACTTTTTTTACATTTGCCTTTCGAATTTTTCCGCATAATATGAGCGAAGTAATCGGCCCGTATGCCGCAAATCGCGCCGAAGAAACACTGCGGCTTCGTTGTGGCAAAGTGGTGATGGTGCCGCTGAAGACCGATTAGACAATGGTGCGTAATGCCCGAGTATGAGCGTGGTCCTGGGAGACGTCATCGACATTGGTGAATTGTCACGGCGGTTCGTAGCCGCTGGGGCGATATCCCGTTTAAGAGAGTGAGCAAGACGGCGTACCCGATGCGGTGCCATCTTTCTAACGGAATGATGGAGAACGCAAATGGCCCAACGTAATCGAAGTGTCAGCCTCAAGCCCGTCAAGACGCGAGCGGCGCTGGCGATCACCCACCCCAACGCCGCCGGCATCGACATCGGCAATGCAGTGCACTATGTGGCCGTGCCGCCTGACCGAGACGACGCGGCGGTACGGGAATTCCCAAGTTTCACGGTTGACCTCAACGCCATTGCCGACTGGCTCAAAGTCTGCGGAGTGGATACTGTAGCCATGGAATCCACGGGTGTTTACTGGATTCCCTTGTTCGAGTTGCTGGAATCGCGCGGCTTCACCGTGCTGTTGGTCAACGCGCGCCACGTCAAGAACGTGTCTGGCCGCAAGTCCGACGTACTGGACTGTCAGTGGCTGCAGCAACTCATGACTTACGGACTGCTCAGCGGCGCGTTCCGCCCGACCGAACAGATTTGCGTGTTGCGCTCGCTGTGGCGTCAGCGTGTGATGCTGCTGCGTAGCCAAGGACGCCATGTCCAGCATATGCAGAAGGCCCTGACCCAGATGAACGTTCAACTCGCCAACGTCATTTCCGACGTGGTTGGCGAGACAGGCCAGAAGATCCTGCGCGCCATCATCGCCGGTGAGCGTGATGGCCAGATCCTTGGCGCGATGAAGAACGCACGCATTCGCGCCAGCATCGATGAGATTGCCAAGAGCCTGCAAGGCAACTGGCGAGACGAGCATTTGTTTGCGCTCAAGCAGGCGGTGGACGCATTCGACTTTATCGGTAAGCAACTGGCGGAGTGTGATCGCGAGATCGAGCAGCAGATGCAATGTTTGCAGGCTCACGAGGGCGAGCCTGCTAAAGGCAAGCAGCGCGGGCGGACTCGCAATGCGCCCAAGTTCGATCTGCGCACGCAGTTGTTCAAGATGTGCGGCGTGGATCTGACCCGCATTGATGGCATCGACGTAACCACGGCACTCGCGGTGATCTCGGAGACCGGTACCGATATGTCGCGATTTCCCAAGGTGGGAAATTTCACTAGTTGGTTGGGTTTGTGCCCGGGTACCAAGATTACCGGCGGCAAAGTCATGAGTAGCAAGACCAAGCGGGTGGCCAACCGCGCAGCCCAAGCGCTGCGTCTAGCGGCCGCCGCACTGCGCAGCAGCCAATCGGCGTTGGGTGCCTACTTCAGGCGGATGTGCGCACGCATGGACAAGGCGAAGGCCGTCGCCGCTACAGCCCATAAATTGGCGCGACTGGTCTACACCATGCTAACCAAGGGCGAGGAGTACACCGACCAAGGACAGGGCTACTACGAGGAGCGCTATCGCGCACGCGTCCTGAGGCAACTTTCTTTGCGAGCCCAGAAGCTTGGTATGACGCTTGTCGCCACCGAACAACCCGAACCTGTTTAAAATGCAATTCAAAACCAATGGGTTGGGAGGTGTTTCTTAAGAGTCTGAGCGAGGGTAAAAGGATCGATCATTCGGGGCATGGTGATCGACATGAACGAGAAGAAGCTGGTCACGCTGGACCAGCTACGGGAATTTCTGGCGGCGACATCGGAGGTCGAGTTTCAAGGATGCGGACAGAACGACGAACGCTACCGGCACATCGAAGAGGTACTCAAACGCTTTGGCTATGGGCGGCTTGGGCGAGCAGACAAGGGACTGGTGTTGCGCTACCTGGAGCGCACGACCGGCTACTCCCGGCAGCAACTGACGCGACTGGTTGCACGCTATCAACGTATCGGCAAGCTGGCCAAAGCCTATCGCGCCCCGACGCACGGATTTGCGCGCCGCTTCACCGAAGCCGACGTCGCCCTGCTGGCCGAAACCGACAGCCTGCACAACACGCTTTCCGGCCCGGCGACGCGCTACCTCATGGCGCGGGCGCTGAGCGTCCATGGCGACATCCGCTATGTGCGGCTGGCCACGATCTCGGTCGGCCATCTATACAACCTGCGCCAGCGACGGGGCTACACCGAGCGCCGCCGGGTGTTCACCAAGACGCGACCCACCGGCGTTCCGATCGGCGAGCGTCGTGCTCCGGCACCCGACGGGCGGCCGGGCTTCATCCGCATCGACAGCGTGCATCAAGGCGATCAGGACGGCATCAAGGGCGTTTATCACATCAATGCCGTCGACTGCGTCACCCAGTGGGAACTGATCGCCACCTGCGAGAAGATCAGCGAAGCCTACCTGCTGCCGGTCATCGAGGCGCTGCTGGCCGGCTTCCCCTTTCGCATTCTGGGCTTTCACGCCGACAACGGCTCGGAGTACATCAATCACAAGGTCGCCCGGATGCTCGACAAACTGAGCGCCGAATTCACCAAATCCCGACCGCGTCACTCCAACGACAACGGGCTGGCCGAAACCAAGAACGGGGCGGTGATCCGCAAGCATCTGGGCTACGCCCATATCCCGCAGCGCTACGCTGCCGAGGTGAATGTCTGGTGTGCCGAACACCTCAATCCCTACATCAACTTCCACCGTCCCTGCCTATTCGCGGAGAACATCACGGATGCGAAAGGCAAGACGCGCAAGCGCTACCCCTTGCGTTTGATCATGACGCCTTTCGAGAAGCTGATCAGCGTACCGGAGGTGACGACATTCCTGCGTACGGGTATCACGCTCGATACCTTGCGGACGACGGCTATGGCGATGTCGGACAACGAGGCGGCCGAGCGGATGAATCAGGCTCGGCAACAACTGTTTCTTTCCATCAACAAGCGATCCAAAACTGCCGCTTGAACTCCATCCTCATCCAAAACACCCCAAACCCGGTCTGTGGATTTGTGGAC
>JANNGP010000248.1:0-5678 GCA_031403915.1 Betaproteobacteria bacterium
AACGTCTCATCGCCACCAAACGCTATCATGGCAATGCGGATCTCAGGAGAGAGGACATTGGATTTCGCTGCCGGCGGTGACGGCCACCGTTTTGATATTTTGCTTGCGACAGGCCTGTGCGGTGTCGATGGCGTACTCGGCAAAGATTACCGGGTCGTTGTAGGTAAAGGCGACCGACAGGGCACCGTAGGCCTTGGCCGCCCCGGCAATACCCTCGGGGCTGGCGGCATCCATCAGGCGATCCATGTCTTTAGATTTGGAGATGTCCCAGTTCTGACAGAACTTGCAGGCCAGATTGCAACCAGCGGTGCCAAAAGACAGGATCGACGAGCCGGGATGAAAGTGATTAAGTGGTTTTTTCTCGACTGGGTCGATACAGAAGCCGGATGAACGCCCGTAGGTGGTGAGCACCATCTGCCCGCCAGTGTTCTGGCGCACAAAGCAGGCACCGCGCTGGCCGTCATGGAGTTTGCAGTCACGCGGGCAGAGGTCGCACTGGATGCGTGCCGGCTTGCCTTCTTCTTCGGGCAGGGCGTGCCACCAGCGCGCTGGATGGCTTGATTCTGGTGTTTTTACGCTTCTTTCCATTTTTGTACGCCATAGCGGGCGAGGATGATTGTCTCGTCCCAGAAATCGGCCGGCAATCCGGCCTTGAGTTTAAGCTGTTCCAGGAATTTGTGCGGGTCAGGTAGCGATTCCCAGACCTGAGGCAGGAAGGTGGCGCGTCTGCCGGCATGCGACAATATTAACCCATCGATGCCGGGGCGGAGGCGGGCGATGGCTTCGGCTTCGTCGTTAAATTCCATTGGTTTGGCGGATTCGAGCAACGAAACTTCGATACGGGTACGTGGTAATTCGTCTGTGCCAAGCGGGGCAAAACGCGGGTCGCGGAAAGCCGCAGCGATGGCGTTCTCAGTCACATCAGCGGCTAGTGCCCGGTAAGCTTCCAAGCTGCCAATACAACCGCGCAATTGCCCATTCTGAGTCAGGGTGACGAAAGTGGCACCCGGTTGTGAAAGTTCCGGATGCGGCAGGGCGGAACGCACATCCTGCCCGAGTCGCTTGCCGATAGCGTTGCGGGCAATGGTCAGCAGGCTCAGGCCGAGTGGGTCAATGGGCATGATGACCAGCCTCACTGAAGGCAAAGGCAGCGTAGCCGACCACGCGTGATCGGTCTCCGGCAGTATCGCCCGAGTTGCGCAGGTCGAGCAGTTGCGCCTTCAAGCCGTGCTGGCGGGCGGCGAGCAACAAGCCATTTACAGGCGAAGCGCCGCAGGCGTGCTGATGGTCAATTGTCGGGTCACAATTAAGAATGCGCTGCGCTGTTTGCGCATCGATCTTCCGGGCGGCGTCGTAGGGCAGGTAGTGTGAAAGATCGCTGCTGACGACAATCAGGGTTTCTTCACCGCCCCACAGGCGCTCCAGTACCTCGGCAATCTGTTCAGGTGGGGCATGACCGACGGCCAGCGGAAGTAGCGAGAAATCACCGAAGACCGTTTGCAGGAAGGGAAGCTGCACTTCAAGCGAATGTTCCAGCGTGTGCGCGGCGTCACTGACAACAACCTGCGGCAGATCCGCAATGGCGGCCACGGCCTGTTGGTCGATCGCTACGTTGCCAAGCGGCGTGGCAAAAGCAGTGCTGGAAGGCAAGGCCAGACCATTGACCGCAACCCGATGGGTCGGGCCGAGCAGAACGATGCGCCGGATGGTGCCGTGCATTGTGCTGAGCAGAGCGTAAATACTCGCGGCGATAGCGCCCGAATAGACATAGCCGGCGTGCGGCACAATGATGGCCTTCGGTCGGAGAGCAGGACTCTTTGGTGCCCCGGCCAGCATCTGTAGGACTTCCCGCGCCAGAACAACGGCAGATTCCGGGTAAAACATTCCGGCAACAGCGGCAGGGCGTACGTCGATGTTCATCGTCAAACTCCTTACACACCACTATATGAGAGGGGGGCGGGCAAGGCAAGGCGAGCGAAGGCTCCCGATTAAGCTAAAATTGCGAAATGTCACGTTATTACGCCATTGTTCCTGCTGCCGGTAGCGGAGCGCGCTTCGGGTCTGCAGTGCCAAAACAGTATCTGGATCTTGCCGGCCGGCCTTTAATCCATCATGCGCTGGCCGCTTTGTGCCGGTGTGACCGGATAGAACGCGTCTGGGTGGTGCTTTCACCAGGGGACGCGTGGTGGGCAACGTATGATTGGACGAGCCTCGGGGTCAAACTTGGCGTTCTTTTCTGTGGTGGAGCAACTCGTGCCGAGAGTGTTGCCAACGGCCTGGCCGCAGTTGCCGGCGATTTGGCCGACGGGGATTGGGTACTGGTGCACGATGCGGCACGTCCTTGTCTGTCGCAGGAGATGCTCGCTGCGCTGTGTGATGAGTTGGCAGACGATCCGGTAGGTGGTCTGTTGGCTGTTCCGGTGGCCGATACCCTGAAGCGCGCCGATGCCGAGCAACGGGTCAGTGCAACTGAGGCACGTGATGGTCTGTGGCAGGCACAAACACCACAGATGTTCCGCTATGCGCTCTTGCGCAAGGCGCTGGCTGGCAACTTTGTCGTGACCGACGAGGCGGGTGCCATCGAGGCGGCTGGATTGAAGCCACGTCTGGTACGTGCTGATGCCACCAATCTGAAGGTTACGTATCCCGCCGATATGCGCTTGGCGGAACTCATTTTGCAGGAGAAAAATCCATGATCCGTGTCGGGCAGGGCAACGATATCCATGCACTTGTCGAAGGCCGAAAGCTGATTATCGGCGGTGTCGAGATTGCGCATGAAAAGGGCTTGTTGGGGCATTCGGATGCTGATGTGTTGTTGCACGCGATCATTGATGCCTTGCTGGGTGCCGCTGGGTTGGGTGACATCGGCCGGCATTTTCCAGACACCGATGAGCGCTATCGTGGTGCCGACAGTCGCGTCATCTTGCGCGCTACGCGTGAGCTGGTGAAGAATGCTGGCTGGCACATCGTCAATGTGGATTCGACGATCAACGCCCAGCGTCCAAAAATGGCACCGCATATTTCCCGGATGGTAGCCAACATTGCCTCCGATTTACAGATCGCTGAAAACTGTGTGAATGTGAAGGCCAAAACAGCCGAGCGCCTTGGCTTTGTTGGCAGGGAAGAAGGAATAGCTAGCGAAGCTATCGTATTGCTTGAATCAGGTGCCTGAGCAGATAGCTCGGTTAGATGCACTTTTCCACAGGGATAACCCATGAATGACATCGCTGTTGTTGCGCCCATCGAGTACATGCCAGACATCACCCGTCGCGTGATTGCTGATCATGGCTACCACAATATTCTCATCCGGGAAGGCAATCTCTGGAAGGGCGTTGAGGCTGCACGGAGTGCCATAGATGCAGGTGCAAAGGTTCTTATTTCGCGGGGTGGAACCTACGATTTGATCAAGGCCGAGTTTGATATCCCGGTGGTTGAAATAAAAGTTACAGCGTTTGATCTGATTGATGCGTTCAAGCTGGTGAAAACCACGGACAAAACAGGCGTTGTTGGAGTTATAGGGTATTACAATGTCATTGCAGGTGCGGATATCGTGGCCGAAGTGATGGGCATGACAGCCATCTGTGTCGAGATGACAGAGCAATGTGACATTTCCGTTCAAGTGGAAAAACTGGTCAAGCAAGGAATACGGCTATTTGTTGGCGATGCTAACGTGCAGCAGGCCGTCGCAAAACACAACTGCAAAAGCATTCTGGTTAATTCGGGATACCAAGCGATGTACCATGCCATAGAGAATGCAAGGGGTATTCTCCATGCGTCGCAGCAGCAAAAGGAAAAGGCGCAGCAATTTGCCACCATTATCGATTTTGTCCATGACGGGATTATCGCAATTGATAATCTGGGTTGTATCACTGTCTTTAACAGCGCATCTGAGGAGATAACCGGCTTTAGAAAACAGGAGGCCATGGGCAAGAAAATAACAGAGATCATTCCTGAATCCCGTTTGCTCAGTATTCTTGAAACGAAACTTTCGGAGATCGGGGATATCCAGCGGCTGAATGACAAAACGGTTATCGCGACCAACCGCGTTCCGGTGATCGTAGATGGTGAGATCCGTGGTGCGGTGGCGACCTATCAGGACATTACCGAGGTTCAGAAACTAGAGCAGAAAATCCGTATCCGGCTTTCAGAAAAAGGGTTTGCCGCACAGTACACCTTTGATGCAATTATCCATAAGAGTGTTGAGATATCCGAATGTATCAGCACGGCGAAGAAATTTGCCAAGTACGATACCTCCGTCTTGATCTGCGGCCCTTCCGGTGTCGGTAAAGAGCTTTTTGCGCAGAGTATACACAACGCCAGTCAGCGCAAGAACTCCCCCTTTGTGGCAATCAACTGTGCGGCGCTTCCCGAATCATTGATCGAAAGTGAGCTCTTTGGTTATGTCGAAGGTTCATTTACCGGCGCCGCCAAGAAGGGCAAGGCCGGACTGTTCGAGATGGCCCACGGTGGAACGATCTTTCTCGACGAGATCAGCGAGTTGCCTTTGCTTCTTCAGGGCAGATTGTTGCGCGTCTTGCAGGAAAAGCAGGTGATGCGTATCGGGGACAACAAGCTCATTCCCGTCGATGTCCGGATTATCTGTGCGACCAATCGCGACTTGCGCAGTCTTGTCAGCCAGAACCTGTTCCGGGGGGATCTGTACTTCAGAATTGCCATTCTGGGTTTGTTCATACCGCCACTCAACGAGCGTATGGATGATATCGAACTATTGAGTGAGCACTTTGTTGAGGAGTACGGGCGTCGGTATCGTAAGGGCAAGATGAAGCTGGCTCCGGCTGCGCTTGACTATCTTCGTGGCTACCCTTACGAAGGGAATGTCCGGGAGTTGCAGGGCATGATCGAGCGTGCCGTCGTGATTAGTGAAGGAGCAAGCATTAGTGCTGATGATCTAGCCGTAAGGTTGCGTAATGTTCCACGCATGCCGACGGGTGAATGTCAGTCATCTTTCACAGATGGGCTGACGCTAAAAGCTCTTGAGGATGACTATATTGACTACGTCTATAAAAAAACCAACGGATCAATAAAGGAGTGCAGTGCGATATTGGGTATTGATCGCACAACACTTTGGCGGCGTATCAAAGAAAAACAGGCTCCGATTACTCAGTGAAACACAATGACAAATTTTGATGAAAGGGAAATGATGAAACTGGAGTCCAATGAAAATGATCTGGTGCAGAAATCGATACAGTACTTGAAGTCCCAGTATGGTGAGGACACGGTCAGCATGACCATCAATAAAAACGACGTTGTGAACGGGAGCGGCGTTCTTGAAGTCGATTGTACGGTAAGCATTGGCGGGGCGCATTCCGACTGGACGAAGTGGTTCAGCTTCAAGAATGATGCCGTAACGGCAATGCGCTGGAAAATGCGCTAGCGGCGTTGACCAAATCAGAGGTATCGGCTTATTGGTCTGCAGTCACGGGGTGAGGGGCTAATAAACTCTCGCCTGTTGACGTCCATCCGGAATTGCCCTATTTCAAGTAATGGTTTCGCTTCTCAAATCTGTCAATTACCTGCCAATTAAATTTTGATTGTTCTGGAGAATAGATTATTGTCTTATTAGGCGCATGAGTAGAAATGCTGGGCGGAGCGCACTCCAGCCGGAAAGAATCAGGAGAGTATCGATGAAAATTATCGCATTTGCATTTATTTTTGTT
>JANNGP010000249.1:0-7976 GCA_031403915.1 Betaproteobacteria bacterium
TCAGAACCTGTAAAAGAATTCGTCGCGAACGCAGGCAAGACAAGGCGCGAGCAAACGAAATGCAAGACATATCATCAAGATAGGCGCTGCATTGAGGCTTGTGAGCAACGCCGTATTGCCAAGTGCAGCAGAATTATTCACAGGTTCTCAGGCCTTGCGTTCACCGTGTAACACTTCAACCAGACGCACGGCCTGTTGCTGCATCTCAAGCACGAAGCCATTGACCAGCGCTCGGAAATGGCGCCAGAAGATCATTCCCGGAATGGCGATAATCAGGCCAAATCCCGTGTTGTACAGGGCAACCGAAATACCGTGCGCCAGTTGCATCGGGTTGGTTCCTGTTGGCGACTGCGAACCGAAAATTTCGATCATGCCGACCACCGTGCCAAACAAACCCATCAGCGGACTGATTGAGGCAATGGTACCCAGCGTCGTCAGATAGCGCTCGAGTTCGTGCGCCACCATGCTGCCGGCTTCCTCAATCGACTCTCTCATGATCTCGCGCGAGCTGCCGACATTGCGCAAACCGGCGGCCAGCACGCGACCAAGCGGGGATTGCGCCTCGAGGTTGGCCAGCAAGGCGTCACTGGCACCGTTCTGCCGATACTCGGCAATCACGCGTTGCAACAAACCGACAGGAAGCACCTTGGAACGACGCAGCGCCACCAAGCGCTCGATAATCAGGGCGACGGCAATAATCGACGCCAACAGCAACGGCCAAATGGGCCAACCGGCAGCCAGAATGATTGAGAACACGCTTTCTCCCTAAGGAATTTCTACAGCCATGGACTTTAGCCTGAGCCAGCCTCAGCGGCAAGCCCTACACTAAAGTAATATCAAAATTATTATCCACAAAATCTGTGGATAACTTTGTGGATTAAAGACAAACTCAGATGCTAAGTGCCGTGTGCAAAAGACTTTTTCTTACTCTGCAGAAAAAACAGGCTAAACAAATAGTTATTATTAATCAATTACTTGACAAACACCTGCCGCAACAGCAAGGCTTGCAGACCAGGGATACGCTGTAATGACCTCAGGGTGTGCATGGTTTCACTTGGATGTAGAATTGGCGCATGACTGAAAGCCCTCAATCCATCGCAAGCCTTGCCCCGTCAGCGCCCGTCATTCCGGTGTCCATGCTCAACCGGCTGGCGCGCGAACAACTCGAATCCGCTTTCCCGCTCTGCTGGGTCGCCGGTGAAATTTCCAACCTGACCCACGCGACTTCAGGCCACGTTTACTTTTCACTGAAAGATGCGGCAGCACAGGTACGCTGCGTCATGTTCCGCAACCGGGCGCAACTGCTCGGCTGGCGCTTAGAAAACGGTCAGCACATTGAAGCCCGGGTTCTGGTCACACTCTACGAAGCACGCGGAGACTTCCAACTTAATGTCGAAGCGGCACGCCAAGCCGGCGTCGGCAATCTCTATGAACAGTTTCTCCGCCTCAAGGACAAGCTGGAAGCCGAAGGGCTTTTTGCCGCTGAATGTAAACGCCCACTCCCCGCTTATCCACGCTGTATCGGCCTGGTGACCTCGCCGCAAGCCGCAGCCCTCAGGGACATTCTGAGTACGCTCAAACGGCGCGCGTCCCAGGTCAATATCATTCTTTACCCGACACCGGTACAGGGTGAAAACGCCGCAGTGCAAATTGCAGCCGCTGTGCGTAACGCAAATCAACGACGTGAATGCGATGTGCTTATCCTCTGCCGGGGCGGTGGCAGCATTGAGGATTTATGGGCATTCAACGACGAAGAACTGGCTCGTACCCTGCGTGCGTGTGCCATCCCGGTCATTACCGGCATCGGCCATGAAACCGATTTCACCATCGCCGACTTTGCTGCCGACCAGCGCGCACCCACCCCCACCGCTGCGGCCGAACTGGCCGCCCCGGAACTCACCTCGCTTATGACGTTTCTGGCCGACTTTCGGCGTACGCTGCGCCGCCAGATCGGGAAAATCATTGATCAGCGTAGCCAGCGACTGGACCTACTGGCGCACCGCCTGCTGCACCCGGCACAACACCTCGCGCAACAGCGGGAAAGACTGCTCAACCTGCAGCGCCGCCTGGATCACGGACTGACTCAGGCCAGCACACGCAGTCGCAGCACGCTGGCCCGCCTGGCTGCCAGTCTCACTCATTTGAATCCCGAGGCCGTACTCGCTCGCGGCTACAGCATTGTCACCGACGATGCCGGAAGAATTCTGCGTGACAGCAGCTCACTGGAACCAAACGACCGGATCGCGGTCTGTTTCCACAGTGGTCATGCCGAAGCAAGGGTTACCTCGGCAAGCAAGGGGGCGTAACGCCTGACCCGCCGAATACAAACACGTTCACAACCCACCCGAAAAACAACTCAAGGAGAAACAATGGAACACCAACTACCGCAATTGCCTTTTGCCATGGATGCCCTGGCACCACACATGTCGAAGGAAACCTTTGAATACCACTACGCCAAGCACCATCAGGCCTACGTGACCAACCTCAACAACCTGATCAAGGGTACCGAATACGAAAGCCTTGATCTTGAAGCCATTGTCAAGAAGGCGCCGGCCGGCGGCATCTACAACAACTCCGCGCAAGTCTGGAACCACACCTTCTTCTGGAACTGCCTCAAGCCCAATGGCGGCGGCGCACCTTCCGGCGCACTGGCCGCAGCGATCGACAAAAAGTGGGGCTCGTTCGACGAGTTCAAGAAAGCCTTCCAGACCTCGGCTGTCGGCAACTTCGGCTCGGCCTGGACCTGGCTGGTGAAAAAGGCTGACGGCTCGGTTGACATCGTCAATATGGGCGCTGCCGGTACCCCACTGACCACTGCAGACAAAGCGCTGCTCTGTATCGACGTGTGGGAACACGCCTACTACATCGACTACCGCAACATGCGCCCGAAGTTTGTCGAGACCTTCCTTGCCAGCCTCGCCAACTGGGGCTTTGCCGAGAAAAACTTCGCCGGCTGATATCCGGTTTTGTTTCAGGATAAAAATCTCGCAATACGATATTGAGCAGGTAGAAGAGTAAAAAGGGAGCTAACAGCTCCCTTTTTACTAACGGCTTTAGCCCCCAGATTGGCAATTAATCGTTACTGAACGGCCGTTGGCACTGCGCTGCCGTGACGGTCAGCATGAACCACCCCTGGCCACCGGCAAGAAAATAATGCCTGCGCTGCGGAAATCTTAAATCGGGCTTCGCCCGCTGATGACTCGGAGCAAGATCACCACAATGGCGATCACCAGAAGAATATGGATAAAGCCACCAAGGGTATAGGAAGTGACCAGACCAAGAAGCCACAGGATTAATAGAATTACAGCAACTGTATATAGCATGATTCGTATCCTTTCTTACTATTGATCCCGCCATCGGTGCCCGTGTAGCCACCAAACGGGGTTGGCGCAATTACTTGATGCGCATATTGTTCTTGACAGAAGTCACACCTTTGATCCCGCGTGCAACCACAATCGCCTGATTCGAGGCCGCTTCGGAACCCACGAAGCCGCTCAGTTGAACCGCGCCTTTATAGGTCTCTACATTCACTTCGGTGGCCTTGACCATCTTGTCTTCGACCAAAGCTGCTTTTACTTTTGTCGTGATCCAGCTATCCGTGACGTATTCACCGGCACTTTCTTTCGTTGCACTGCTTTCCTTTGGCGCATCAGCAGCGTAGGCGAAAGCCGAAACACATAGAGCGGCGAGAAAAATAGCAGACAAGCGTTTGAGTTGTTTCATGAAATATATCTCCAGATTGAAGGTGACTAAAACTCGCAATACCCTGACGTAAATGCAGGCAGAGCAATGTGCTGCCAAAAGCCTTGGCGAGATGGTCATTGTTTGCTCATTCAAATAAGAGTTCTGTTCGCTGGCGCACAAACTGGTTGAAATGATTGATCTATTCTCAAGATTGATCATGAACGCACTGTCGATAAAAACTGCGGCAATAAATCAACCGACACCCAATAGACTGGAACTTTCGGGCTCATGGACTGCGCGCGGGATAGGCGCAATCACAGCTCGACTCGATGCACTATCAGCACCTGAAAAATCAGACATTGTTGTTGACGGCGCACAGATCGAAGCTTTGGATACGGCAGGTGCCTGGGTTCTACTGAAATTTTTGCGTCGTCTGGGTGGTGAAGGTGTCGCCGTGCAGATTCCCGGCCTGCGCCCGGAGTTCACAAAACTGTTTGATGCCGTAACTCAAGAAATCAAAAAGCCAAACGACTCAGACACTGCACCCGCCAAGGCCATACCATCGAAGCTTGAAGCGCTCGGCCGGAGCACTGTCGCTGCACTTGAACAAACCATCGCCTTGCTGAGTTTCGTCGGCGAAAGTGCACTGGTACTTGCGGCATCAGTGGCACACCCGGCGCGCTTGCGCTGGCGGCCGATACTCTACAATATCCGCACCGCCGGATTTGATGCGCTACCGATTGTAGGACTGCTGGCGTTTCTGCTTGGCATCGTCGTTGCCTATCAGGGTGCCGATCAGCTCAGGCAATACGGCGCCAACATCTTTGTTGCCGATCTCATCGGCTTGTCCATGCTGCGCGAATTCGCGCCCTTGATCACAGCCATCATCATCGCCGGACGCTCAGGTTCCGCCTACGCGGCACAGATCGGCACGATGTCCGTCACTGAAGAAATTGACGCCATGCGCACGCTTGGCATCGAACCGATCGAGATGCTGGTTCTGCCCAAAGTCATCGCCCTCCTGATCGCCATGCCACTGCTAACCGTGTTCGCCGATGTTCTCGGCGTACTCGGCGGCATGATCATGGCCAAGGCCCAACTTGGTGTCGGCTATGGCGAGTTCCTTGAACGTTTCGTCAAGGCCGTCAGCGTAACAGCCTATCTGATCGGCATATGTAAAGCACCCGTGTTCGCCGCCATCATTGCCATAGTCGGATGTTTTCAGGGCTTTCTGACCAAAGGCGGTGCAGATAGTGTTGGCCGGCAAACCACGCGCAGCGTCGTTCAATCCATCTTCCTCGTCATCGTTGCCGATGCCTTGTTTTCAGTCGCTTTCAGCGCGCTGGATCTCTGACATGCCGAACGAAACGAATTCCGATACAGCAGTCATCAAGATCAATAAGGTGTCGACGCGCTTTGGTGATCACGTCGTGCACTCCGAAATCACCCTTGTTGTGCGCCGAGGAGAAATTTTCGCAGTGATTGGCGGCAGCGGCTCCGGAAAATCAACGCTGCTGCGCGAAATGATTCTTCTGCACCGACCAGACTCCGGCTCCATTGAGATACTGGGTACCAGTCTGGACAAACTTGCCGACGCGGAAGCTGTTGCGCTACGCCAGCGCTGGGGCGTGATGTTCCAGCATGGCGGGCTGTTCGGTTCGCTGACGGTAAAAGAAAACATCGGCCTGCCACTGCGCGAACACACCGGGCTTGATAACGCACTGATCGATGAAATCGCGGATTGGAAACTTTCCATGACCGGGCTCAAACCGGAAGTCGGTGCGCAATACCCCTCGGAACTCAGCGGCGGCATGATGAAGCGCGCCTCACTGGCACGCGCCATGGCGCTTGACCCGGAATTGCTGTTTCTCGATGAGCCGACCGCCGGCCTCGATCCGGAAAGTGCCGGTGAAGTCGACAAACTCGTACTCAAATTACGCGATCTATTTGGCCTCACCGTCGTCATGATCACGCACGACCTCGATCTGTTGTGGCAGGTCGCCGACCGTGTCGCCGTCCTCGCCGGAGGCAAAGTTCAGGCTATCGGGTCAATGTCCGAACTCTCGAAATCAGACAATCCGGATATCCGGAAATTCTTCGATGGCGCACGCGGAAGAGCTGCGCAAGACCAGAAACATGATGAAACGGATGCGCAGTCCGAAGCACAGCCCATCAAAAAAACGAGGAGAACATCATCGAAACCAAAGTGAACTATGCCATTGTCGGCGCCTTCGTTGTCCTCCTCGGCGCGGTGCTTGTTGCTGTCGTTTTATGGCTGTCCTCAGGCGGCGCTTTCCAGAAGAAATTCGATCTCTATCTGGCTGTTGAAGACGAGTCAGTCGCCGGTCTCAATGTCAATGCACCGGTCAAATTCCTCGGCGTCGATGTCGGCAAGGTGCGCGAGATTCAGCTTGACCCGGCTAACCCGGAGCGGGTCATCCTGCTCTTCGCTATCGAGCGCGGCACACCCATCAAGGTGGATACCGTAGCCGTTCTGAAAACACAGGGACTGACCGGTATTACCTATGTCGAGCTCAGCGGCGGTGCACGCGATGCTCCGCCCTTAGGCCTGACCGCCGGAAACGAGTATCCAGTCATCCGCACCAAGCCCTCACTCAGCGCACGACTCGAAAACGTGCTCAGCAGCGTACTCGGCAAGCTGGACAGCACATCAAATAACCTCAACGCCATACTCAGCGAAGAAAATCAGGCGGCGTTCAAAAGTGCGCTCGCCGACATCGCCATCGTGGCGCACACCATCGCCGAACGCAAAGAATCAATTGGCACAGGCATCGAAAACGCATCGCTCGCATCGGCAAAGATGGGGCCTGCAATAGACCGAATCAGCCGCGGCGCCGACGCTGTCGAAAAAATGGGCAACGAAGTGGCCAAGACAAGTGCCAGCGCTGGGAAAACGGTCAACTCGATTGGCGCCGACGTGAAGCGTTTCAGCGCAGAAACCATGCCGGAGCTGGAACGCCTGCTCGGCGAACTCAGCACCCTGTCAACTTCACTGCGACGTCTCACCGAGCAAACCGAACGCAATCCGGCCAGCCTTCTATTTGGTCGAAAACCGGTGCCTGAAGGGCCGGGAGAATCAACAAGCGGAAAATCACCCGCCAAATAGACAGCGAAATATACAGCTAATTTATCAGCGAAATTTACAGGACTGCGCGACCATGAAACCAACAACCCTTACACAACTCCCCCGGCTTTGTGCCGTCGGCGCAATCATTACGCTACTCAGCGCCTGCAGTGCATTGAGTCCGAAGGCCGTAGAACAGCCGTCCTTCTATTCGCTCAACGGCACGCCAGAGGCAGCGCCGAGTGCCGGGCCAACACCTGCCGCCAATGCCGGAACCTTGCCCACATTGATCATCAATCCGCCGCATGCAGCATCAGGATTCAACAGCCAGCGCATTGTCTATGTTCGCGATGCACACAAGCTTGAGTACTATGCCCACAGCGAGTGGGTGGACACCCCAGCGCGCATGATCGCACCCCTCATCGTTGCCGCTGTCGAAAAAAGCGGGGCGTTCCGCGCCGTTGTGCTGACACCAAGTGCCGCAGCAGGTGACCTCAGACTCGACACCGAGATCATTCGTCTTCAACATGACTTGAGCAGCCAACCGGGGCGTGTTCGTTTCACCTTGCGTGCCCATATCGTGGACAACACAACCCGCAAGGTACTGGCCTGGAAGGAATTTGATGAGTTTGTTACCGCCACCACTGAAACGCCTTACGGCGGCGTCGTTGCTGCAAATCGCGTCGTACAGACTGTCTTTGAGAATCTTGCACTCTTCTGCAAAGACACGGCAGCCCAGTGGAAACCTGACGCAGCAACGCACTAAAGCAAGCGCTGCAACAAGCGGCTTCCCCACTCCTTGATACGAAACATCAAAGGACGGTTCTCCCAGCTCTCCAGATCAATGTGCTCTGAGGCACCGAGGTCATTGGTAAACATGGTCTGCATTTGTTGGGCGAATTCGCGCCCAAGAATCACCGCGTTGACCTCATCGTTGTCGAGAAAACTTCGCCAATCAAGGTTGGTGGAACCAACGCAGGACCACACGCCATCGACGATTGCTGTTTTAGAATGCAACAGCGCGCCGCGCCGCTCATAGATTTTGACGCCGCCTTTGAGCAAGGCAGCATAGTTCGAGCGCCCGGCATGAAAGACGATGTCGGAATCGGAATGGCTTGGTAGAATTAGCTTCACATCGACACCGCGCCCGGCGGCAGCAATCAGTGATTGCAGTAGCCGGGGATCAGGAACGAAGTACGCATTGGTG
>JANNGP010000250.1:0-7220 GCA_031403915.1 Betaproteobacteria bacterium
TAAAAGACGCACCGAAATTTCGACGCTTCCGTGACATGTTCGATTCCTGTAAAACCGGATAAAAATCAACTACCAGTTTTACCGATCAACCACCCGTTTTCTATCTAAGCCCGTGGTCCAAAAATCGGGGTCCACTTCACATCACCGCCAACAATGCCATCGGTAAAATATCAATCAACAAATGGTCGCAACACCCAACCATTCGAGGATCACGCAACGGTTCAAAACAGACCCGCAATCCAGCCACGTAACCTTCCGCAACGGCATCCATACCTCGGCTCCTCGTGAGTTCCAAGTCGCCGTTCCGGCTCTCCATCAGATCTCCGACAACTCGCGTTGCCCTAACCTACACCATCCCATACCTTGATGTAAAGATTTTGATGCGCCGGCCCTGCACCGGAAAGCTGGCCATACTGTTAGCACAAACTCACGGGACGAGACGAATTCCCTGAATCCGAGTAGCATTCGATTTTTAGTTAACTATTCTAATGTCGTTACCAATCAGTGTTGTCGAGCATGTCAAACCAGAACGAGCGCGGAATTTCACAGAGCGGGCGAGCGCCGTTTATTATCGGCGTTTCCGGCTACATGGAGTTGGTGCCCGAGGAGTGCGAGCCGATTAAGCAGCGACTCCGCCAACTTTTCAATTTTCTGATTCACGGCCCAACTAAGGATTTGCTCGATGCAATTGTCGCCGACTTGGTTCCAGACGCGACAATAATCAAATTGCGGAAATCGTACCGGAAAGCATTAGGCCGGTGGCCGGGATTGGGGCCGAAGACCCCCATTGTCTTGATGTGCAACTTGGCACCGGGTGCGGATACAATCGCGGCCAACCTGGTCCTCGATGAATTCGCGGATTCTATCGAACTAAGATGTCCACTCCCGTTTCCGCCACATATCTACTGCGGTGCGAGCACGTTTGTGCGAACTGGTGACGATGCCTTGGCCAATCTGGAGCGACAGAAGGCTTTCCTGGACATACTCGCAAGGATGAAATTGATTACAGATGATCTCGTTGAACCTCCCACCGGAACGAGCGAGATCCCGCCCAAGCTTTTCGACGCACTCAAAAACATTCCCGCAAACAAGGTTTTTGACGTGCGTCTGGAGGAAGATCTTGATAAAGATGCAAAACTCATGGAACAACAATGGCGAATAGATCGCGACAAAGAGGATGATCGTCGTTATTACGCAGCTGGGGAATACCTGGCGGTCACTAGCCACTTGTTGGTCGCGATTTGGAATGGATCACGAGATTCGGGTGACGTTGGTACGGCGGCGGTTGCCGAAGCTCGCTTTAACGGCCCGAGAAGTGGTTTGTTACCCACGACCTCCGGTATTCCGTTGCATAACATCGGGCCGTTGTGGCATCTGCGGGCCAACCGCCCCAGCGAAAACGAGACGACATCCGTTTCCAAGTGCGCGCTGGATGGCGGCCCAGGAGGCTCACTGCCTGCGATGCGAATCCTTCACCCTTGGTCTATCGGCATGAAGCGAGACTGTCCTCAGGCACAAATTGTCGCAGCAAGCCAGGCGGGGAACATGTCGCTGCAAAATGACATGCTCGCGTTATTTGCTCGTACGGGTGAGAGCCTCCGGGTATTTAACTTGAAGGAGTCAAAATTTTCCGCGGACGGTTTGCTTGAAGTGAATGAACTACTCGCTGGCTCTTGGACTCAACAGCCGAGCGTTTCACAGCAATTGAAGGCTGACTATCCAGACCAGTATCTGAAGCTGTGCCGGTCCATATCAACCCACACTCGCGCCGAAAACTTGACCGCGTATTACCAGACTTGGGTTAAGACTACGCTGGGGGTGCTGTTTTCGCTGGCGTTTGTTGCGTCGATCTCGCTTCACTTTTTCACGCACTGGCACGTAGGACCCGATGACCGCTTGAACGTCGTACAAATCTGGACAGGCTGGATCGCGATGGCGCTAACTTTCCTTGCCGTGTGTTTTTTCGCATGGCAGCGGTCCAAGAAATTCGAAGCGCACGGACACGACGCGAGGGCGATTGCTGAAGGTTTGCGAGTCCAAGTGTTTTGGAATCTGTCCGGACTCGGTAAATCGGTCGCTGCCAATTATATGTCTCGGCATTTCGGCGAGCTCGATTGGATTCGAGGCGTCATACGAGGTGCGGCAATGCCGTCGATCGCTTGGCGGGATTGGTTTTTGACTTTGGAACCAAAACAAAAATTAAAGGCGTTGCGAGTGGTTGAATCAGGCTGGGTTCAGAACCAGCTAGACTATTTTCTCAAATCCAGTCATCACGAGCATCGACAGCTCCAGATTTGGCACGAATTTGGGGCGGTCACCGCTTTGGCTGGCGTGATGCTGTATTCAAAATTACTTCTGCCGGCAAGCTCGGGAGGGATGAGCCGACTAATGGAAATCGTCATTCCGCTTGGAACTGGCACAATTTTGCTCGTCAGTGTTGTGATATTTGCGATTTGGCGTGAATCTAGAGACGTGAGTCTAGCAGCGGCCCGAGGAAAAAATATGCCCTTGTTCGCCGACTTGCGGGCTGCGATTGAAGAGGCTCGAACTGAGGCGCTGAAAGCGGGAACCAAAGTAGGCCGGCACCCACTCATTGCTTTTCTGGCATGGGTTTACGGATGGCTTCGATTCAGCGGCACCATTGCATTGGAGACTTTCAATGTGCTCGTACCTACCAGTAGAGATTCGGCCGAAAAACAAACAGGAATCTGGCGACGCTTGGAATACGGCTTTTTGAACTTTGCAGCGCACTTGCCTCTGGCGCTTGGCATCGCATTTATCGCGTACGGAACTGGCCAGTGTTTTCCAGAGGGTCCTAGCCGCATACCGCGCAGAGAGACCCTATGTATGATAGCCGCCGGTAGCATGTTGTTAATCGGTGCGCTGGCGTTTGCTTGGGCTGAGAAAAATCTTCACTCAGAACTTGCGTACCAATATGAAACAATGGCGGGGCTTTTCGATGTAGCCGGCAGACGCCTCAGCGAGGAATTATCACAATTGGAACAAGCCATCGAAAAGGATAACGGAGCTGCGCAAATTAAAGGCGTTGCTAGGATTCAAAAATTGATTTACGAGCTGGGTCGTGAAGAGCTGGATGAAAACTCCGAGTGGCTGTTATTGCATCGGGCTAGACCGCTTGAACCCGTGATGGCGGCGTAACCGCAGTTGAACCAATACCCGTACACTCATAATACCTGTGCAGAAAATGGGACAGCGCAGAGGTTTTGTAGGCACACACGGTCGACTATTGATGGTTGCTTTGCAAACCAACCTTCCAATCAATGATTGTCGCCACGATTACCGAATTTCCGATTGGCGCCTTGGCTAAATGGCAATGCGATCCTCAAAAATCGATTTCGATGAAGGAAGCCCTCAACAAACTGTCAGGTCAATTGATGTCGTGCACCGTGCCATGCGCCGTTGCTGACAAGTCGATTCATCGGAAGAATAATTCAATTGTCAGATTCTGGAAATTGCAAAACAGACGGCGTATCTTATGTTCGGCACATCGCCTTGTCAAAAAGTAGTTATCGCAGTTTCTGGAAGCCTGTTGATCGTGCCCTGCATTTAAATAACCCCGAACCAACCACTGGATATTGTATGAACAGTTCACGAATATTGATCCTTGCAATATGCACCGTAACTCTGGCGACGCCGGTTCCCTTGTCGGCGCAAGATGTTTGTCTTACCGATGCTCCGTTCGGTAAAGGAATCCCAGTTCAAACAAACCCTCGCAAAATCCGACGCGAAATTGTTGTGCTCCCCGACGGACGGCGAATTGTTCAGGAACGCGAGGAGCTTGCCATTGTTAATTTGGCATCCGCCTGGACACCGGGTCAACGAATCTACGTACAGTTTGTCGACGACGACCCGGATGAAGATTTGGTCGACAAGGTCATTGGCAATGCCAGGAAGTGGGAAAGCTACCTGAACCTGCGGTTCGTGTTTGTCGATCTCGATCGGTCACTCGACGAATATAAAATAGACAAAGCTCACATCCGCATCAGCTTCCGTGGCAGTGGCCATTGGTCCCGAGTTGGGACGAATAGTACTGACGAAGATAACCCAAATCGACCATCGATGAATTTGGATCTCGGCTCATATTCCAGCGACCAGGAAATTCGGCGAGTCGCGCTTCACGAATTCGGACATGCCTTGGGCTTCTACCATGAGCACCAAAGCCCCCGCGGCGGGATCAACTGGAAACAACCTGACGCCATGGACTACTACCTAGAAAAGACTGGGTGGTCACGGCAAAGAGTCCAAAAAAATATCTTCGATCCGATCGACGAAAATGAAGTCACCGTTTCAGCGTTTGACCGTAATTCCATTATGCTTTACCCAATTCCACCGGAGCTTACGCGAGATGGCTTTTCGGTTGGATGGAACACTGAACTTTCGTCTACCGACATTAATGCGGCAGCGGCTGTCTACCCGTCATCGGTGGATTCGGTCGGAAAGGCACGCGTCCGAATCGCCCCGAGCTGGTTGGCGTCGGGAGTTATGGTCGTCTCGTTGCTGGATAATTCGCCGTATGCCCGTTTGCGCCAATTTGGCGACAATTCTCAAACGTGGAAACTGGAACTCGGCGACGTCATCACGCAGGTCAATGGGAAAAAAGTAACCGGCCCGAGAAGCTATTTCGACGCAGTGTCCAATCAAAACGGTCGACTCGTGATCCGAGTGCGGGATATCCGAACCGGCAAAGATATGGACTTTACGGCGAGGTGATTTGGGTTAGGTGCTGCACAGGTTTGGTTCCGACCATTTTTCTGTACGTCGCAGACGCAAAAACCTTTCGCCAAAACATTTCCAGAGCGCGAAGATGCGAAAACTAGCGACGGCGGACTCGTAGTCACGCACCGAGTTTGGGATTAGCTCCATCGGCCTCGCGTTTGCATTTCTGGTTTTCCTCAGTAAAAATGGACAATGGAACGCGTTAGGAAAAGGAAAAAAGTTTGAGTGGCCAGGCCGCTCGTTGTTTCCACGAAATGCACAGCCAAGGCGCGTGTCCGTCTGGCCTTTTCAGCCGCATTGCCGGTCGCCAGTTCTGGCGAGCGACAGACGAATGGCACCGCGTTGCGCAATGTTGATTGGCAAATCTGGTTTAATTAAGTAGTGGCGTTATGGGAGAGGCAGCAACGCCCTTGGCGTCTCAGTCGCTCAAACTAGCGAACCGCCTCACGTCACTTCTCAAAGGCTTCAAAATTCCCGTTGACCGCCGGAACAAAAACGCAGGCAACCGAGGGCAAATGCCGCTAGCGCCAACCGAACGGATCTTGTTCCGAGTCTGTTCAACGTCCTCTTAATGACCGAAATGGCTGGCCCGCAGCGGCGCAAGAGAATTGGAGGACGCGAGGACTTGATGCGCACCATCGGCCCGATCAACTGACGAGAACGTGATTGACCCTTATTAAAGGTTCTCTCAGCACCCAAATCGGCGGACATGTAGTACAATAGCCAATTGTAATGAACTGGCTCACTATGAATTAAATCCGTGAAGAGTCCGCAAAATCCATGGCTCATGATGCTTTTGTAAGTTATGCATCGGAAAACAAGACGTTAGCTGATGCGGTTTGCAGCCGACTGGAATCGAAAGGGATCCGCTGTTGGATCGCGCCACGCGATATCGCACCGGGTGCCGACTGGGGCGCGGCAATTGTTGAGGGTATTCGAGCGGCTCAAGTTCTTGTTCTAATCTTCTCACAGCCCGCCAATCAATCGATTCAGGTAAAGCGAGAAGTCGAGCGTGCTGTTTCGCTTGGCTTAGCAATAATTCCTTTCCGAATTGAAGACATAACGCCTTCATCAAGTCTGGAATATTTTATCAGCTCAGCGCATTGGCTCGATGCGTTAACACCTCCTGTTGAGCTACACATTGATCGACTCGCCGAGGCTATTCAGGGCCTGTTAACAAATCGTGAAGCAAATGGGTACCGTTCAATTGGCACGAGCATGCCGCGCGCGGCTCATTCCGAACAAGTAAAGGCTCGTTGGCCGAATTCAAAGTTTTTAACTTCAGCCGCAATTGGATTAGGCGGTGTGCTTTTGCTGGTAGCAATATCCTTGCTCGCGCGAAATAAGGACGAACCACCTATTGGCAAAACCAAACCTCCGGCCGAAAGACCAGCGTACGCAAGAGTACCATTGGATGGTGAGGAAGCTCCCAAACTTCAACAGGAATGGGCAGATCGTCTGGGAGTGAACATCGAGATCTCCAACTCGGTCGGAATGAAATTGAGAATGATCCCCCCCGGAAAATTTATGATGGGTTCCGCTACGGAACGTGAAGACACGCAAAAGGGCCATACGTTGCCACAGCACCACGTCACGATCACGAAGCCCTATTACATGTCAGGTGAGGTCACGAAAGGACAATTTAAGCAGTTCTCTGCAAGTAAATTGCCGGGCAGTGAAACTCAGGGGGTCCACGAGGGCGTTGATGAATTAGAGAAAAAAATACACGACGAATTGCTTGACAAATACAATTGGGAAAATCCTGGCTTCGTTCAAGCTGACGACCATCCAGTGATAGGCATAAGTCGACTTCAAGCCGAAAGGTACTGTCACTGGCTGAGCGAACTCGAAGGCAAATCATATCGACTGCCAACGGAAGCGGAATGGGAGTTCGCAGCTCGCGCAGGTACGGTTGACGTATTCTATTGGGACGTAGCGAAAGACCCTCCAACTCAACAGGCTAATCTCATGGACATCTCATTAAAGGGGTTTGTGCCCGATGACTACTTGAAAGGCATGAAAAGTGATGGGCATCGCTTCACAGCACCTGTCGGATCATTTCCGGCAAATCCATTTGGACTTTTCGACATGGTGGGTGGGGCAGGTTGTCCGGCCATTCGGTCTGCGCGAGCAAGTCGTTCAGCAGCCGTGTTTCGGCGGTGGTGTTCTCGTAGGCGTAGTAGTGCAGCACATTGTCCATGCCCACGCCGTATGCGCTCACGATGCGGGTATCCACGGGAATGTCCTCCTGCAAGGCGCCGCAGGTGCCCAGGCGGATGATGCGCAACTGGCGGTGTTCGGCGCGCGGTGTGCGTTTCTCCAGGTCGATGTTGGAGAGCGCGTCCAGCTCGTTCACCACGATGTCGATGTTGTCCGTGCCGATGCCCGTGCTGAGCGCGGTGATGTGCGTGCCGTTGTACACACCGGTATGCGCCACGAACTCGCGGTTCTGCACCCTGTGCTCCACCTTCTCGAAATGGCGG
>JANNGP010000251.1:0-16963 GCA_031403915.1 Betaproteobacteria bacterium
ACATGGAGCTCGAAAGAGTCAATCCGCAAGTCGGTTAATTCTAACCGCCCAATTGCGATAAAATGGCGCACTTTTCGGCGCTGTGAGGCGTCGTCCTGGCTTGTACGGGAGATTGCCCAAGTGCCCAGTGGTTGTGATGAAGTGTGCTCCTTCGGGTGTGCTGATGATTAGCCAGCGCATACGTGTCAGTGGCGTGGTTCAGGGCGTCGGCTTCCGGCCTTTTGTCTGGCGTCTGGCCAAGGAACTTGATCTTACCGGCTGGGTGAGAAACGACGCGCATGGCGTTGAAATCGAAGTTTGCGGTGCAGCGGCGCAAGTAAAAAACCTTATTGAACGTTTGAGAGAAGATGCGCCGGAAGCGGCGCGTATCGACTCAGTGACGGCACGAGATACCCTGTTGCAGTGCTTTGTTGAGGATTTCTTTATCCTGAACAGCCGCGGGGGTCGCGCTTCCACAATGATCGGGCATGACACAGCGGTTTGCCGCGAGTGTCTGGCAGAGATTTTCGATCCCGAACAGCGTCGCTGGCGCCATGCGTTTTCCCATTGCGCCCTCTGCGGGCCGCGTTACACGATCAGTCGCGCCCTGCCCTATGCGCGCGAGCGTACGAGCTTCAAGCCCTTTACTCCCTGTGCGAAATGCCAGAATGACTATCGTCGGGTTGACAGTCGCCATCATCAGAATGAAGTAAATAGTTGCCCCAAATGCGGTCCGCAGCTCTCTTTGCTCAATGCCGAAGGCCAGCCGGTACCGGGTGATCCGGTTGAACTGGCGCTTGGTTTTCTGAAGCAGGGAAAGATTGTTGCTATCAAGGGGCCTGGCGGCTTCCATCTGGCCTGTGATGCACGCAATGCGGCCGCTGTTGCGGTTCTACGCGAGCGCAAGCAGCGTGATGAAAAGCCGTTTGCCGTGATGCTTGCCAATGCGACTTCGGCGAGTGCCTTCGTTCAATTGGGTGTCGGCGAGCCGGGCCTGCTCGGCATGCCGGAACGCCCTGTCATCCTGCTTAAGAAACGCGCCAGCTGTGACGCGCTGTTGCCAGGGGTGACGACCGGTCTGGGGTGGCTGGGTGTGATGATGCCGTGCACGCCACTGCAGTATCTGTTGTTCCACGAAGCGGCAGGTTGCCCGGAAGGTCTGGGCTGGTTGGATCAGCCGCAAGAATTGGCCTTGGTCATGACCGGTGCTGACCCGGGTGGCGAGCCGCTGGTTATTGGCAACAACGAAGCCCTCCTGCGGCTATCCGGCATTGCCGACGCTTTCCTTATGCATGACCGCGAAATTCTGGTACGTTGTGACGACAGTATCGCGCGCTCTGGCCCTGGTGGGCTGCAACTTATCCGCCGGGCGCGAGGCTATACCCCGCGCGCGGTCAAATTGTCCCGCTCCGGTCCGCCCGTGCTGGCGGTGGGCGGCCGCTTCAAGAATACGGTTTGCGTGACGCGCGGTGACGAAGCCTTTGTGTCGCAACATATCGGCGATCTGGATAGCGCAGCGGCCTGCGATTATTTTGACGAGAGCATCACGCATTTGCTCAAGCTTCTTGAAATCAAGCCGGCGCTAGTTGCACACGACTTCGATAGCGCTTTCCACTCAACAGGCTATGCCACGGAATTTGCCCGCAAGCGCGGCGTGCCGGCGCTGGCGGTACAGCATCATCATGCCCATGTAGCCTCGGTTCTGGCGGAGCATCAGGTCGACACGCCGGTTATCGCGCTGACGCTTGACGGGATTGGCAGAGGGATGGATGGTGCCGCCTGGGGTGGGGAGCTGCTGAGCGTCGACGGCGTTCTGGTTGAGCGTCTCGGCCACTTGGCACCGCTGCAACTCGCTGGTGAACAGGCGGTGCGTGAGCCATGGCGCACTGCTGCGGCTGTTTTACAGCAACTTGGGCGCGGCAAGGAAATTGAGCGGCGTTTTGCCGAACAGCGTGAAGTTTCTTCGGTAGCCAAAATGCTGCGCGGTAGCCGCTGTCTTGAAACATCAAGTCTGGGTTGCTATATCAATGCCGCGGCTGCTCTGCTCGGTATCCGATCAACGATGGCTTTCGAAGGCCAGGCAGCGATGCTGCTCGAAGGGTTGGCTGAGCATCATGGTGAAGCGGAGCCTCTCAATGAGGGATGGTCGATTAACAATGGCTGTCTGAATCTGCTGCCACTTTTTGCGGCCATGGCGGATGAAAAGGACGCTGAACGCGGCGCGGCTGTATTCCACGCCACGCTGGTTGCCGCGCTGGCCGACTGGGTTGGTGCTGTTGCACCGGTAGACAGTACGATTGTCGGTAGCGGCGGATGTTTTCTCAATCTGGTACTTGCTCGTGGTTTGCGTTCCCTGCTTGGTGTGCAAGGACTGCATCTGATTGAAGCGCGCCGTCTGCCGCCCAACGATGGTGGCTTGTCGCTGGGGCAGGCTTGGGTGGCGCAGCAGTATCTGTTGGGTTGATACTGAATTGCGGCAAAAAAAACGGGCGGCCATTGGCCGCCCGTTTTGGTTTTTTGCAGTAAAACTCAGTAGCCGAAGATCGCCAGAATCACCCCGGCGGCAACCACCGAGCCAATTTGGCCGGCCACGTTGGCGCCCAGCGCATGCATCAACAGGAAGTTGTGCGGATCGGCTTCCAGCCCCAGCTTGTTGGAAACGCGTGCGGCCATCGGGAAAGCCGAAACACCAGCTGAACCGATCAGCGGGTTGATCGGATTCTTCGGCCAGACTACATTCATGGCCTTGGCAAAGAGCACGCCGCCTGCCGTGCCGAGCGAGAAAGCCACCAGACCCAGGAACAGGATGCCCATCGTTTCGAGACTCATGAACTTGTCGGCTGACATCTGCATGCCAACGCCCAGGCCAAGGAAAATTGTGGCAAGGTTCATCAACTCGTTCTGCATCGTTTTGGAAAGGCGATCAAGACAGCCCGATTCCTTGACGAAGTTGCCGAAAGCAAAGCTGCCCATGAGCGGCAAGGCAGACGGCAGAATCAGTGCGCAAAGCAGAACGACGAAAAGCGGGAAAAGCGTCTTTTCCATCGGATGCACCGGACGAACTTGTTTCATCTTGATCTTGCGCTCAGCTTCCGTGGTCAGCGCGCGCATGATCGGCGGCTGAATCAGCGGCACCAGTGCCATGTACGAGTAGGCGGCCACGGCGATCGAACCCAAGAGATGAGGCGCAAACAACGACGCCACATAAATTGAGGTCGGACCGTCAGCGCCACCAATGACCGCGATGGCACAGGCTTCCTTGAGGGTGTAGGCAAAACCGGGGAGCAGATTAAGCGCCATGACGCCGAGCAGCGTACCGAACACGCCGAACTGGGCAGCTGCACCGAGTATTGCCATGCGCGGGTTGGCCAGAAGTGGGCCAAAGTCAGACAAGGCGCCAATGCCAATAAACACGATCAGAGGCAGCAGCTCATTGCGTATGCCGTGCTCGAAGATCATGTAGAGCAGGCCGTGCGGCGCCTCACCCATGCCGGCGAAGGGTACGTTGACCAGTATGGTGCCGAAACCGATAGGCACCAGAAGCATTGGCTCAAAGTCCTTGACCACACCCAGATAGAGCAGGATGAAGCCGATGGAGATCATGAACAGCGATTTCCAGCCGTCCTTGGCCAGGAAACCGGCAACACCGGTATGTGCAGCAATGCTGACAATTCCTGTCTTGATCGATATGTCATCCACGCTTGCTTTTGCTGATTCCGGTGCTTTAGTTGCAGCGGGTGCAGTGGTTTGAACGGACGCTTGCGCCTGGGCGATGACCTGAGTTGCCGGGGTCGTGGTTTCCGCCATTGTGCTGACGACACCCAGACCTCCGACAAAGATCAGCCCGAGGGCTATGGTAAGAAAAATTTTCTTGATCATTTTTAACCTCAGCGCACGACGGCAAGCGTCTGTTCAGCAGCAGCCTGCGCGCCACTGTCAACAACGTAGGTGATCACGCCAGCCGACTTCGAGCGGATTTCAAGTTCCATCTTCATCGATTCCATCAGCACGACGGCCTCGTTGGCTTCAACCGCATCGCCATTCGACTTGAGGAGCTTGAGTACCACGCCAGCCACTGGTGACTCGATTTTGTGCTCAACACCGGAAGGCGCGGCCGCAGGGGCAGAAACTGCCGGAGCAGCGCCTTCAGCCTTGACGGCAACCTTGTAGTCCTTGCCGTCGACCTTGACGCTACCGTCGGCAACAACAACCGTGTAATCCTTGCTGTCGACATTGATGACGTAACTTGCCGGGCCGCTTGGAGCTTTTGCAGCTGGGGCAGCAGCTTTGGCTGCTTCAGTCGGTGCTTCGAAGACCACCGGGCCGTTGGCACGGGTTTCAAAGAATTTGAGCGCAACTTGCGGGAACATCGCGTAAGTCATTACGTCGTCGATATTGACCGTGTCGGTACCCAGTTTGCCTTTGAGTTCCGCCTCGATCTGCGGTAGTTCGTTGGAGAGCATGTCGGCCGGACGTTCGGTAGCGGCCTTCTCCATGCCCAGGCCCTTGAGTGCCACCTTGACCAGTTCCGGATCGGGCGTTCCCGGTGTTTTGCCGTAGTTGCCAGCGAGCAGGTTCATCGATTCAGCAGTCAGGTTCTTGTAGCGACCCATCAGCACGTTCAGGACAGCCTGCGTGCCGACGATCTGCGAAGTCGGTGTAACCAGCGGGGGGTAGCCGAAGTCTTTGCAGACCTGAGCGTTTTCCTTGAGCACTTCGTCCAGACGGTGGAAAGCTTTTTGCTGACGCAGCTGGCTTTCAAGGTTAGAAAGCATGCCGCCCGGAATCTGTGCTTTGAAAAGGCGTGCATCCGCGCCACTGAATGAGCTTTCAAACTGCGCGTACTTCGGACGTACGACCTCGCGGAAGTAGGCAGAAATGTCGAGCAGCAGATCCATGTCAAGACCAGTGTCAAACTCGGTACCTTTGAAGATCTCGACCAATGTTTCGGTCGGGGAGTGGCCAGGGCCCATCGACATCGAGGAGATCGAGGTGTCAATCATCTCGGCACCGGCTTCAGCGGCCTTGACCAGCGTGGCCACCGACATGCCGGTGGTTGAGTGGGAGTGAATGTGGATCGGCAGATCAACAGCTTTCTTGATCGCCTTGACCATGTCGTACGCCATATAAGGCGTAAGCAGCGAGGCCATGTCCTTGATGCAGATGCTGTCTGCACCCATGCTGGCTAGACTCTTGGCCAGATCGACGTATTTTTCAACGGTATGAACCGGCGAAACGGCGTAGCTGATGGCGGCCTGAGCGTGCTTGCCAGCTTTGTTGACGGCATTCATCGGCACCATGAAGTTGCGCGGATCATTCAGCGCATCGAAGACGCGGAAGACATCAACACCATTAACAGCCATGCGCTCAACGCATTTTTCGACGACGTCGTCAGCGTAGTGACGGTAGCCGAGGATGGATTGGCCGCGCAGGAGCATCTGGTGCGGGGTGTTGGGGATGGCCTTTTTGAGGGCGCGAATACGTTCCCACGGGTCTTCATTCAAAAAGCGGATGCAGGAGTCGAATGTTGCGCCACCCCAGGTCTCAACCGACCAGAAACCGGCGGCATCAAGTTTCTGAGCAATCGGCAGCATGTCGCTGGTAACCATGCGTGTAGCGTGCAAGGACTGATGCGCATCGCGCAGAACGTTTTCACTGATTTTGATTTTTGCCATGACTATCCCCAATAAATTTGGCTGATTACTTTGAAGAATGTTGCTTCATTGCTGCCGCAATGGCAGCCACAATCGCACCCTGATTCCCGCCGGATGCGGCAGATGGGGCAGCAGCAGCGACGGCTGCCTCTTCGATGTATTTTGAGAGCACGCGTGCCGATATTTGAATCAATACGACAAGCGATGCAACGAACAGAAAAACAAGGCCCATACCGAGGCACATGATTACTGTCGCTTGCATAAAATTGTCCATCCAGGTCATACAGTTTCTCCTAATATGCCGATTTTGGTGTGCACAACCACTACCGACCAGTAAGCTTTACGAGTTAGCGACATCTACATTTTCTGCGAAGGAAACACTTCGCTACACGTACCGTTACAAACACTTTTGATGATTTTCTGCGAATAATCTGAGCGGAATAGTGATTCTGCTAAACCACAAGTCCAAGTTGTACCATTGCAACACCAGCTTGTGTCATCAAAACACAAAGGCGGAAGTATCCTCGTTATCCGGCCTGCGGTCAATCTCCACCATGCTAGTAGGTGTATGGGTTTGCTCGGGAAACAGGTGGTTGAAGCGCTTTGCCGGTAGAAGACAGGTAATTCGGCGAACTTGAAGTTTTTTAGCGGCTTATTGCGGGCGCATGACAAAAGCTGGCTTATAGCCTAGCGTCGTACGAATCCTTTCGGCCACCACTTCTGCGTCAGCGCGGCTGGCATACGGGCCCAGGTGGACACGGTGCACTCCCCCATTGGCGTTGATCTGGATGCTTTCGTTCAACCAGTCCAGTTCGCGGGAAAAGTGCGAGCGCAAGTTCTCGGCATTGTCACGGTTTGAAAACGCACCGAGCTGGAGATACATCCCTTTCGGCTGACCGGTTGTAGCTGCAGCCGATGGCGGCTCAGCCTGACGTGCTTGAACGGGAGTTTGTTCCAGTACCTGCTGCTTGCGCTGCGCCAGCGAGGCAAGCTCCTCGTCGAGCGCGGCGTTCGGCAGGGGGCGAGCCGTTGGCGGTGGTGGTTTAACCTGAGCATAGGTCAGCGAGCTGGCATCGCCGGGCAGAATGGCTTCGACTTCAACAAGCGTACTGCCGTTGTTGACATAACCCAGGCGGTGGGCGGCGGCATAGGAGAGGTCGATAATCCGGTCGGCGTGGAAGGGCCCGCGATCCGTTAAACGAACAATCACTGATTTCCCGCTACTTACACTGGTAACCCGAACATAGGACGGGATAGCCAGTGTCGGATGGGCTGCCGTCATTGAAAACATGTCGTAAGGCTCGCCGATAGAGGTTTTTTGGCCGTGAAATTTTTTCCCGTACCAACTGGCAATCCCGCGCTGCTGGAAAGGCTTGACGCTGGTTTCCGGTACATACGATTTCCCGAGCACGACGTAGGGTTTATTGGCAAAGCGGTGCAGGAGTTCGGAACGCGGCTGGGCATCCGGAATGTCGTCAAGGTTTTCAGGTATGTCGTCACCCGGCCCGTCATCCTTGTAATAGCCCCCGCCACGTTTTTGCACCACGGATGGCTTGCGCGCCGGTTTGGTTGTTGTGCTTGCCGGTTCGACTGCGGGGGGTGTGTCAACTGGCCGTGGCGGCTGGCCGCCGCAAGCTGCCAGCAACAGCAGCATGGACAGCGAGACAAGCCCTAAGCACCGCTCTTTACTCCTCACTTATTATCCCTCACTATTTTTTAACCAGCATCCGGTGTGAATGAATGCTCATGAGAATGCCCAGGCCAAGAAACAGGGTCACCAAAGCGGTTCCGCCATAACTCATGAACGGGAGTGGAACGCCGACAACAGGGAGAATGCCGCTGACCATCCCCATATTGACGAAGGCATAAGTGAAAAAACTAAGCGTAATGGAACCGCCCATGACGCGCGCAAAAAGTGTCGACGCGTTAGCTGTAATCATCAGACCACGGGCAATCAGCATCAGATAAAGAAAAACAAGAATGCAGTTGCCCAGAAAGCCGCGTTCTTCCGAAAACACGGCAAAGATGAAATCGGTATGCCGTTCCGGGATGAATTCCAGATGGGTTTGTGTTCCTTGCAGCCAGCCTTTGCCGAATCCGCCTCCGGAACCGATAGCAATGGTCGACTGGATGATGTGATAGCCCGATCCGAGGGGGTCGGTAGTCGGGTCAATCAGGGTCAGGATTCGTTTTCGCTGGTAATCATGCAGCAAGGACCACACAAAGGGCGCTGCACAGGCGGCGGCAGCAACCATGCCAATGATGGCCTTCCACGGCAGGCCGGCAAAGAATATGACGTAGAAACCGGCTGCCCCAACCAGAATCGCTGTCCCCAGGTCGGGCTGTTTGGCAATCAGGCCGAAGGGGACAATCAATAACAGGCCGGCGAAGGCATAATGTCTGATTTTCAAGGCGGCTTCATATTTGTGGAAGTACCAGGCCAGCATCAGCGGCATGGCAATTTTCAGAATCTCTGAGGGCTGGATACGGATAAATCCTAGCGGCAGCCAGCGCCGGGCGCCATTGACTTTGATTCCAAAAAAGAACACAAGTACCAGAAGAACAACCCCGACAACGTAAAGCGGGACAGCGAAGCGCATCAGTTTCTGTGGCGGGAGTTGCGCGACAGCCCACATCACGGCAAGGCCGACCATCATATTGAGCAACTGATTGAATGCGCGAGCGTTGGCATCGTAAGTCGCGCTATAGATGGTTGCCAGCCCGGCAGCCATCAACAAACTGGTGATCAGCAACAACGGGCCGTCGATATGCTCAGCGAGGCGCGCCCAAAAGCGCCGGAAGAACATCTGGAGCACGCTCTATTCCTCCTCTTTCTGGCTGTTGTCTTCCTTTGCCGGGCCTTGAGGCAGTTTGCCCAGCAAGTAATAGTCGATCACCATGCGAGCAATCGGTGCGGCAGATTGAGCACCGAACCCGCCGTTTTCAACGAGTACGGCGAGGGCGATTTTAGGCTGAGCTGCCGGCGCAAAAGCGATAAACAGCGCGTGATCACGCAATTCCTCTTTCAATTCCTCTTTCAATTTGCTGGCGCGGTACTCAGCCCCCTTGAGACTGAATACCTGTGCGGTGCCGGTTTTGCCACCCGATACGTATTCAGCGCCGGCAAAAGCACGGGCACCGGTTCCCTCTTTGTTGACGCCGATCATTGCGTTCTTGATCATCTCAATATTTTGCTGCTTCCAGGGGAGGGTGTGTAATGGTTCCCGCTCGATCAGAGTTTTCTCGCCTGTTTTGGTATCGGTGATGTGTTTGACAAGGTGCGGGCGAAAAACCACGCCGTTGTTGGCTACAGCCGCCATGGCCTGTGCCAGTTGGATCGGCGTGTAGGCGTTGTAACCCTGACCGATGCCAATGGAGATTGTTTCGCCGGCAAACCATTTCTGTTGCTCCGGACGTTTGAAGCGGCGCTTCTTCCATTCCTGTGAGGGTAATACACCTTCCGATTCGCCTTCAATGTCCACGCCTGTCCGTTTGCCAAGCCCTAGCGAACCCATGAAGCGTGCAATGTTGTCGATGCCCAGGTCGTTAGCTAGCATGTAGTAGTAGGTGTCGCACGAATGCACGATAGATTTGTACATGTCGACAACGCCATGCCCGCCTTTTTTGTCGTCGCGAAAATGATGCCCGCCGAAATTGAAAAATCCCGGATCAGAAATTGTCTGACCCGGCGTTCGTTTGCCAAGTTCAAGCGCGGCTAGCGCCATAAAGGGCTTAAAGGTTGAGCCCGGGGGATAGGCTCCGTTCAGCGCCCGGTTGACCATCGGACGATTGGGTGAGTTATTGAGCAGATCCCAGTCTTCTGTGCGAATGCCGTCAACAAACAGATTCGGGTCGAAGGTCGGTGTCGAGACTAGCGCGAGAATTCCGCCGGTGGCCGGCTCGATGGCGACAAGCGCACCACGCCGGTCACCAAAGGCTTTTTCCGCGATCTCTTGCAACTTGATGTCAAGGGTCAGCGTCAGGTTGTTGCCGGATACCGGAGCCGTCCTCGATAGGCTGCGAACCGCCCGCCCGCCCGCATCAATTTCCACTTCTTCATAACCTGTCTCGCCGTGCAACTGAAACTCGTATTTTTGCTCTAGTCCGGTTTTGCCGATGTGATCAGTGCCTTTGTAATTGGTTTGTTGCTCGCTTTCCTCGATGACAACAAGATCAGTCTTGTTGATTCGATTGATATAGCCGATGGCATGCGAAGCAATCGGCCCGAACGGGTAATGGCGGAACAAGCGAGCGTTGACTTCAACACCCGGGAAGAGGTAGCGGTTCGCAGTGAACCTGGCAACATCTTGATCGCTTAATCGGGTACGAATCGGAAGGCTTTCAAACGATTTGCTCTCCTCGAGAAGTTTGCGAAATCGCCGTCTGTCCTTGGGCAAAATTTCAATAATCTTGCTCAGTCCGTCAATCAAGGCATCAAGGTTTTCAACTTTTGAGGGTGTAATTTCGAGCGTGAACGCCGAGTAATTACGCGCCAGGATTGTGCCGTTACGGTCAAGAATGACGCCACGGTTGGGGGCAATGGGTACCAGTGAAATGCGATTATCTTCAGCGCGTGTAGAGAAATAATCGTTTTGTATGATTTGCAGATAAACAAAGCGCCCGATCAGAATGGCAAAAGCCAGGACCACCGCAGTCGCCGCAAAGGCAATGCGAAAGCGGAAGCGATCAAGTTCGCTGTCCTGCGAGTTCAGTGGAGTGTGCCGGAGGCGCAAGGAAAATTCCGTCAGATGGGTCGGTTAGCGTCGTGTTCGGCCGGCTGATACTGCGGGAGCAGCAGAATAAAGGTCAGCGGCAACCACAGGAGTGTGCTGACAAACGGCCCGAAAAAATAGCTTATTCCGGGCAGGTCGACCCCGGGCATGGCGCGCACAGCGAGTTGTGCGAACTGCACTAGCAGCAAAATGGGCAAAACATGCAAAGACTGTTGGACGATAGGAAACCACAGGATGCGCCGCGAAAGGGAGGCGGCGATGTAAGCCGCCAGCACATACGCCAGTGAATGCTGCCCCATCAGGCTGGCATCGCCAACGTCCATGACCAGACCGAGAAGAAAGGCGCTCCCCATTCCTACACGCCGTGGCTCGCGAATGCTCCAGAACACGAGGAGCAGAGCCGCCCAGTCAGGCATCCATGGCCAGGCCGAGGTTGGCAGAAAATTGAGGACGAGGGCCGTCAGCAGGCTGGCCAGAATAAACCACGGGCGAACCGGTTGCAGAATGCGTGAAGAGGAGAACGTAGGTTGCATTGACTTATTCCCTCTTCAGCCGTTTTTTCTTGGTTCCGGGTTTAACGGAAGACTTGGTGTCTGTAACTTCGCTCGTCAATTGCACAGGCAAAACAATGATCTCTCGCGGGTCGAGCACCATGACTTCGCCAAAATTTTCGACCCCGGCGAGGGGAGCGCAGTAAATGCGTGCAAAGGAGTAGGACGTATCGCGTTCAATATGAACGACCTTGGCAACTGGAAGGCCGGGCAGAAAAGTGCCGTCCAGCCCTGACGTTACCAGCAGGTCTCCGTTTTGCACATCCGCATTGGCCGGCATGAATCGCAATTCAAGCTGTCCGTTACCCAGCCCGAACACAACGGAACGCAAGCCGTTGCGCACAATCTGGACAGGTACGGCCTGATTTTTGTCGGTAATCAGGGTGATTTCTGAAACAAAGGGGAAAACCCGTGTGACCTGACCAACAACCCCGGCATTGTCAATCACTGGTTGGCCGGCAACGATTTTGTCTTGCTGGCCTTTGTCGACAATAACGCGGCGCGAAAATGGGTCACGTGCAGCATAAAGAATCTGTGCGACTTGCCCGCTGGCCTGCTGCCTTGTTTTGACATCAAGCAACTGGCGCAAACGCTCATTTTCGGCTTCCAGATGGTGCGTGCGTAACAGCGCGTCAGCACCATCCAGTTGGGCGCGCCGCAAGCGGGAATTTTCGTCCTGAAAGTGAGCGATGCTGGAAAAATACGTAGCGGCCTTTTCAAGGAACTGCGCTGGCGCATGTGCCGCCTGCTGCATGGGGTATGTCGCCAACGATACCAGTTGCCTCAAAATTTCAAGCGTCTGGAAGCGGGCATCGATAAAAATAAGCGCCATGGATAGTGCGGCGTAGAACGACAGCCGTGCAAGTGGCGCTGGGCCGCGCTTGAAAAAAGGGGGCGGCTGATGATCCATTCGATTCAGTGAGGAGAGAAGAGTTAGGAGTGCAGAGGAAGTTTGGCGGTTAGTTGACGCCTACCTGCGCAAGCGGATAAGGGGATTTTACGCCTCACTCCTTACTCCTCGTGGCATTTCAGTCCGATGCAAAAATGCTGCCCAACTTGTCCATCCGCTCAAGCGCCAGACCGCAGCCACGCGCTACGCAAGTCAGCGGTTCTTCAGCGACAATTACCGGCAGGCCGGTTTCTTCCATCAGCAGACGATCAATATCGCGCAGCAGTGCGCCGCCACCCGTCAGCACCATGCCCTTGTCGGCAATGTCGGCACCGAGTTCAGGCGGGGTCTTTTCAAGAGCCGACTTGACTGCCGAAACAATGTTGTTGAGCGGTTCGGTGAGGGCTTCAAGGATTTCGTTGGAGGAAATGGTGAACTTGCGTGGAATGCCTTCGGCCTTGTTGATACCGGACACTTCCATTTCACGAACTTCGGCACCAGGGAATGCGGAACCGATGGTTTTCTTGATTTTTTCAGCGGTATTCTCGCCAATCAGCATGCCGTAGTTGCGGCTGATGTAATTGATGATGGCTTCGTCGAGTTTGTCACCACCGACCCGAACCGAGCCGGCGTAGACCATGCCGCCCAGGGAAATGACGCCGACTTCCGTTGTGCCGCCACCGATATCGACGACCATCGAGCCGGTTGGCTCGGATACCGGAAGGTCCGCTCCGATTGCGGCAGCCATTGGCTCCTCGATCAGGAACACCTGGCTGGCGCCGGCGCCAATCGCCGATTCGCGAATCGCCCGGCGTTCAACCTGCGTCGACCCGGAAGGTACGCAGATGATGATGCGTGGCGATGGGGAAAGCAGGCGCGAATCATGAACCTTGCGGATGAACTGCTTGAGCATCTGCTCGGTGACGGTGAAGTCGGCAATAACGCCATCCTTCATCGGGCGAATAACGGTAATGGCACCCGGGGACTTGCCGAGCATGTCCTTGGCAGCCTGACCCACGGCTTGAATCGTTTTTTTGGCGTTGGGACCGCCTTCCATACGGATGGCGACAACTGAGGGCTCGTCCAGGACAATGCCCTTGCCGCGCACGTAAATCAAAGTGTTGGCGGTACCGAGGTCGATTGCAAGATCGTTCGAAAAATAACTGCGCAGAAAACTAAACATGCCTGAATATCCGTGTAAGTGACCGTGAAAGCTCCGCAGGGGCTGCGGCGAATAAAGCATTTATGATACCTTATATGGCTCCTCGTATAAAAATCTTACTAAATTCATCGCCATGTCGCTAACCCTTGAACAGGTTCGGCGCGTTGCCCACCTCGCGCGGATCGAAGTCAGCGACGCCGAGGCACAAAGCACGCTCGGTCACCTGAACGGAATTTTCACCCTGATTGAAGCCATGCAGGCCGTCGACACGAAAGGTGTCGAGCCGATGGCGCATGCTCAGGATCTCTCCCAGCGTTTGCGTGAGGATCGCGTCACCGAAGCCAACCGGCGCGACGTTTTCCAGGCCGTTGCCCCGGAGATTGAAGCCGGTCTCTACCTTGTTCCCAAGGTGATCGAATGATTGCGCGTAGCGTAGCCGCTCTTTCCAAGGCGCTGGCCGGCAAGGAAATTTCCAGCGTCGAACTGACCCGGCTCTACCTTGACCGGATCGCCCGCCACAATCCGACCCTTAATGCTTACATCACGGTCGATGCCGAGAAAAGCCTGGCGCAGGCCAAAGCAGCGGATGAGTTGCGTGCTGCCGGCAAGAGTGGTGGCAACTGCGGACCGCTGACCGGCATCCCGCTGGCTCAGAAGGATATTTTTTGTACGCAAGGCTGGCTGACCACCTGCGGTTCGAAGATGCTCGGCAACTTCGTCAGCCCCTACGATGCGACGGTCATCGAACATTTCAATGCCGCCGGCGCGGTCATTCTCGGCAAGACCAACATGGATGAGTTCGCCATGGGTTCGTCCAACGAGACCTCGTATTTCGGTGCAGTAAAGAACCCGTGGGACACGACGCGCGTACCCGGCGGCTCCTCGGGCGGTTCGGCGGCGGCTGTCGCGGCGCTGCTGGCACCCGCCGCCACCGGCACCGATACCGGCGGTTCGATCCGCCAACCGGCAGCGCTGTGCAACCTGACCGGTCTCAAACCGACTTACGGCGTGGTCTCCCGCTACGGCATGATCGCTTTTGCCTCCTCGCTTGACCAGGGTGGCCCGATGGCTCGCACAGCCGAAGATTGTGCCTTGCTGCTCAACACCATGGCCGGCTTCGATACGCGCGACTCGACCAGCCTCGACCGCCCTGTCGAGGACTATTCCCGCGAGTTGAACGCGAAAGCCGGTGAGAAACCGCTGGCCGGACTGAAAATCGGCCTGCCCAAAGAGTTTTTCGAGGAAGGCTGTTCGCCTGAAGTTATGCAACTCGTCGAAGCTGCAATCGCCGAATATCGCAAGCTGGGCGCTGAAACCGTCTCGATCAGTCTGCCCAACATGAAGCTTTCGGTGCCCGCCTACTACGTGATCGCACCGGCCGAAGCCAGCTCAAATCTGTCGCGTTTCGACGGCGTGCGCTACGGCTACCGCGCTCCCGAATACGGTGACCTGAACGACATGTATGCCAAGAGCCGCACCCAGGGTTTCGGTGCCGAGGTCAAGCGCCGCATCCTGATTGGCACCTACGTTCTTTCGCATGGCTACTACGACGCCTATTACCTGCAGGCGCAACGCATTCGCCGGCTGATTGCCAACGATTTCGTCGAAGCTTTTAAAGCGTGCGACGTGATCATGGGGCCGACCAGTCCGAGCACCGCATTCAAGATCGGTGAGAAGGCTTCGGATCCGGTGCAGATGTACCTTTCCGACATTTACACCATCGCCGTCAATCTCGCCGGACTGCCCGGCATGTCGATCCCCTGTGGCTTTGCCGCCGGTTTGCCGGCGGGGCTACAACTGATCGGGGATTATTTCAGCGAAGCGAAGCTGCTCAACGTTGCGCATCGTTATCAGCAGGCCACCGACTGGCACCTCATTCGTCCGGTCGGGCTGGACTGAGCGCCCGATGAGATTGACTCATGTTGCGCTATGGGTTTTGTTGCTCGGCGCCTGTGCGACCCCGGAGCCTGAGCCTTCTCCCGCACCTGCTCCGGTGGTAGCCGTAAAGCCGCCGCCGGAACGCATCAAGTCGCAGCCGCTCAAGCATCTGGTTGGCCGGACACTAAAACCGATACCGGACAAAGAGTTGGAAGTGCGCGCCAAATGCAGTTTCCGTGATGTGCAGGGCGGGCGCGGTTCGATGGATCTGCACGTAACAAAAGCCGACGTCAAACGCTTCTCTGCCGAAGTGAACATTCCGAAACAGGGCGTCTGCCACTTCGACCTAAAGAATTTTCAGCAGACGGCCAAGATGCCGAATGTGGTGTTGACGGATGCGACGAGTGGTTGTGTGGTGCGCATGTGGGAGCAGGAAAAAGGCGTAACCGTTGCCTTCAATAGCTGCCAGTCGAAATGCGGCGGCGACGCTTTCAGTTATCTATGGCCGATTCTGGTTGATCCCAAGAGCGGTCGCTGTTCTTGATTTGCAAGAGTGAGAAAAACGCGATGAAACAATGGGAAGTGGTAATCGGTATCGAGACGCACGCGCAGCTCGCTACGCAATCAAAAATTTTCTCCGGCAGCTCAATCGCCTTTGGTGAAGAGCCTAATGTTCAGGCCAATGCGGTGGATATCGCATTGCCGGGCGTGTTGCCAGTGCTTAACAAAGGCGCTGTTGAATGCGCGATCCGTTTTGGTCTTGCCGTTGATGGCGAGGTTGCCCAAAAATCGGTATTTGCACGCAAGAATTATTTTTACCCTGATCTGCCCAAGGGCTACCAGATCAGTCAGTTCGAACTGCCGGTCGTGGTCGGCGGCAAGGTGACAATTCAACTCGGGCAGGGCGACACCCTGACGGAAAAAACCATCAACCTGACCCGTGCCCATCTGGAAGAAGACGCCGGCAAGTCGCTGCATGAAGATTTCCAGTGCAAATCGGGTATCGACCTCAACCGCGCCGGAACGCCGCTGCTGGAGATCGTCACCGAGCCTGACATGCGCTCGTCGGCCGAGGCCGTGGCCTATGCCAAGGCGCTGCACGCGCTGGTGCGCTGGATCGGTATTTGTGATGGCAACATGCAGGAAGGCTCCTTCCGTTGCGATGCCAACGTTTCTGTACGCCGACCGGGCGAGCCACTCGGTACCCGGCGCGAGATCAAGAACCTCAACTCCTTCCGCTTCATGCAGCAGGCCATTGATTTCGAGGTGCAGTGGCAGATTAGCGAAATCGAGGATGGCCGCTCAATCCAGCAAGCGACGGTGCTGTTCGATCCGGATACTGGTGAAACACGTTCCATGCGCTCCAAGGTAGATGCGCACGATTACCGATATTTTCCGGATCCCGATTTGTTGCCGCTGATTATTGATCGCGCATGGGTTGAACGTACTCGCGCTGCAATGCCCGAGTTGCCGGTGGACAAACGCGATCGCTTCGTTGCTCAGTACGCGCTGTCGGCCTACGACGCGGCGACACTAACCGCATCGCTGGACATCGCCGACTATTTCGAAGCGGCCACCGCCGTTGCCGGTACAGTAGCCGCCAAACCTTGTGCCAACTGGGTGGCCGTGGATCTGGCTGCACGTCTCAACAAGGACGGCAAAGACATCAACCAGTCGCCAGTGTCCGCAATACAACTTGGCGGCATGGTGGCGCGCATTGCCGACAACACCATCTCCAACAATATCGCCAAGAAGGTTTTCGAGGCGTTATGGAACGGCGAAGGACAGTCGGCTGACGAAATCATCGAAAAACAGGGGCTGAAACAGATCACTGACAGCGGCGCCATCGAAGCGCTGATCGACGAGGTGCTGGCGGCCAATGCGGCGATGGTCGCCGAGTTTCGTGCCGGCAAGGAAAAGGCCTTCAACGCGTTGGTCGGTCAGGCCATGAAAGCGACCAAAGGCAAGGCCAATCCGCAGCAGGTTAATGATCTGTTGCGCAAAAAGCTTGGCTAGACGGTTCGTCGGGGTGGGCTAACTACAACACGACAATCAGCGCGGCGCGGCGCGGCGCTGAGAAAGGTCAATATAGCGCCGTTTGTCCTCGTCGTATTTGG
>JANNGP010000252.1:0-5302 GCA_031403915.1 Betaproteobacteria bacterium
CGAACGCACGACGCGGTGGGTATGTCGTGTTCGACGCCGAGGTGGTGGCGGTGCTCGACGGTCATTTGTCTTCCTTGTGGTCGCGCAGCGATTTGCCCTTGAGCTCGATCTTGTGGCTGCTGTGGACGATGCGGTCGAGGATCGCGTCGGCGAGCGTGGGGTCGTCGAGATAGGTGTGCCAGGCCTTCACCGGCAGCTGGCTCGTGATCAGCGTGGAGCGCGTGCCGACGCGGTCGTCGAGCAGCTCGAGCAGGTCGTTGCGCTCGGCAGCACCCATGGGCGAGATCGCAAAGTCGTCAATCACAAGCAGGTCCAGCTTGGCAAGCTGCGCCAGGCGCCGTGCGAAGCTGCCGTCACCGTGGGCGACCTGCAGTTCATCGAACAGCCGCGCGGCGCGTGTGTAGAGCACCGAGAAGCCTGACCTCGCCGCCTGATGCGCCAGCGCACAAGCAAGCCAAGTCTTCCCGCAGCCGGTGGCCCCGCAGATCAGCAAGTTCTGCGCGTTGCGCAGCCAGTCGCCGCCGGCCAGCGCGGCCACCAGCGAGCGGTCCAACGAGCGGCTGGCGCGCCAGTTGATGTCCTCGATGCAGGCGGCGCTGACCTTGAGCTTGGCGGCCTTGAGGAGGCGCTGCACGCGCCGGTCGTCGCGCCAGGCGATCTCGTGCTGCACCAGCAGCGTCAGACGCTCATCGAAGCCGAGCGCCGTGGCGGCGGTGCTGGTGGCTTGCTCCTCGATGGCGCGCACCATGCCGTCCAGGCGCAGGCTGCGCAGTTGGGTGAGTGTGTGTTCGTTCAACATCGGTCGATCTCCTTGCAGTGGTTGGTGAAATGGGGTGAGCAATCAGTGGTAGTAGTCGGGGCCGCGCACGTTGTCGTGCTCCGGCAGCGGGGGGGTCGTGGCAGGCAGCAGGCTGGGCTGGCGATCGAGCCCGCACTTGAGGATCGAGTCGACGCTGCGGAAGGTGGGCGAGCGGATCGCCAGCGCCCGGGTGCAGGCGGCTTCCAGCCGGGCCGGGGAGTACTGGCGCGCCAGGCGCTTGAGGCCCAGGCAGGCGCGGTAGCCTTGCTCGGGGTGCGGGCGGTGCTCGAGCTGCCAGGTCACCAGCGCGGCGGTGCTCACGCCGATGCGACGGCCCCAGTCGATGAGCTTGGCCGGCGTCCACTCCAGGTGCGCCCGGTGCGACGCGGGCATGTGCTCGGGCAGCGTGGTGTGGCCGCCGCGCTTGTGGCTCAGCGCGTGGCAGGCCACGCGCTGGTTGGCCGCGAAGGCCTCCACCAGGGTGTCGGTGACGCGCAGCTCGACGGCGGTGCCCACGAGCCGGTGCGGCACGCTGTAGTAGTGGGCATCGAACTCGACGTGGTAGTCGATGTTGACCTTGGCCGACTTCCAGCGGCTGATCTCGTAGCGCGTGGGCGGCAGCGGCTTGAGGGCCGGGGCGTCCAGCGCCGCGAAGGCGCTCGCCCTGCAGCCGGGCAGCTTCTTGAAGGGCCGCTGGTTCAGCTCGACCAGGAGCTCGGCGATGGCGCGGTTGAGCTCGGCCAGGCTGAAGAATCGACGGTTGCGCAACCGGGCCAAAACCCAACGTTGGACCAGGAGCACCGAAGCCTCAACTTTGGGCTTGTCGCGCGGGTGACCTGGACGTGCTGCGAGCAGCGCGCACCCGTAGTGCTCGGCAAATTCCTCGTAGGTTCGATTGGGTTCGGGGTCATAGGTGTCGGGGTACTTGATCAATGAGCGGGTTTGATCAGGCACGATCAAGCGCGGGGCGCCACCGAAGAATTCGAGGGCGCGCACCTGGGCGCCGATCCAATCGGCGGTGGTCTGGCGCTCGGTGGCGCGGGCGTAGGTGTAGTTGGACGCGTCCAGCGTGGCCACGAAGACCTGCGCCTGGGTGATCTCGCCGGTGGCCGCGTTGATGAGGGGCACGGTGTCGCCGGAGTAGTCGACGAACAGCTTCTCGCCGGCGATGTGGACCTGGCGCATCGAGCGCTTCAGGCTCTGCGCGAACGCGCGGTACTTGATGCAAAAGCTCGTGTACCTGTACGCCAACGTGTTGTCGCGGGCGTACTCCTCCCACAGCAACTGCAGCGTGACGCCGGCGCGCTTGAGCTCCTGGTGCACGAGCGCGAAGTCGGGGGCGAGCTGGTGGCTCGATCGCGGCACCGGCGGGCGGAACAGCCGAGCCTCGAGCTCATCGTCGGTGAGCGTCTGGGCAAGCTCCCAGTTCACACCGGCCGCACGGGCCAGCGACACGTACTTGCCCGCCGAGCTCTTGGAGAGTAAGCGCGCAATGAACCACGTCCTTGAGCGAGGCGCTGCAGTCTGACAGGCTACGTTCCCACGTAGGTGGAGGTGGGAACGTGATGTCAGACGGTATGGAAGAGTTGGCCCGGCGACTTGTGGTCGGGCACAAGAGTGACGGCCGCAGCGTGTACGACGAGGCCGCCAAGGCCGAGTTGGTAGCGGCGTGCGGCCGCCCAGGCGCGTCGGTATCGCGACTCGCACGCGAGTGCGGGATCAACGCCAACCAACTCAGCCGCTGGCTGCGCGAGCACAGTCAGCGCCGGGCGCGTGCAGTAGCGGTGTCGCCAGTCCCGCGCGAGGCATTCGTGGCCGTGGCGATCGAGGCCGCGGCGCCGATGCCGACGGCGATCAACCCCAGCCCAGTGGCCGTACGGATGTGCCTGCAGGCACGCCTGCCCAACGGCGTGGTGGTCGATCTGCGCGAGTGCGAGCTGCCTCAGGTGGCCGAAGTGATCGGCGCGCTCGGGAGGGTTCGGTGTTCCGTCTCGACGAAACTCTGAAGGTGTACCTGCACCGCGAGCCGATCGACTTCCGGCTCAACATCAATGGCCTGGCGCTGCTCGTGGACAAGGCCCTCGGCCTGGATCCGTTCGCGCCGTGCGTGTACGTCTTCAGCAATCGCAGGCGCAACCGCGTGAAGATCCTCGGCTGGGACCGCAACGGGTTCTGGCTGCTGCTCAAGCGACTGGAGCAAGACCGCTTCATCTGGCCGAACGCCCAGGCGGTGCCGGCGTTGAGGGTGGAGCAACTGCACTGGCTGCTCGAGGGCATCGACATCGGCCTCGTGCAGCGCCATCCCCAGCGGCTGTACGAGCGCGTGGCCTGAAAGCGCCACCACTGTATAGGTTGGTTGCGCGAGGTCCGCATTGTTACGGGCTGATGCGAGGATTGGGGGTACGTCGGCACGCGCGATGACGAGAATGCACGCCGATGGTTCGCATGCCCACCGCCGAAGAGATCGCCGCACTGCGCCAGGCGCTGCTCGACGCCATTGCGCGTGGCGATGAGGCCGCCCAGCGCAGCGAGAATCTCGCCGGCGAGCTTCGGGTACTGCGTGCCGAGCGTGACCTGCTCCGGGAGCAGCTCAACCGCTTCAAGCGCCAGCTCTTCGACGCCAAGAGCGAGGCCAGCGCTGCGCACCAGAAGGACCTGTTCTTCAACGAAGCCGAGGTCGAAGGCGCACAGGCCCAGCCTGCCGCCGCCGAGACCGAGGACGAGCAGATCGATGTGCCGGCGCACAAGCGCGTCAAGCGGGGCCGCAAGCCGCTGGATCCGGCTCTGCCGCGCGAGGTGCGGCGCCACGAGCTGCCCGAAGGCGAGCGCGTGTGCCCGCACGACGGTTCGGCGCTGCGCGAGATCGGCGTGGAGGTCAGCGAGCAACTGGACATCGTGCCGCAGCAGGTGCGCGTGATCCGCCACGAGCGGGTGAAGTACGCGTGCCCCTGCTGCGACGGCGGCCTGCGCCTGGCTGCCAAGCCGCCGCAGGTGATCCCCAAGGGCCTGCTCAGCGAAGCGGCGCTGGCCTGGGTGATCACCTCGAAGTACCTGGATGGCCTGCCGCTGTACCGGCAGGCGGTGCTGCTGGGCCGCTTCGGCGGCACGCAGATGTCGCGCAACACGCTGGCCGCCGGTGTCGTGCGGGTGGGCCAGGCGGCGCAGCCGGTGGTCAACCTGTTGCGCGACGCGCTGCTGGACTCGTTCATCGTCCACGGCGACGAGACCGAGGTGCAGGTGCTCAAGGAGCCGGGCAGAAAGGCCCAGGCCAAGAGCTACATGTGGGTGCAGATGACCGAAGCCAGCGGCATCCACGGCACCGGCCCGCCGATCCGGCTGTTCGGCTACTCGCCCAGCCGCAGCACGCACGCGGCCAGGGCACTGTATGAGGGCATGCGGCCCGGCGGCGTGCTGATGAGCGACGGCTACGAGCCCTACGGGGCAATCGCCGCGCAGCACCGGCTCGTGCACCTGGGATGCTGGGCGCACTGCCGCCGGTACTTCCACGAGGCGTTGCAGGCGCTACCCAAGGACAAGCGGGGGCCGGAGCAATTGCCGGCGCGCTTCATCGAGCTCGTCGGCCAGCTGTACAAGGTCGAGGCCGACGCTCGCCGCGACAAGCTGGACGCCCAGGCGCTGCAACAACAGCGCACGCTGCACAGCGCGCCGGTGCTCCAGCAGATCGAGGCCCTGGCGCTGCAGCACCTGCACGGCGTGTTGCCGGGAAGTCTGCTGGGCAAGGCGTTGCACTACCTCACCGCGCAGTGGCCCAAGCTCGCGCGCTACGTCGACGATGGCCGATACCCGATCGACAACAACGCCTGCGAAAACGCGATCCGCCCGTTCGTCGTCGGGCGCCGCAATTGGTTGTTCGCCGACACGGTGGCCGGCGTCAACGCCAGCGCGAACCTGTACTCGCTGCTGCAGACCTGCAAGGCCAACGGCATCGACGGCTACCGGTACCTCTCGGCGCTGCTCATCGAGTTGCCCAAGGCCAGGACCGTTGATGACTACGAGGCGCTGCTGCCTTGGCGGATCGCCTTGAACAAACGCTGATCAGCTGCCGGCTCTCGGCGCAAGGGCGCGGTCTATTGATCGCTTACCTTGGAGATCTTCAGCGCGCGGCCAATCTCGTCGTAGCTCAGCCCAGCCTGCAGGTGAAGGCGCAATGCCTCTTTGATTCGGCGCATGGTGACTCTGTTCGTGTGCATCGGCTCGTCCGCAAAAAGCGGTGAGCCTAGGCCCGGTTCAAGAAATCACTTGCGCGCCCCCCAATCGTCCGCGATCACGCTGAAACGGCGTCCGTGATCAGCCTGAAACGCCGTCCACGATCACCCTGAAATGCCGTCCGCGATCAGACTGAAACAGCGTCCGCGATCAGACTGAAATGCCGTCCGCGATGGGCTGAAATATGCACTGAGGCCGGTTCGGTCGGTGCTTCATGGGATCCTATTCAAGCAGGATTCGGGCCGAATTGTTCAGCGCTTCCCTAGAGTCCTTGAC
>JANNGP010000253.1:0-15761 GCA_031403915.1 Betaproteobacteria bacterium
CAATTACGTTGCCGCGCTGGAGCACGGCATGGCGCGCTTGGTTGAGGGCTTTCCGTTATGCAATCGGCTCCTGCGCGAAATGCACGCCAAACTCATGGCACGCGGGCGCGGTAGCGAGAAGGCGCCGGGGGAATTCCGGCGCAGCCAGAACTGGATTGGCGGCACCCGACCCGGCAACGCCCGCTTTGCGCCCCCGCCGCCCGATGAAGTCGAATCCTGCATGACCGGCCTGGAGCGCTTTATTCATGGGGCTGACGAAGGCCAAAGCGGCAATAAGGGAAACGACTTGCCCGTGCTGCTCAAGGCGGCACTGGCGCATGTGCAATTTGAGACGATTCACCCGTTTCTCGACGGCAACGGCCGACTCGGGCGCTTGCTCATTGCTTTGATGTTGCATGAGGGCGGCATCCTCCAGCAACCGCTGCTCTACCTGAGCCTCTTTTTCAAGCAGCACCGCAGCTTGTATTACGAACTGCTGGATCGCGTGCGCAGCGAGGGCGACTGGGAGGCATGGATTGATTTCTTCCTCGAAGGCGTTGAACAGGTGGCCCAGGAGGCCGTACAAACGGCACAACGGCTGGTGAGTCTGTTCCGGCAGGATGCGGAGCGGGTTCGTGCGAGCGGGCGCGGAGCCGCCTATGTGGCGCGCGTGCTCGACGCATTGCGCCAGCGCCCGCTATGCAGCGTGCGCCAGATTAGCCACAGCGCGGGCATCAGCTTTCCTACAGCGTCCAAAGCCATGCTCGCCTTGGTGGATATGGGGATTGCACGCGAACTCACCGGGCTGCGGCGCAACCGGATATTCGTCTACGATGACTATCTGAAAATTCTCAACGAAGGCGGCGAGGCTTTATGAGATGGGAGCGAAATGAAACCTGAGCCAGAACACCACTCCCACCACTCCCAATTCGGCCTCCTCGCCACGCGCCGTTTCGCGCCTTTCTTCGTCACTCAGTTCTTGGGCGCGTTCAACGACAATCTGTTCAAGAATGCGCTGGTGGTGCTGCTCACCTTCCATGCGGTGAGCTGGACGACACTGGCGCCTGAGATTCTTACTAATCTCGCGGCCGGCATTTTCATCCTGCCCTTCTTTCTCTTCTCGGCGACGGCCGGGCAACTGGCGGACAAATACGACAAGGCCAAGCTGGCGCGGCTGGTGAAGGTGCTGGAGATGGTAATCATGGGCGTGGCAGCGCTCGGCTTCTTCCTGCACAGCCTTGCCGTGCTGCTGGGCGCGCTCTTCCTGCTCGGCCTGCACTCGACGCTGTTCGGGCCGGTGAAGTACGCGATTTTGCCGCAGCATTTGTATGAGGACGAACTGGTGGGCGGCAACGCGCTGGTCGAGTCGGGCACCTTTGTCGCGATCCTGATCGGCACGTTGGCCGGCGGTCTGCTTGCGGGCATCGGCGGACACCCGAGTTGGGTGGCGTTTGCCGGTCTGGTCGTGGCGGCGGCGGGTTTTGTTTCAAGCTGCTATATTCCGAAGGCACCCGCGCCGGTGCCTAGCCTCAAGATCAACCTCAATCCTATCTCCGAAACCTGGCGCAACATCGGTTTTGCGCGGCAGAACCGGGTCGTTTTTCTGTCGATCCTCGGCATCTCGTGGTTCTGGCTCTACGGTGCGCTCTTCCTCGCGCAGTTTCCGGTGTATGCAAAGAACGTTCTCGGTGGCGATGAAACCTCGGTGACGCTGCTGCTGGCGGTCTTCACGGTGGGCATCGGCCTCGGGTCGATGCTGTGCGAAAAACTTTCCGGAAAACACGTTGAGATTGGATTGGTGCCCTTTGGCTCGATCGGTCTTACGCTGTTCGGGCTTGATCTCTTCTTTGCTTCGCCGGCCATGCCACCGGTTGGCGCACCGCTGGCGATTGCCAGTCTTCTGGGCATGCATGGAACTTGGCGCGTGCTGTTTGATCTGTTTGCCCTCGGCATGTTTGGCGGTTTCTTCATCGTGCCGCTCTATGTGTTGATCCAGTTGCGCAGCGCCCCCGAGCATCGGGCGCGCATTATCGCTGCCAACAATATCCTCAACGCGCTGTTCATGGTCGTCGGCGCGCTGGCCGCCGCCGGGCTGCTCGGCAACGGCCTGTCGATCCCCGCGCTGTTCGGCATCGCCGCGTTGTGCAATGCGCTGGTGGCAATTTACATCTACAGTCTGGTGCCTGAATTCATGCTGCGCTTTGTGGCGTGGTTGCTGGTGCACTCGATCTACCGGCTGGACGAGAAGGGGCTTGAACATATTCCGCACGAAGGGCCGGCCGTGCTCATTTGCAACCATGTGAGCTTTGTTGATCCGATCATCATTGCCGCCGCCTGCCGTCGTCCGATCCGCTTTGTCATGGATTACCGGATTTTCAGAACACCGCTCATCAGCTTTATTTTCCGGCACATGCAGGCCATACCGATTGCGCCGGCCAAGGAGGATGTGGCACTCATGGAAGCGGCCTTCGAGATGGTAGCGCAGGCGCTGGAAGCCGGCGAACTGGTGTGCATCTTCCCCGAAGGCAGTATTACCAGCACCGGCGAAATCCTGCCCTTCCGCCCCGGTGTGCAGCGCATCGTGACGCGTACGCCGGTGCCGGTAGTGCCGATGGCGCTGCGCGGGCTGTGGGGTAGTTTCTTTAGTCGCAAGGGTGGTCGGGCGATGAGCAACCCGCTACATCTGCGACCGTTCTCGAAAGTTGGGTTGGTAGTTGGGCAAGCGGTGGCGCCGGAGGCGGCAACGCCGGAGCATTTGCAGGCACGGGTGAGCGCCATGCGTGGGGATTGCAGGTGAGTTTGGTAGAACCGCTTTCAACACAGAGGACACGGAGACGCAGAGATCACGGAGAAAAGCAAATTGATTTCGTCGTTAGCGTTGCCACTCTTCAGGGAGTTCATTTGAATTGACGAATCTTCCATAAAATGAATAGGTGGTTTTCTCTGTGTCCTTCGTAGCTCTGTGCTCTCTGTGTTGAAAGAGGTTTGAATTGAGGTTCTTATCAGGAGGCAGTATGTGGTTTCTCGGCATGTTGTTGGGCGCGGCACTGGGTGCCTGGTGGGGATTTGAAGGCGTGTTTTCCGGTGGTGTGCTTGGCCTGATCGCCGGGGCGGTGATTGGCGCACAGCGAAAGGGCAGTACACCGGCGGCGACGGCGAGTTCCTCCGTAGAGCAGCGTTTGCGCTTGCTTGAGGCACAGGTTGACTGGCTGCGCCGCGAACTGGCCGCCGTGCGTGGCGAACCCTCTGTCGATGAAGCGGCAAGCCCGGTAGTGTTGCCGGAAGCGCCGTCCGCCGAGATTCGGCCGATGGCGATGGCGTCCCCGCCACCGGTTGTTGTGGTCGGCTCAAGGGAGATTCCGGAGGCCTGGCGCGAGCCAGTATCCGAGCCAGAGAGGGTGCCGAAATCGCCCGAGGAGTTACTCACCGAACCACAGCAGCCGGCATGGTGGTCTAAGCTGCTGGCTGGCAACCTGCTGGCCAAGGTCGGCGTGATTCTGCTTTTCTTTGGCGTGGCCTCGGGGCTGCGTCTTGCCGCTGAGCACGGCATGATCCCCGTGCAGCTACGGCTGCTGCTCGGTGCGGTGGGCGGCATCGCCATGCTGCTCTTCGGCTGGTCGCGCGCGCAGCAAGTTGAAAAGCGCGTCTTCGGGCTGGCCTTGCAGGGCGGTGGTTTTGCCATTCTCTATCTGATCGCCTACTTCATGCTGGCGCGCTACCAGTTGATTGGCGCGACGGCGGGTTTTGGCCTGTTTGCTGCGCTTGGCATCGCGTGCGTGCTGCTGGCCGCCAAACAGGATGGTGAACTGCTCGCAGTGTTTGGCATTTCCGGTGCTTTCCTCGCGCCTGTTCTGGCGTCGACGGGCGGTGGTGACCCGCTGTTGCTTTTCTCCTACTTCACGTTGATCAACGCCTTTGTGCTCGGTGTGAGCTGGTTCCGTTCATGGAAGGCGCTCAACGTCGCCGGTTTCATCCTCACGCTGGTGGTTGGCGTGGCCTGGGGTATCGACCAGTATCGCCCGCTGCATTATGTGGTCACGCAAAGTTTCCTTGTGCTGTTCTGCGTGATGTATTCGGCGGCCTCGCCGCTCATGGCGCTTTTGCGCGCGCCGGGGCGGCTGGGCTGGAGCGCGGGCATTCTCGTTTTTGGCACGCCGCTCGCGGCGAGCTTTCTGCAATGGCAGTTGATGCCGTGGGATCGCGATGCGCTGGCTTGGTGCGCGGTCGGTGCGGGTCTGTATTACCTCGGGTGGTGGATGCTGCTTTATCGCCGCCCGGAAGACGAAATTCGCCTGCTGGAGCGCAGCACGCTGGGCATTGCCATCGCTTTTCTGACGCTGGCGATTCCGCTGGCTTTCGGCGCGCAGGTGACGTCCGCACTGTGGGCGGTCGAGGGTGTGGCTGTGCTGTGGTTCGGCGCGAAACAGGGGCGACGCGTCGCGCAGGGTTTCGGCAGCCTGATGCAACTCGCGGCCGGGGTATCCTTTCTCGATGGGCTGTCCGGGCTGGGGCACGCGCAGCCGGTGTTCAACGACGTCTGCATCGGCGGCCTGCTGATTTTTGCCGCCGGCTTTGTCGGTGCGCGCATGTTGCGTCAGGCTGAAAAGCCAGTACTACCGCCGGCGCTGCTGTTGGTGTGGTCGCTGCTGTGGTGGTTCGGCACCGGCTGGAACGAGATTGAGCATTTTGCCGCGCATGCGATGCACGTGCCGCTCTTCCTGCTTTTTGCGGCACTCTCGTTTGCTGCGCTGGAACTTGATGGTTCGCGCACGGGGTGGAATGCGCCGCGTCATGTTGGTTTGGTGCTGGTGCCGCTGCTCTGTTTGACGACCGTATGGGCAGTCGCGAAATCAGGACACGTGTTGGTTGGTTCGCTGACCATGATTCTCCCCGTCGCCCTGGCGCTCAATTTCTGGATGGTAAAGCAGCAGGATCGCGACGGCGTGACGCTGTTGGGCGGGCTGCGTCATGTTGTCGTTTATTGGCTTTTGCTTTTTGTTGTTACGGCCGAGTTGGCCTGGGTTGCGCATCGCTTGTCGCCCGGCGTTTCTCTGTGGCCGCTACTGGCCTGGGGGGTGATGGCTGCGCTTGGATTGCGTATTGCGCGTGCCGGACTGGCGCACGAAATCTGGCCGTTCTCGGCGCAGCCGGCCGCTTATCGGGGCGCGGTCTGCCTGCCGTTGATCGGCATTGCCGGGTTCTGGTCGCTCTTTGCCAATTATGCGCATGCCGGCGGGGGTACGGGGCTGCCCTATATTCCACTGATCAACCCCTTCGATCTGGCACAGATTTTTGTGTTGCTGAGCCTGCGTGCGCGGGAGGGTGAAGGCGACGAAGATGAGCGTACGCAAGACATCGCAAAGGTCTGGCAGGCGCTGCTAGGTTTCGTTTGGGTTAGCGCGCTGGCGGCGCGCATCGCTCATCACTGGGGAGGCGTGCCGTTCGAGGGGCACGCGCTGTATCACTCGGTGCTGCTGCAAGGCATGCTCACGCTGCTCTGGTCGGCACTGGCCATCGGCCTGATGATCCGCGCCACGCGTGGTGCCAGTCGGCAGGGCTGGTTTGTCGGCTTCGGCCTGCTGGCGGTGGTGGGCGTGAAGCTGCTTGCCGTCGATCTCGCGAATTCCGGGACGGGTATGTGGAGCGTGTCGCTGATCGGAGTGGCACTGCTGGTGCTGGCGGCGAGTTATTTTGCGCCGGTGCCTCCGAAGGAAACGTAACAGAGAAAGGCAAAGGCATTAACCACGGAGAGCACGGAGTACACGGAGAAAGGCAAAATCAACAATTGCAACGAAGAGCTGATTTTTCGATAAAAAGATTTTCTCCGTGATCTCTGTGGTCTCCGTGGTTAATCTTGTTTCTTAAAAGACTTCGCTAGTCGAAGCCGGCTAAAATAGCCCCTATGAAACTCGACCTGCAAACCCTGCGCGAACGCGCCGACACCTACGAACGCCTGATGCGGCTCGACAAACCCATCGGCATCCTGCTCTTGCTCTGGCCGACCTGGTGGGCATTGTGTCTCTCCGCACTTGGCCGGCCGGACTGGCTGGTGGTCTGGATTTTCACGCTCGGCACGGTGCTCATGCGTTCAGCCGGCTGCGTGGTCAATGACCTCGCCGATCGCGACTTTGACCCGCACGTAGCGCGCACCCGGTCACGTCCGATCGCCGCCGGAAAGGTGTCGACGAAAGAAGCGCTTCTGCTGGCCGCCACGCTGGCGCTTGCCGCTTTTTGCCTCATTCTGCCGCTGCGCAGTTGGCTAATCATTGGACTGTCGGTTGTGGCGCTGTTCCTCGCCATCACTTACCCGTTCACCAAACGCTTCTTTGCTGTGCCGCAAGCGTACCTTGGTGTGGCCTTCGGCTTTGGCATCCCGATGGCCTATGCGGCGCATCTCGACATGATCCCGATGGTGGCGTGGTGGCTGCTGCTGGCCAACATTTTCTGGGCGATGGCTTACGACACCGAGTACGCGATGGTCGACCGTGACGACGACCTGAAGATCGGTATCAAGACCTCGGCGATCACCTTTGGCCGTTTCGATGTGGCGGCGGTGATGGGGTGCTATGCCGTGACCTTCGCGCTGATTGCGTACGTTGGCTGGCAGCTCCACATGGGCGCTTTCTTTTACGCCGGGCTGGGTGTGGTGGTGGCATTGGCCGGCTATCATTTCACGCTGATTCGCGAGCGCGACCCGGCCAAGTGCTTCAAGGCGTTTTTGCATAACAACTGGATCGGTGCCAGCATTTTTGCCGGTATTGCACTCGACTTCCTGCGTGCTCAAGGAGTTCTCCAATGAAATCCCGTTTTCTGTTTTCCTTGCTGTTGATGGCCGGTATGGCCGTGGCCGAGGATGCCCGCGTGCTTGCGACATTGCCCGCTCCCGCGGTCGAATCACTGCGGGCGGAGATGCGTGACAACGTACTCACGATCAATGAGATTCTCACTCTGGTGAGTGCGGGCAAGGTCAAGGAAGCCGGCGTCAAGGCGGAAAAGGATCTGGGTGTTTCGGCGATGGGCAAGCATCGTGACAAGCCTATGGAAGCGCGGCCGGGGCCGCACATGCCGCCGGAGATGCACGCCATCGGGATGGAAGGCCACAAGGCGGCCAGTGAGTTTGCTCGCATTGCCGCCACCGGCAACCAGAAGAAAGCCGTCGCCGCGCTGCCCATGCTTACAGGCGGCTGCGTGGGATGCCATTTCTCCTACCGGATTCGTTGATCGGCCTGCAAGGCAATAGGCACGGTCGTTCCGAATGGCATGATGCTGAAAGTAAGTATCCATGCGGGTTGTGGGCATGGTATTAAATTCAGATCGGGTTTGATCTTTGCGCCAAGCGTGTTGTCCAAATCAGTGCTATTTCGACAACGGAGGCTGCCATGAAGAGTTTTTTACATTTGCTGCATTGTGTGTTGCTCGCGGGCTTCTGTGCCTCTACGGCGGCGCAGGTGCCGCCCCGCGCTTCGGAGATTGCCAGTTACACCGGCCTGCTTGCTGCGGCCCATAAGGGTGATGTGGCGCAGATCCGCAAACTCATTGCCGAGAAGTCAGACGTCAATGTACGCGATGGCTACGGGCGGACGCCGCTGCATGTGGCCACCTTCGCGCGGCAGCGTGAGGCGATCCGGGCGCTGATTGCGGCCGGTGCGCGCACCGACCTGCTGGAGAACGACCGCTACGATGCGGTGACGATTGCTTCGGTGGCTGACGATGACGAAACGCTGCGTGTGCTGCTCTCGCTCGGCGCCAGCGCCAAGCTCACAACTAGTATTTACGATGGCACGGCGCTGATCGCCGCCGCCCATCTCGGGCATGACGGGGTGGTGAAGCAGTTGATTGCCGCCGGCGCACCGCTCGACCATGTGAACAATCTGCACTGGACAGCGCTGATCGAATCCATTGTATTGGGCGACGGCGGCCGGCGTCATGTCGAGTGCCTGCGCGCCTTGGTGCAGGCCGGTGCCAGCACGCAACTGGCCGACAGATCCGGCGATACGCCCTTGAAGTTGGCCAAGTCGCGCGGGTATCGCGAGATGGTAGCGTTACTGGAGAAAGCCGGGGCGAAGTAGAAAATGCCCGCAGGCTGAATCGTTTGCCACGTCTCGTCCTATAATCAGGCCTCTTTGATCGATTGCAGTGGGCCTGACCATGAAATATCACGATCTGCGCGACTTCATCGCGCAACTGGAAAGCATCGGCGAACTCAAGCGCGTGAGCGTCGAGGTGGATACGCGCTTTGAGATGACCGAAATCTGCGACCGCGTGCTGCGTGCCGGTGGACCGGCGATTCTGTTCGAGAATCCAAAAAACGAATTTGGCTTAACTCAGATGCCGGTGCTGGCCAATCTTTTTGGCACGCCGCGCCGCGTAGCCTTGGGTATGGGCGAGGAGTCAGTTGATGCCTTGCGCGAAGTCGGCAAACTGCTCGCTTTCCTCAAGGAGCCGGAGCCGCCCAAGGGCCTGAAGGATGCGTGGGATAAACTACCGGTGTTCAAGCAGGTGCTCAACATGGCGCCCAAGGTGGTATCGTCGGCTCCGTGTCAGGAGATTGTCTGGGAGGGTGATGAGGTCGATCTCTCCAAGCTGCCGATTCAGCATTGCTGGCCGGGCGATGTGGCGCCGCTCATCACCTGGGGGCTGACGGTGACGCGTGGGCCGGAGAAGGCTCGGCAGAATCTCGGCATTTACCGGCAACAGGTGATCGGCCGTAACAAGGTGATCATGCGCTGGCTGGCGCACCGTGGCGGCGCGCTCGATTTCCGCGATCATTGTTTGAAGAACCCCGGACAGCCGTTCCCCGTGGCCGTGGCGCTGGGCGCCGATCCGGCGACGATCCTCGCGGCCGTGACGCCGGTGCCCGATTCCGTTTCCGAATATCAGTTTGCCGGTCTGCTGCGCGGCGGCAAGACGGAACTCGTCAAATGCATTGGTTCAGACTTGCAAGTGCCGGCCTCGGCCGAAATCGTGCTCGAAGGTTTTATTGCTCCCGATGAAACCGCGCTTGAAGGCCCCTACGGTGATCACACCGGCTACTACAATGAGCAGGCGAGTTTCCCCGCGTTCACCATCGAACGCATCACCATGCGCAAGGATCCCATCTACCACAGCACCTACACCGGCAAGCCGCCAGACGAGCCGGCCATGCTCGGCGTGGCGCTCAACGAAGTCTTCGTGCCGCTTTTGCAAAAGCAGTTTCCGGAAATCACCGACTTCTATTTGCCGCCCGAAGGTTGCTCCTACCGGTTGGCAACGGTGAGCATCAAGAAACAGTATCCCGGCCATGCCAAGCGCGTGATGTTCGGCATCTGGAGTTTCCTGCGCCAGTTCATGTACACCAAGTTCATCATCGTAGTCGATGACGACGTGAACATCCGCGAGTGGAAGGAAGTGGTGTGGGCGCTGACCACCCGCGTCGACGCGGCACGCGACACGCTGATCGCCGAGAACACGCCGATCGACTACCTCGACTTCGCCTCACCCGTGGCGGGGCTGGGCAGCAAGATGGGCATTGATGCGACCAACAAGTGGCCGGGCGAAACCGACCGCGAGTGGGGCACGCCGATTGTTATGGATGCGGCGGTCAAGGCGCGGGTCGATGCGATGTGGGATGAGTTGGGGTTGTAATTAAAATTAACCACAACGGGCACAACGCACACAACGAAAAACCAAAAATCCAAAGACCATAAAACCCGTCGCTCCTTTGTTTTGCATCTCGTCGTGACCGTTGTGTTCGTTGTGGTTATCCGCTTTTCATCTCTCCGCCACCCAGCGCAGTAGCGCATCCATCGCCGGTTTGCCGGCGCGCGATTTCGGGTCGTTGATCAGGAAAACCACCACCCAGCGCTTGTCGTTGGCGTCCAGCACGAAGCCCGCAATCGCCCGCACGCCGTCCAGATAGCCTGTTTTGAGGTGCGCGCGGCCGGTCGCTGCGCTGTTGCCGAGACGCTTTTTCAGCGTGCCGTCAATTCCGGCAACGGGCAGCGACGAAATCAGTTCGGGCATCACCGGGCTTTTCCATGCCGCGAGCAGTAACTGGCTCAGGCTGTCAGCCGAAATGCGCTCGCTGCGCGAGAGGCCGGAGCCGTTGTCGAGCACAAGTTCGGGCATGCGCAGATACTTCTCGGCCAGCCAGTTCTTGATGCGCCGCCGCGCGCCTTCCGGCGTGGCTGGGCGGGCGCTATCCAGTGTGAGAAAAATCTGCCGCGCCATCACGTTGTTGCTGTACTTGTTAACCTCGCGCACGACTTCGCCGAGTGCGGGTGAGTCTTGTGCCGCAAGAACACGTGCTGAGGCTGGCGTTGCGCCTTCACGCACCTGGCCGCGCAGGGTGCCGCCCATTTCGCGCCAGAGTGTGCGGAAGAGCTTTTCCACCTGCACGTCGGCCGGCCATGGCGAGAGGCTGAGCGCCTTGTCGCCGCAGCTTGCGGAAAAACTGCCGGTCAGTTCAATCGTCTCGCCGTTAAGTTGCGCCTTGAAGCGCTCGCGCCAGTCGCCGCACGCGTCCTGGGTGAGAGTCAGGCGGTTGTCGACACGCACATCGTCGCCCGGTGTTTCGGCAATGACGGCAACGGTTTTCTTCTCGATGTCTGGGCGCAAGGACAGGCGCAAACTCTTGAAGTTGACGAGCAGGGCATCAGGCCCCGCGTTATAGGGGCGAATGGGTTCATTGTCGAACTCCGCCGGGTCGTGCGGTGGCAGGGAAAATGCGCTGCGGTCGAGTACGAGGTTGCCGTTGATGTCGGTCACGCCACGTGCGCGCAGCTGGCGCAACAGCAACCAGAACTGTTCGAGCGCCAATCTCGGATCGCCCGAACCTCGCAAATACAGATTGCCGTTCAGGGTGCCGTTGGCGGGGGGCGCATCCGTCAGCGCCTCGGTTCGCCAAGTGTAGGACTGGCCAAGCAACTCAAGCGCGGCATAGGTGGTGACGAGCTTCATCGCCGACGCGGGGTTCATGGCCTGCCGGCCGTTGTGCTGGATGAGCGCTTGTCCCGACTCAACACTTTGCACGACAACGCTCACGTTGCGCAGCGAGATGCCGGCTTCTTTCAAGGCGAGGGTGACAGACTCGGGCAACTCTGCAGCAAGAACGCTTGATGGCGTTGCCAGAATTAACAGCAGGGCAACCAGCCGGAGGGCTTGGCAGTGAAGGCTAAAAGGCTTTGATAATTGCGTCATGACTGTACGATGCATGTAGTATATTTAGAACGAATAATAGCGATAAGCTAACGAGAGGTGGCATGAAAGAGCAGCGCAAGCATCAGCGAATCCGCTTCAATACTTTGCCGTTTGTCCGTATCGGGCAACGCGGGTGTACTGGTATCGGCGCATTGGAGAATCTTTCTCTCGGCGGATTGATGTTGCGTACCGACCTGCCGCTCAAGGTGGGGGAGGCCTTCGGCTGCGAGTTCGTTGTCTTTGATTCTCCGCTCATTGACATGTCGGCTCAGGTGGTAAGCAAGATCGGTGATTTGTATGGCGCACGTTTTCAGGCCGGGCCGATCAGCGAATGCTTGATTCAGGAGGCAATTGAAGATGCACTGGCTTCGGGCAAAGCTTCCATACTGAGTATAAATGATCTGCAAGGGCGCAAGGTGATGCGTATTGCCGGTGGGCTGAATGGCAGCCTGCGCAATGATTTTATGCACAATTTAACCCGATCGGGCGTTGCCGAAATCGACTTGTCAGGGGTGACCAATGTCGATAGCGAAGGCCTGGCGCTGTGCCGTGTGGCCGTGGAGCAATACAAGGCCGGAATCGTGAATCCGTCATCCTGTGTACGGGCTGTAATGGCCGGAAGTGCATCCTTAAGCTGTTGAGAGTTTTACGTTTGAACGGAGATCAAAATGATTGATCGAATGAATTTAAAAACAAAAATTGCCTCGCTAGTTATTGCAGCATTGGTGGGGATGGTCTTTCTCGTCGTTCTTTCTGCTATCGACATGCGGCGGGATTTGATCGACGGACGCAAAGCGGTGATCCGGTCGATGCTTGAAGGGACGCATGCCACCCTGGCGGCGTATCAGGCACAGGTGGCTGCCGGCAAACTGACGCTGGAACAGGCACAGAAAGCCGGTGCTGAGGCAATTGGCATGGTTCGCTACGGCGGCAAGGACGGCAAATCGGAGTACGTTTATTCCTTTACTACGGAGGGGGTGGGGGTCTATCACGTCATCAAGGAGCGTATCGGGCAGAATATGCTCGAGAAAATCAAGGACGCCAAAGGCAACTACACCTGGAAGGATATTCTGGCGACCGCTAGGACGGGGCCGGATGGCGGCTTCCTGATTACCCAGACGGCACGCCCGGGCGGGAAGGAATTATTCGATAAGCTGGGATACGCCAAAATTTACGAGCCGTGGTCATGGGTTCTCGGAACAGGCGTGTACATCGACGATATCAACGATGAGTTTCAGAGGCGCTTGGTTTTCGATCTGCTGGTAGCTGCTGTTCTGATAGCGCTGATTGCCGGATTGGGTTTTATGATTGTGCGTGGTGTTCTACGCCAAGTGGGCGGTGAGCCGGCCGAGGCCATCGGTTTCATGTCACGTGTAGCTGAGGGGGATTTGACGGGGAGCATACCTTCAGCGTCCCGAGGTAGCATGGTTGCCTCGATGAGCGATATGGTGCTGAGTATCCGCAAGATGGTTACCGAAATAAGCCAGAGTGCGACCCGGTTGACGCAAGGCGCCGAACACATCAGTACGGCATCGCGCGAAGTGGCCATGGCATCGCAGCATCAATCTGATGCCACCTCGTCGATGGCTGCCGCGATAGAAGAAATGACGGTCAGCATCAACCACATTTCCGATAGCGCAAACGATACCCAAACTAATTCCTTGAGCTCGGTTGAATTGTCTGAAGACGGTTTCAGCCGGATTCAGATCGCCAGTCACGAAATCAACGAAATTGCTTCGGCGGTTAGCGATGCTTCGACACGCATTCGCAAACTCGAGGAGCGTGCCAACCAGATTTCGTCGATTGCCGGCGTGATCAAGGATATCGCCGGACAGACCAACCTGCTGGCCTTGAATGCGGCCATTGAAGCGGCGCGAGCCGGTGAGCAGGGCCGCGGTTTTGCAGTGGTGGCCGATGAGGTGCGCAAACTGGCTGAACGAACGTCAGTCGCGACCGTCGAAATCGAAAAAATGATTGCCGGTATCCAGTCGGATACCGTGGAGGTTGTGGGGGTGATGGACACAGCCTTGCCGCAAGTTGCTGCAGGGGTTCAGGCGGCGGAAGGTGCGGCGGAGTCGTTGCGTCAGATCAAGGAGGGCGCCCAGTCGACTCTGACCAGCATTCGCGAAGTGGCAGATGCGACAAAAGAACAAAGCATCGCCAGCAACAGTATTGCGCAGAAGGTTGAGGAAATTGCTACGATGGTTGATGAGACCACAGCGGCCATGCAGTCGAACGCCCAAACTGCGGTGGATATGGAAAAAATTGCCGGCGAACTCACCAAGTTGGTCAGTCGCTTCCGCTGCTGAACAAGACAAGGTGAGCCATAGGGCTGTTGCGGGAAACTGCAGCAGCTTTTTTTGGTTGGTTCGGTTTGGCTCGGGCGTGATAGCTTCCGGGTTCCTTTGAATTTTCGACCCTGGTAGCAAATGTCAAAACAGGCTGGACAAAACCATCCTGTCACGCGCTCTCAGCTTTTCCAACCCCTTGATTGCTTCCTGGGTACATCCGTGTGCTTGCCCGTGAGCGAAAAAACGTTCCAGAGTTTCCGTCAGCGGGTAATGCGTTTCCTGCCAGAACGCCCTGAACATCGTTTCGGTTGATCGTTCGCAGCCAAGTTTTCCAGCTTTGAAGCGCACAAAAACGACTGTTTGCCCGTCACGCCGGATGACAATCGCTGTTTCGTGTTGTGCGTTACTAACAATCATGCGTTCATCGTACCAGTTTCACGAGCCCATAATCTGCACAAAAATTCGGATTTTCAGTCACGTACCGTTACTTAATCTGTACGAAGCGGCAACAGCTTCTTTCCTGCCTTTTAACTAGTATGACTTCATGCACTGATCCCCTCGTCTCGAAAATCCCCTTCGAGAATTTCTGACCCCGCCTCGAGCGGGGTTTTTTTTGCCCTCTCGTAATTTATTGCTGGTTGCGACTTGAAATTCCGACCATCCGCCCCTATTATTAGCACTCGATGTGTATGAGTGCTAATTTTTCCGTTGGCGAGCGTTCTGTTCAGCCGGGAGGAAGTTGGCCAGTTTGTCGTTACTTGTCTCAAACCCTAGGAGAAACTGTATGAAAATTCGTCCTTTACATGACCGCGTGATTGTCAAGCGCCTCGAAGAAGAGCGTAAAACCGCTTCCGGTATCGTTATTCCTGATGCTGCGGCTGAAAAACCTGACCAGGGCGAAATTATCGCCGTTGGCAAGGGCAAGATCCTTGAAAGTGGCGAAGTGCGCCAGATGGATGTCAAGGTCGGTGACCGCGTCCTGTTCGGCAAATATTCCGGCCAGGCCGTCAAAGTTGATGGCGAAGAACTGCTGGTCATGCGTGAAGAAGACATCATGGGCGTCGTCGAACTCTGAGCGTGACTCGCTCGATTCACGAAACTCGTTTCACACCACTACAGAATTAGGAGTATCACTATGGCAGCAAAAGACGTTAAATTTGGCGATTCCGCCCGCGCCCGTATGGTTGAAGGCGTGAACATCCTGGCCGACGCGGTCAAGATTACCCTCGGCCCGAAGGGTCGCAACGTGGTTCTGGAGCGCTCCTACGGCGCCCCGACGGTGACCAAGGACGGCGTATCCGTCGCCAAGGAAATCGAACTGAAGGACAAGTTTGCCAACATGGGCGCGCAGATGGTCAAGGAAGTGGCTTCCAAGACCTCCGACATCGCTGGCGACGGCACCACCACCGCCACCGTTCTGGCTCAGTCGATTGTGCGCGAAGGCATGAAGTACGTTGCCGCCGGCATGAACCCGATGGATCTCAAGCGCGGTATCGACAAGGCGGTTATCGCCACGGTTGAGGAGCTGAAGAAAATCTCCAAGCCCTGCACCACCAACAAGGAAATCGCTCAGGTCGGTTCGATCTCGGCCAACTCCGACGCTGACATTGGCGACATCATCGCCAAGGCCATGGAAAAAGTCGGCAAGGAAGGCGTTATTACCGTTGAAGATGGCAAGTCACTGAACAACGAGCTCGACGTTGTCGAAGGCATGCAATTCGACCGCGGCTACCTCAGCCCCTACTTCATCAACAATCCGGAAAAACAAAGTGCCATTCTGGACAACCCGTATGTGCTGATCTTCGACAAGAAGATCTCCAACATCCGTGACCTGCTGCCCGTGCTTGAGCAAGTCGCCAAGGCTGGCCGTCCGCTGCTGATCGTTGCTGAAGATGTCGATGGTGAAGCGCTGGCGACCCTGGTGGTCAACAACATCCGTGGCATCCTCAAGACCTGTGCCGTCAAGGCGCCGGGCTTCGGCGACCGACGCAAGGCCATGCTCGAAGACATCGCCGTCCTCACCGGCGGCCAAGTTATCGCCGAAGAAGTCGGCCTGACGCTCGAGAAAGCAACGCTGGCCGAACTCGGCCAAGCCAAGCGTATCGAAATCGGCAAGGAAAACACGACGATCATCGACGGTGCCGGTGATGCCGCGGCCATCGAAGGACGCGTCAAGCAGATCCGCGCCCAGATCGAAACCTCGACCAGCGATTACGACAGCGAGAAGCTGCAGGAACGCGTGGCCAAGCTGGCCGGCGGCGTTGCGCTGATCAAGGTCGGTGCGGCAACCGAAGTTGAAATGAAAGAGAAGAA
>JANNGP010000254.1:0-6438 GCA_031403915.1 Betaproteobacteria bacterium
CTGGATGGCATTCTTTCCCCGCTTCCGGAACGCCATGCCTTGTTTGCACAACTTCTGATTGAACTGGCCGTTGTTTTCGACCGCTTTTCGAGTGGCGGTTTTGCCGTATTGCGCGATCAGTGGCATGCGCGGCACGCCTGGCAGGATAAGCCGGTACGCGTGTTGCGTGACGGTCAGGTTGAGCAGGAGGGGTTCTGTCGTGGTGCCGATGCTGACGGCGCTCTGCTGGTCGAATCGCCGGCCGGTGTGGAGCGCTGTTTGTCCGGCGACGTTTCCTTGCGTGCCGCATGATCATCGCCATTGACGCCGGCAATACCCGCATCAAATGGGGCGTGCACGATGGGGCCGTCTGGCTTTCCCAAGGCGCTATTCTCACAAGCGATGCTGGAAATTTGGCTGTGAAATCCGCCGGGTGGCCGGAAGCAGCCCGGGTCGTCGGATGCAACGTCGCCGGTGCCGCCGTGGTCGAAATGATTGCAGCCGCGCTGGCTCCTCGCTTCCCGTCCGTCTGCTGGTTACAGCCAAGTCTTGAAGCCTGTGGCGTACACAATGCCTATGAACACCCCGATCGGCTGGGGGCAGACCGCTGGGCGGCCTTGATTGGTGCGCGCGTGCTGGTTTCCAGCGCCTGCCTGGTGGTTTGCGCCGGGACGGCAACTACCGTCGACTGGCTCGATGCGGCAGGTGTTTTTCGCGGCGGGTTGATTCTCCCCGGTTTTGACCTGATGCGCTCTGCGTTGGCCAGCAACACGGCTCAACTGCCACTGGCCGAGGGTGTGTTCTGCACGGCACCACGCAACACGCTGGACGCCATTACTACCGGTTGTCTGCACGCGCAGATCGGCGCTATCGAGCGCATGTACGCCGGGATGGACGATCCGTCGGCGATCTGCCTGCTGACCGGCGGGGCTGCGTCGCGTCTTGAGCCGCACTTGAGTATGAGGCTTGAGTTGGCCGACAATCTGGTGCTCGAAGGACTGGCGTGTTTTGCCACTTCGCAGTAGTCTTGCACACTTCACGGGAGGATCACCATGCTGATCAAGATGATGGCCATGTTGCCTGCATTTCTTTCTTACTTTGGCGTAGCCATTGTGCTGCTCACCGTCTTCCTGCTTGTCTATGTAAACGTCACGCCCTATGACGAGATCGGCCTGATCCGTCAGGGCAACACGGCCGCAGCGATCAGTCTCTCCGGGGCCTTATTCGGTTTTGCCCTGCCCGTGGCCAACGTCATTGCGCACAGCGACACGCTGGCCGATCTGGCTGCCTGGGGTGCTGTGGCCGCCGTCATCCAGTTGCTGACCTATCTCGTAGCGCGCTTTGCCCTGCCGCATCTGACCGAAGACATCCCGGCCGGCAAGATAGCACCGGCGACATTTGTTGCGGTGTTGTCGCTGACGGTAGGTCTGATCAACGCCGCCTGCATGACCTACTAGGAAGCGGCACAAAATGCCTCTGACTTTGTTGCGCCTCCTCGCCGTGCTTGAATGCACTGTCTTCGTTGGCGCGCCTCGTCAGGACTCATTTTGTATCCGCTTCTCGCTTTCCTGTAAGTAACCGGTTTCCACCAAGGAGCTCGTCATGGCACTCATGGATTTCATCAAGAAACAGTTTATCGATGTCATTCACTGGACAGAGGAAGGCGATGGCGTACTGGCCTACCGCTACCCGATGCAGGATTTTGAAATCCAGAACGGCGCGCAGCTCACCGTGCGTGATTCCCAGATGGCCGTTTTCGTCAATGAGGGAACGGTTGCTGACGTTTTCGGCCCCGGTCTGCATAAGCTGACGACGCAGACGCTACCGGTCCTCACCAACCTGAAGAACTGGGACAAGCTCTTCGATTCCCCCTTCAAGTCGGACATCTACTTCTTCTCAACCCGGTTGCAACTTGACCGCAAGTGGGGGACGCCGAACCCGATAACTATCCGCGACAAGGACTTCGGCATGGTGCGCATGCGCGCCTTCGGCATTTACTCGTTCAAGCTCATTGACCCGGGCAAGTTCTACAAGGAGATTTCCGGTACGCGCGAAATGTACGGCATCGATGACGTTGACGGCCAGTTGCGTAACCTGATCATCGGTTCGATGACCGACCTCTTCGGCGAGTCGGGCGTGCCCTTCATCGACATGGCGGCCAATCAGGTCGAGTTCAGCGCCAGCATGAAGGGCAAGCTGGAGCCGGTGTTCGACCGCTACGGTCTGGCGCTCGATGCCTTCATCGTGCAGAACGTCTCGCTGCCGGAGGAGTTGCAGGCGCTGCTCGACAAGCGCATCGGCGTGAACATGATTGGCGGCATGCAGGCCTACACCCAGCTGCAAACAGCCGATGCCATCCCGCTTGCCGCACAGAACGAGGGTGGTTTGGCTGGCATGGGCGCCGGGTTGGGTGCCGGGCTGACCATCGGCCAGACCATGGCCGGCGCGATGGGTGCGGCGATGATGCCGGGCGCGGCCGCGCCGGCTGCGGCAGCTGCTGCAGGTGCCGTGGCGGCTGTGGGCGCCGATGAGGTAGTGGCAACCCTGGAAAAACTGCATGGTCTCGTAGCCAAGGGTATTCTTTCGCAGGCAGAGTTTGATGCGAAGAAGGCTGAATTGCTCGGTAAATTGGGCTGATCAAGGAAACAAAACACCCACCGCAGAGACGTAGAGGCGCAGAGGTGACGCAGAGACCCCCAAGAACATGTCGTACTTTTCCTCAGCGACTTCTCTGCACCTCTGCGTCTCTGCGGTGGGTTTCAGGTTTTTTTAAACAGTGAAAACGGCCAACTGTCCTTCCTGCGGCGCGCCGGTGACTTTCAAGTCGTCGGCGTCGGTCTATGCCGTCTGCGAATTCTGTCGCAGCACCTTGCTGCTCGACGGTGAGGATCTGAAAAATCTCGGCCGCATGGCCGACCTGATGGACGATCCGTCGCTCATCCAGATTGGCAGCGAGGGCAAGTTCCGTGGGGTGCACTTTGGTGTGATCGGGCGCATCCAGTTGCGTTACGACGCCGGCCTCTGGAACGAATGGCACATCCTTTTTGACGATGGACGCAACGGCTGGCTGTCTGAAGCCGGGGGTGAATACGTGGTTAGCGCACTGGTTCCGGTTGCGACGCCGTTGCCGGCGTTTGAATCGCTCGAGCCGGAAATGCTGGTTCGAATCGGCAGTCAGGATTTTGCGGTCTCCGATCTGCAAACTGCGCGTTGCATTTCGGGGCAGGGCGAGTTGCCTTTTAAGGTCGATGCCGGTTATGACGTCAACGCCGCTGACCTGCGCGGCAACGACCGGCTGGTGACCATCGACTACAGTGAAACGCCACCTATAGTTTTTGTCGGCTATCCCGCGGCCTTTGATGAACTCACGCTCGCCAATCTGCGCGAGAAACGCGATGTGATGGCCGGCGGGGCGCCGACGGTCAAGGCGCGCGCCTTCAACTGCCCGCATTGTGCGGCCCCGCTGACGATCCATTCGGCAGCCATCGAGAGCGTGGGCTGTAACAGTTGCGGTTCGGTCATCGGTATCGATAACGAGAACATCCAACTGCTTCAGCGTGCGGCGCAATCCCTGAAAATCGAGCCGTGGTTGCCGCTCGGCAGCAAAGGCAAACTGAATGATATCGACTGGGAAGCGATCGGTTTCATGCGGCGCAGTACGCGCTCGGATGGGATCGACTACGCCTGGTCGGAGTATCTGCTCTTCAACGAGAAGGAAGGTTTTTCCTGGCTGACCGAGTATCAGGGGCACTGGAATTTTGCACGTACCCTCTCCAAGCCGCCCTCGGTGGCGCGCGGCCAGTACGAGTTCTATCGCGGTAAAGCAAAATTCAAGTTGTTCTCAACCGGCAAGGCCGAGGTGGACTACGTCGTTGGCGAGTTTTACTGGCGCGTGAGCGTTGGCGAGACCTGTCTTGTCGAAGACTACATCTGCCCGCCAGAAATGCTCTCGCGCGAAGTGACGAACAAGGAAGCCAGCTGGTCGCAGGCCGATTACCTTGAGCCAGAGGCTTTGCGCGCCGCGTTCGGCATTGCTTTCCTCACGCCGGCACGCATTGGCGTCTACGCTAACCAGCCCAACCCGCATGAGGCCGGTTTCTGGAAGTCCTTCAGCGCGTTCTGGAAGCTCGGTGTGCTGGCAACGCTAGTGCAACTGGCATTTGTCTTCTTCTTTTCGTCGCAGGTGGTGCTCAAGCAGCAGCTGGTACTTTCGCCCTTCAACCATGAGGCGACGGTCACCTCACAGGAATTTGTGCTGCATAGTCGCGCACGTTCGCTGCGTGTAAAGCACGGCACCGATCTCGAAAACAACTGGGTGAGCATCGTCACGACGCTGATTGAGAAGCAGTCCGGTGAGGCGTATCAGGGCGTACAGGAGCTTGCCTATTACAAAGGCTATGAGGACGGCGAAAGCTGGTCGGAAGGGTCGAAGGACGACGCCATCGCCTTCCGCAACGTCCCGCCCGGCACCTACTACTTGAATATCGAGTACGACCTGGCGGATGAAAAGCCGAACGTCGCGGTGGCCGATAAGCTGGAGGTGGTGCGTAACCCCGCGGGCTGGTCGAATTACATACTGGTAATGATTTTCCTTGCCGCCTTCCCGCTCTATGCGCGCTGGCGTAAGAGCGCTTTCGAGACGCGCCGCTGGGCGGAAAGCGATCTGGGTGGTGGCGACGATGATTCTGGCGATGACGACGATGAATAAGGTTCGGGCGAAATGAGCAAGATCAACTTCGTGATCGGCCTGCTGGCGATCAGCTTCTTTACCCATGCCCAGAATCAGGGCTGGAATCTCTTTGAACGTGATGCAGCCCAGACATCGCGTCTTTCCGGGAGCGGTAGCCGGGCGTATCACAAGTAATGAATGCGGAAAAAGCAGTTAACCACGGAGGGCACGGAGAAAAGCCAGGGAAATGCGAAAACAGATTTCACGATAAGAAAAGATGATGATCTGCCTGGCCTCTCTCTGTGTTCTCCGTGTTCTTCGTGGTTAGAACCAAGGTTTCAATAATGAATCACGCGCTGCTGTTTTCCGTTTTTGTCGTTGCCTCCTGCGGGCTCGCTTACGAGCTGATTGCCGGTGCGCTGTCGAGCTATCTGCTTGGCGATTCGATCATGCAGTTCTCGACGGTGATCGGCACCTACCTCTTCGCAATGGGTGTCGGATCGTGGCTGTCGCGCTACGTAGTGCGCAACCTTATTGCCCGCTTCATTCAGGTCGAATTGATGGTCGGCGTACTCGGGGGCTTCTCAGCGGCCGGGTTGTTCTTCATCTTCGTGTGGTTCTCCGGGCCCTTCAAGCTGGCGCTGTATCTCGCGGTGTTCGTCATCGGCGCGCTGGTCGGTCTCGAAATTCCGCTGATTATGCGAATCCTCAAGCGCGATCTGGCTTTCAAGGATGTTGTCTCGCAGGTGCTGACCTTCGATTATCTGGGGGCGCTCGCGGTGTCGGTGCTCTTTCCCCTGTTGCTCGTGCCGCACATCGGCTTGTTGCGCAGCGCGCTGCTGTTCGGGCTGCTCAACGTTTTGGTTGCCCTGTACGCCTTATGGGTTTTTCGTGAGCAGCTACAGCACGCGCGCGGCCTCAGGGCGCAGGCAATCGCCTGTCTTGCGGTGTTAGGAATTGGGCTGGCCGGGGCCGGACAACTCAGTACGCTGGCCGAAGCGCATCTCTACGCCGACGAAATCGTCTATACGGAAAGCTCGCCCTATCAGCGCATCGTCATCACGCGCTGGAAGGATGATCTGCGCCTGCATCTCAACAACAACCTGCAATTCTCATCACGCGACGAATACCGCTATCACGAGGCCTTGGTGCATCCCGGGCTGGCCACGCTGCCGGGCGCGCGGCGCGTGTTGGTGCTCGGCGGCGGTGACGGGCTGGCAGTGCGCGAGATTCTGAAGTACCCGCAGATTGAATCGGTGACGCTGGTTGATCTCGATCCGGCGATGACGAACCTGTTCTCGACAGCACCCCCGCTGCGCAAGCTGAATGACGATGCCTTGTTGTCGCCCAAGGTAAAAACGATCAACGCCGACGCGCTGGTCTGGCTGGAAGAAAACGAGGCGCAGTTTGACTTCATCGTCGTCGACTTCCCCGACCCGTCCAATTTCGCGATCGGCAAGCTCTACAGCGCCGCCTTCTATCGCCTGCTCGAAAAGCACATGAATCAGGGTGCGCTGGCCGCCATCCAGTCGACCTCGCCGCTTTACGCGCGGCAGTCGTTCTGGTGCGTGGTGACGACGCTGGAGAGCGTGGGCTTTGTCACCACGCCCTATCATGCGCTGGTACCGTCCTTCGGTGAATGGGGATTCATTTTGGCCGGAAAGCGCGGCTACGTGCCACCGAAAGCCTATCCCGTCGAGACGCGTTTCCTGACACCGGAAACGACGCCTTCGCTGTTTCAGTTCCCGAAAGATATGGCACGCGTCGATGCGGAAGTGAACCGGCTCAAC
>JANNGP010000255.1:0-6196 GCA_031403915.1 Betaproteobacteria bacterium
GCCATAGAGAAACCTATGGGCGTAAAAAATCCGCTTTGTCTGTCGGGAGCGGCTGCCGCTTTATGAGGTGTGTTGAGCACCGGGGACAAAGATTGCCACGGTGTTGCGTGATGGTCAAGCGACTTTTTTGGAGGCACCGGAGAGAAGTGGGATTTGTGCATCCTGCCCCCTTCAGACCAATGCACCAGGCATTGAGACAAGACCACAGCATCCAGGATAGGCGGACACCTGGACACGCCCACGGCCAACAGGCGACAGAAACCAGCGCCGACCCTGCCAGTGCAAGGTTTTCGGTATCGCTTTACCAGGCGCTAAAAGACAATGTGCCAGTGCCGCATTGAGCAACGCATGTGCCGCTCGGCGTTGATCATCAGGAAGCGCGTTGATGCTGAATACAAACTCTTCGCCCTGTGCACTTTCCGCCGCTTGGCAAGCCTCCAGGGCTTGTCTGCGTATCCTGTTGAATCGGCTGCCGCTCATGCCGCACGCTTCTCGGAGATCCTCAGAGTAGCCAACGACTTGCGCACATCGCCAACACGCCAGCGTGTCTGCTGTGGCGAGGCATGGACAAAGGCCGGAAGAATCCCGGCCTTTACACGACGCCAGATCGTGTTTTGCGAACAGCCCAGCAATAGCGCATAAATGCGCACATCGATCAGGGCAGAATCAGGAAGGGTATCGAATGCCGCAAGCGCGGGTGGGATGGTGTTCTGTGCCATGAGCTTTCCTTGTATGGAATGCACCACACCGGGATGGTGTGGGATTGCATGGCATGCACTTTAAAAGATGGCCTTGATCAAAAATATCCAAACAATTGGGGGGTATTTATTAGTCAAGAAGCCCACGTAATAGAACGTACTTGTTGAGCTTTTTATAGGCATCTGAGTAATACAAGGTTTTCAACGTTGAGTAGCTATGCGAATGCTTGCTGCAAATATCTTCAGCAGCGCGCTTAAGGCTGTCGTCCACCGCACTATTTGGATATTCGTTCGAGTCCCGATGCATGAACCCAATTAGCTGAACTGTGAGTTCAAATTTATCGACACTACGAGTCGCACGCCCCTTTGATTCATGAGGCATGTCACCAAGTTTAGAAATGACGTAGATCAGCCACGCACGTTCCGCGGCTGTTATATCTGCTCCAATCGAAAGCCTATCACAAACCAAATCCCGCATTGTGTAACGGTGCTTTTTGTCGTTCAGATGAATTGCGGCGTGAGCATTGATCTCCATCGCCAAAGCTTCATGAGCTTCGGAAAACCCTTCGCCAAGAACCTCAATATCACTTTTCGGAACTTCAGGAAATTTTCCTTCGAAGAGAAATTTAATTCTGGCAACAAGCTTCTGTTTTTTCTCCTCATCCATCAAGCCACCTTACCCATCGGAATAACCTCCGCACCTTTCCGCATCTTGTCGCACTCATCCGTCCACCAGGTCATCAGTTTGCGTCGCTCGTCAAGAAAGTCGCCCCGGTCATACGCCAGGCGCACATCATCACCGTGCTTGTGCGCAAGCTGAACCTCAACTACCTCCGGACGGAACAATCCGGAACCATGCGCCATAGTCGAAAAGGAACTGCGGAATCCATGCGCGGACTGGTCGCTTTGGGTGTCGTAGCCCATTCGCCTTAGCGCCGCGTTGATGGTGTTCTCGCTCATGGGTCTTTCGGAATTCTGCATGCTCGGGAAGCAGAAGCGGCGAGTGCCCGTCAACGGCTGCAGGGCTTCAAATATTTCAGCCGCCTGGCGGCATAGCGGAACGATGTGCAGACGTCTGCTTTTCATCTTGCCAAGCGGGATACGGACTTGTCCGTTGACGGTATCAACCTCGCTCCATTCCAGGCTGCGAATCTCGCCAGGGCGCAGACCGAAGAGGGCAGATAACTTGAAGGCGCAGGCCGTGGAAAACTGCCCCTGGTACGCCCAAATATCCCGCAGCAACTGCCCGAACTTCACCGGGTCAGTAATGGCCGCAAAGTGTTTTTTCTGATGCGCCGGGAGTGCACCCCGCAGATCGGCGGCAATATCCCGCTCACAGCGCCCGGTCACGATGCCATAGCGGAACACCTGCCCCGCAGTCATACGCAACCGGTGGGCGGTATCCAGCAAGCCTCTATCCTTGACTTTGCGAATGATGGCCAGCAGCTCGGGAGCGGTTACTTCGGCAATTGGGCGGTCGCCTATCCAGGGGAAGGCGTTGAGCTCGAAGATCCTCAGATTTTTTTCGCCCGTGTGCTTCGTCCACGTAGGCAAAAACTCGGCGTGCCATTCTCGCGCTACCGCTTCAAAGGTGTTGTTTGCCCGATGCGTTGAGGTCAGCTTATCGACTTTTCTGGCGGCACTGGGGTCGATGCCTTCCTTGACCTGTTTTCGTGCCGTGGCAAGCGCCCGGCGCGCTTCATCAAGCGTTACCTCAGGGAATGCTCCAAGCGCCAACGTCTTGCGCTTCTCTCCAAATCGGTAATCAAAGCGCCAGTACTTTCCCCCCCTGGGATCGATCAGCAGATACATGCCGCCGCCGTCAGACAGCTTGATTGGCTTTTCTCCCGGCTTGGCCTGGTTGATCTTGATCGCCGTCAGTTTGTTCGTCGCCATCACACACCCCGTTTTCACGTTGGTTTAGTGTGTACCGTCACCGTTTTACGGCATCCCGTCAAGTCTACCGACAAATTTTATGTATTGGGATGGTTTGTGATGGTGTGAGCTAGGGCAACAAAAAACCCAGAAAGCCTTACGGCGTCTGGGTTAGTGGTGTGTGATGGTGCTTGGTGATTCTTTATTCTGGTGGGTGCTGACGGGCTCGAACCGCCGACATCCAGCTTGTAAGGCTAGCGCTCTACCAACTGAGCTAAGCACCCGTACTGCGCCTGAAGCACAAAGCCTGCTAGTTTACAGCATCCTTGAGGCCTTTGCCAGCGCGGAACTTCGGCACTTTAGCTGCCTTGATCTTGATTGCAGCACCAGTGCGTGGATTACGACCGCTACGGGCAGCACGCTTGCCGACGTAGAACGTACCAAAACCAACAAGCGTTACCATACCGCCCTTTTTCAGAGACGTCTTCACGGCAGCGATAGTTGCATCAAGAGCACGACCAGCAGCAGCCTTGGACAAATCAGCAGATTTGGCAATTTGATCAATCAGTTCAGATTTATTCACGTATGACCCCTTCGATGATGGTAGAAGAACACGGAAGAACAGGAGAACCTGCAGGAGTCTTATAACAAGGCCGAAAACCTTGTGTCAAGCGGATTTTGGGGGATATCGCAATTTTTGTATGCCCTGAAAGAGGGCGTGCACGCCGGAAGATTTTTCTCCCGGCATGCTTTGATGACGAATCAATGAGTAACGATGGTTTGTGCAGACACGTTCTCGGTTCCGGCAGCAACAGCCACTGTTGCTTCCTCGTCGGAGAGGGGTTGCGGCAGACGTTCCAAAGCCAGTTCCAGCACTTGATCAATCCACTTCACCGGGATGATCTCCAGTTTGTTTTTGATGTTGTCAGGAATCTCGGTCAAATCCCGAACATTCTCTTCCGGAATCAGCACACGTCCCAAACCGCCGCGCACCGCTGCAAGAAGCTTTTCTTTGAGCCCGCCAATCGGCAAAACCTCTCCACGCAAGGTGATTTCGCCAGTCATGGCCACATCACAGCACACCGGAATACCGGTCAACACAGAGACCAGCGCAGTACATATTCCCACACCAGCCGACGGCCCGTCTTTGGGAATAGCACCCTCAGGCAGGTGGATATGAATATCGCTCTTCTGATAGAAATCTTCAGCGATACCCAATGAGCGCGAACGCTTTCTGACCACCGACAGCGCAGCCTGAATCGATTCCTGCATAACCTCACCGAGTTTGCCGGTGGTAATCGTTTTGCCCTTGCCTGGCAACACAACGGATTCGATAGTCAGCAACTCTCCGCCTACTTCCGTCCAAGCTAGTCCGGTTACTTGCCCGACCTGATTTTCACGTTCGGCCATGCCGAAGTTGTAACGACGAACACCCAGAAATTTATCCAGATTGCGTGCCGTCACCGCCATTTTTGCCTGGCTCTTCTTAAGTAGAAGCGTCTTAACCACCTTGCGGCAAATTTTAGAAATATCACGTTCCAGCGCTCGTACGCCGGCTTCCCGCGTGTAGTAGCGAACAATGTCACGCAATGCGCTTTCAGCGACAGTCAACTCGGCCTTCTTGAGGCCATTGCTCTTCATCTGCTTGGGTAGAAGGTAACGCCTGGCAATGTTGATTTTTTCGTCTTCTGTATAGCCGGAGAGACGAATCACTTCCATGCGGTCAAGTAAGGGCGCCGGAATATTCATCGTATTGGCGGTAGCCACGAACATCACTTCCGAAAGATCGTATTCGACTTCACAGTAGTGATCAACGAATGTGGAATTCTGTTCGGGATCGAGCACCTCAAGCAGCGCCGAACTCGGATCACCGCGGAAGTCCTGCCCCATCTTGTCAACTTCGTCGAGCAGGAAGAGCGGGTTCTTGACCGCGACCTTGGTCATGTTCTGCAGAATCTTTCCTGGCATCGAACCGATGTAAGTGCGACGGTGACCGCGAATTTCAGCTTCGTCACGCACGCCGCCCAGACTCATGCGCACGAACTTGCGCCCGGTCGCGCTGGCAATCGACTGGCCAAGCGAGGTCTTGCCCACGCCGGGAGGGCCAACCAGACAGAGAATCGGCGCTTTCAGCTTATCCACGCGCTGTTGCACGGCAAGATACTCGATGATGCGTTCCTTGACCTTCTCCAGTCCCCAGTGATCTTTGTCGAGAATCTTTCCGGCCTCAGCCAGATCCTTGCTGATACGCGTCTTCTTGCGCCACGGCAGGTTGATCAGTGTCTCGATGAAATTGCGCACGACAGTCGCTTCGGCCGACATCGGCGACATCAGCTTGAGTTTCTTGAGTTCGGATTGCGCTTTGGCCAGGCCTTCCTTGCTCATGCCGGCGGCTTTGATTTTTTTATCGAGTTCGTCGAGGTCAGCACCCTCTTCGCCTTCGCCAAGCTCTTTCTGGATCGCTTTGACCTGCTCGTTGAGATAGTACTCGCGCTGGCTTTTCTCCATCTGACGCTTGACGCGGCCACGGATGCGCTTCTCAACCTGCAGGATATCGATTTCGGTTTCCAGTTGTGAAAGCAAACGCTCAATCCGCGGGCGAATCTCGAACATCTCCAGCACGTCCTGCTTCTGTTCCAGTTTAAGCGGCAGGTGAGCAGCAATGGTGTCGGCTAGACGGCCAGCCTCTTCAATACTGGCAATCGAGGTCAGGATTTCCGGCGGAATTTTCTTGTTCAGTTTGACGTACTGGTCGAACTGGGAGATCACCGCACGACGCAGCGCCTCAACCTCGTGATCAACGCCATCCTCGACATCAACGGGGCGAGCGACAGCAACAAACATTTCATCCCAAGTCTTAATCGATTCGACATGCGCACGCTGTGTTCCTTCAACCAGAACCTTCACCGTGCCGTCCGTCCGGCAATTTCAGCATTTGAAGAATATTGGCCACACAGCCGATGTTGTACAAATCCTCGGCTTCCGGCTCGTCTTTGACGGCCGACTTCTGCGCTACCAGCAGGATGCCCTTGCCAGCCTCCATCGCAACCTCAAGAGCCTTGATCGACTTGGGTCGTCCGACAAACAGCGGAATCACCATGTGCGGAAAAACCACCACATCACGCAAGGGCAACAGGGGCAATTCAACGGACTCGGCAGAGAGGGAAAGATTCATAGACATCAATTTTGCTCTATAGGTAAGCGTACAGTTCCCCAAATGGGGACGTGACACCGTATTTCAAGCCGCAAGCCGCGGCAAAACGTATCGGTTAAAGTGGGTTAGCTCAGTTTGAATTCGAAACCTTGGGCTGATCAGCGTAGATCAAAATCGGTTTTGCGTCACTGGTGATCATATTCTCGTCAATGACCACCTTTAATACACTCTCCATGCCCGGCAGTTCATACATGGTATCGAGTAGAACGGATTCCAGGATCGAGCGCAGTCCTCGCGCGCCGGTCTTGCGATCGAGTGCACGTTTGGCAATGGCGGTCATCGCGGCAGGGCGAATCTCAAGTTCGACGCCTTCCATCGAGAACAGCTTCTGGTACTGCTTGACCAGCGCATTCTTCGGCTCGATAAGGATTTGCACCAACGCTTCGACGGACAGTTCTTCCAGCGTGGC
>JANNGP010000256.1:0-1772 GCA_031403915.1 Betaproteobacteria bacterium
GCGCCGGTATTGTTGATCTTCATGCCGCGACGCAGGCCGTCGGATGAACCCATGGCAATCGTACGCACGACGCCGTCACCCAGCTGTTGCTGAACTTCAAAGACCAGATCCGCTTCGCAGCCGTCGTGTTCTTCGCTCTTGTCGAGCAGCAGTGCATCGTAAATTCGGGGCATCGCGTCACGCGGGAACTGGATGTCCACCACGGCGCCGATACACTGAACAATGTTTCCTTGACTCATCGTCGTATCCTCAAATCAATAATCTAGGTTCGTAGTGACAAACGGTCAGACCCGGCGGCTCAGACCGCCGCTGCGCCGCTGACGATTTCTGAAAGCTCTTTGGTAATTTCTGCATGGCGAGCCTTGTTATAAACCAGCTTGAGTTCGCCGATCACGTTCTTGGCGTTGTCCGAAGCGGACTTCATCGCCACCATGCGCGCGCTTTGCTCGGACGCGATGTTCTCGGCCACCGTCTGGTACAGAACCGCCTCGACGTAACGCACCAGCAGATCGTCAATCACCACCTTGGCATCCGGCTCGTAGATGTAATCCCAGCGGTTGGAACTCTTGTTCCCGATCAGGTCGCCGGAGAGCGGCAGCAACTGTTCGACGACCGGTTCCTGCTTCATGGTGTTGATGAAACGGGTGTAGGCAATGTACAGAACGTCGATTTCACCGTTGACGTAGGCGTCGAGCTGAACCTTGGTCGGCCCGATCAGTTTCTCAAGGCGCGGCGTATCGCCCAGTCCAACGAGGTGCGAAACGATGTTGGCCCCGGCGCGCATCATGAAACCGAAACCCTTGTTGCCGATGGCCGTCACTTGCAGCTTCTTGCCTTCGGCATCCCACTCCTTCATCCGGCCCAGGGCCAGACGCAGGAGGTTGGTGTTCAATCCGCCGCACAAGCCCTTGTCCGACGTTACCGTGATCAGACCGACCGCCTTCACGGTCTCACGCTTGGTGAGGAAGGGATGGCTATAGTCCGTCAGGGCATGAGACAGGTTCCCGGCAACACGCCTGATCTTTTCGCCGTAGGGACGGGCAGCACGCATCCGATCCTGCGCCTTGCGCATTTTCGATGCGGCCACCATTTCCATGGCCTTGGTGATCTTGCGCGTACTTTCGACGCTCTTGATCTTGTTGCGAATTTCCTTGCCGCTTGCCATGACAATCTCTCCGGTCGATCAGGCCAGCGTGGCCTTGAACTCCTCGATCGCCTTGGTGAGCGCTTGCTCAGCGTCAGCATCAAGTTCTTTGCTCGTTTCAATCTTGCTGACGAGAACGGCGTGTTTCTGCTTGACGAAGCTGTGCATCTGCTTCTCGACATCAAGCGCTTTCTTCACCTCGACATTGTCGAAAAAGCCCTTGTTGATCGCATGCAGCGTAATGGCCATTTCAGAAACGGCCAGCGGTGAATATTGTTGCTGCTTCATCAGTTCGGTCACCAGACGACCACGATCAAGCTGCTTGCGCGTCGCTTCGTCGAGATCGGAAGCAAACTGCGCAAAAGCCGCCAGTTCACGGTACTGCGCCAGTGCCAGACGCACGCCGCCGCCAAGTTTCTTGATCACCTTGGTCTGCGCCGCACCGCCCACACGCGACACCGAAATACCGGCGTCGATAGCTGGACGCACACCGGCGTTGAAGAGGTCGGTATCAAGAAAGATCTGGCCATCGGTAATCGAGATGACGTTGGTTGGAACGAAAGCGGAAACGTCGCCGGCCTGTGTTTCGATCACCGGCAAGGCGGTCAATGAACCGGTCTTGCCCTTG
>JANNGP010000257.1:0-2603 GCA_031403915.1 Betaproteobacteria bacterium
CTACCTGCGTGTTGTTCGGTGATGGTGCAGGTGCCGTCGTTCTGGAGGCCTCCGAAAAACCCGGGATTATTGCGACGGCAGCCCACGCCGACGGTTCGTATCATGGCATTCTGTCGGTTCCAGGCAATGTGTGTGGCGGGAAGGTTATCGGAGATCCCTTTTTGCGCATGGACGGGCAAGCCGTATTCAAATTTGCCGTCCGCGTTTTATCTGAAGTGGCGAACGAGTGTTGCGAAATCGCTGGTATCACGTCTTCTGACGTTGATTGGTTGGTTCCTCACCAGGCCAACATCCGTATTATCGAATCGACTGGCAAAAAGCTGGGCTTAGGTTCAGACAAGGTCATCGTGACGGTCGATCGTCATGGCAATACCTCTGCCGCGTCAATTCCCCTGGCACTGGATGCGGCTGTTCGCGACGGGCGTATCCAGCGCGGACAGAAAATCCTGCTGGAAGGTGTTGGCGGCGGATTTACCTGGGGCGCCGTTTTACTCGAGTTTTAAAAGGATTACTTATGGCATTTGCTTTTGTATTTCCAGGACAGGGATCCCAATCCGTCGGCATGATGGCCGCTTACGGTGATTCTTCTGTGATTCGTTCGACATTTGATGAGGCTTCGGCCACGCTTGGACAAGATCTGTGGCAACTTGTCGCGGATGGCCCTGCCGAGTTGCTGGCACAAACGGTTAACACCCAGCCGCTGATGCTCACAGCCGCAATTGCCACCTATCGTTTGTGGCTCGACAAAGGCGGCAGGGTTCCCGCTGTCGTCGCCGGCCATAGCCTTGGCGAATACTCAGCACTGGTTGCTGCAGGCGTTATCGATTTCAAGGACGCTGTACCACTCGTTCGCCTGCGTGCGGCGGCCATGCAAGAAGCTGTGCCCGTTGGTGCAGGCGCCATGGCAGCCATTCTCAATCTTGATGACGACAAAATCCGTGAAGCCTGTATCGAGGCCGAAACCGAAGTGGGTAACGGCGAGGTCGTTGCGCCGGTCAACTTTAATGCGCCCGGACAGACTGTAATTGCTGGCAGCAAAGCTGCCGTTGAACGCGCCTGTGAAGGCTGCAAAGCGCGAGGCGCCAAACGGGCAGTGCTTCTTCCTGTCTCCGCACCTTTCCATTCTTCCCTGATTCGCCCGGCGGCAGATAAGTTGGCTGCCCGCTTGGCTGAGTTGAGTTTTGCTGTGCCGAAAATCCCGGTGGTTAACAACGTTGATGTGGCCATCGAGTCCGACCCGGAAAAGATCAAGGATGCACTGATTCGTCAGGCCTACTCACCGGTGCGCTGGGTTGAAACCATTCAGAAAATTGCCTCTTTGGGGGTAAGCAATGTGGCCGAATGCGGCCCCGGTAAAGTGTTAGCCGGTCTCACGAAACGCTGTGCAGATGGCGTTAATGGGTTAGCACTTGCCGATCTCGCTTCAATCGAAGCCAATCTTAGTCTGGAGTAATTCATGGTACTAAAAGGTCAAGTTGCTCTCGTCACTGGTGCTGCACAAGGTATCGGTGCCGCTATTGTTCTCGAACTTGTTCGCCAGGGGGCAACGGTTATTGGTACGGACATTAACGAAGATGGTGCAAAACGCATCAACGCTGCCCTGGCTGAGGCTGGTGCGCAAGGGCGTGGCATTGTCATGGATGTGCGCGACACGGCTCAGGTCGAGGCGGTTATTGATTTGATCGACAAGGAATTTGGCGGCGTTTATGTACTGGTCAATAACGCTGGTATTACCCGGGACAATCTGGCCATGCGCATGAAGGACGAGGAATGGGATATGGTCATTGAAACCAATCTCAAGTCCGTGTTTCGCCTGTCACGCGCAGTAATGCGTGGCATGATGAAGGCACGAGCCGGCCGAATCATCAATCTTTCCTCGGTGGTCGGTCATGCCGGCAACGCCGGGCAGGCTAACTACTGCGCCTCAAAAGCAGGGGTTACTGGCCTGTCACGTTCGATGGCGCGCGAGTTGGGCAGCCGCAACATCACCGTCAATTGTGTCGCGCCCGGCTTTATTGATACCGCCATGACCAAGGCGCTGGAAGAAAAGCAGCGTGCTGCGCTGGTCGTCAATGTGCCGCTTGGCCGCTTGGGTACGCCTGAAGATGTGGCGGCAGCTGTCGGTTTTCTGGCTTCGCCAGCCGCAGCGTATATTACCGGCACAACGATTCACGTTAATGGCGGCATGTACATGGGTTAATGCCCGCAAGGGCAGCAGGCGTTACAGACCGGTTCGCCTGTTTAGTTGGTAAGAGTCGGTCATTTTGGTAAAATAGCCCGGTTTTGTTTCACACATGAACTTTAAGAAGGAGTACTTTGATGGAAAATATCGAACAGCGCGTCAGGAAAATTGTTGCAGAACAACTCGGCGTTAATGAAGCGGACATCAAGAACGAATCTTCGTTCGTTGACGACCTCGGCGCGGATTCGTTGGATACGGTTGAACTGGTGATGGCGCTCGAAGAGGAATTCGAGTGCGAGATCCCCGATGACGAAGCTGAAAAAATCACCAACGTCCAGCAAGCCATCGACTACGTGGTCGGCCACAAGAAGTAATTCTCCTTCGAAATTCGCCTGCGGGTAGTGCGGCTGCGCCCGCAGCG
>JANNGP010000258.1:0-9264 GCA_031403915.1 Betaproteobacteria bacterium
GTGAATCATCCATAGACTTCCCTTTCCTGACTTCTTGAATTCGCACCATTACATACCGTGTTGTATACAATTTAACATGCAATATCACATACCACAATAAAAAATACAAAAAAATAGCCCGCATCATGATTGGGTGATGCAGGCTATAAATCACGAGAGATTGCAACAGCAACAGCATATTCTTCGTGCCAAATACAACACCGACCGCCCAATACCCGGAACGATTCCCAACAAGAGTTAACCAAGGGTTGAATCAACATTTCAGCTGATTGCACCCCCGATCTCCATGCCTACGCCCTTTCTGTCCATCATCATTCCTGCCCTCAACGAGGCGACGACGATCCGTTCACAACTTGAAAGTTTGCAACCATTGCGCGGCCAAGGTGCCGAGTTAATCCTTGTCGACGGCGGCAGCAGTGACGGCACGCCAGAGCAGGCTCAATTACTGGCTGACAAAATCATTGATTCTGCACGCGGCCGCGCGCTCCAAATGAACGCTGGCGCGTCTATCAGCGCCGGTGAGGTGCTTCTTTTTTTACATGCCGATACACGCCTTCCTGAATCCGCATTTGAAAACATACATAACGCCATCGCTGCCGGAGGCGTTTGGGGGCGATTCGATGTGCACATTGATGGCGCACATTCATTGTTGCGCATTGTTGAATGCATGATGAACTGGCGTTCACGGCTGACCGGAATTGCCACTGGCGATCAGGCCATTTTTGTCCGGCGTGAGGTATTTGAACAGCTTGGTGGATATCCAGAACTGCCTCTGATGGAAGACATTGCCTTGACGACCATGTTGAAACGCATCGCTTCACCGGTGTGCCTGCGCGAACGCGTCATTACTTCCGGTCGTCGCTGGGAAAAGCACGGCGTGCTGCGCACCATTTTTCTCATGTGGCGTTTGCGCGCGGCCTATTTCTTTGGTGCTGATCCGTTCAAACTCGCCATTCATTATGGCTACGCACCACGCCGGCGCTGATTTGATGGACATTGCAATTTTTGCCAAAGCGCCGCAGCCGGGTACCGCTAAAACAAGGCTGATTCCTGTGTTGGGTTCAGCGGGCGCGGCACGTCTGCAACGTCGACTGACACTGAACGCCTTGCAACTATCTTCACGCCTCGGATCTGGCAATGTCACGCTGTGGTGCGCACCCGACATACGGCACCGCTTCTTTCGCGCCCTGCAACTTCATTGCGGGGTTCGCCAATGCAAGCAACACGGCGCCGATCTTGGCCTGCGCATGTCGCATGCGTTTTCTTCTCATAATGGCCCCATGCTACTTATCGGCACAGACTGTCCAGTGCTGCAAATCGAGCATCTGAACATGGCAAAGAATGCACTGGAAGAGGGGAATGACGCGGTGTTTTTCCCTGCAGAGGATGGTGGCTACGTGCTGGTCGGACTGCGGCAACCACAAGCTTCATTATTTACCGGCATTGATTGGGGCAGCGAACGGGTTATGGCACAGACGCGCGAACGTTTAACCGAACTCGGTTTGCGCTGGGCAGAACCCGTCACGTTGTGGGATGTGGATCAACCCACCGATCTGGCCCGTCTTTCTACACTGCAAGGATTCGCTTCTTACCGATGCTAAGCGCCTGTCACTCAATGTCGAGAGAAATGCCGTGAAACACCTATTACTCATTGGTGGTGGCCACGCCCACGTGCATGTGCTCGATGCCTTGGCTAAACAGCCTTACCCTGACACTGCGGTAACGCTCGTCTCGCCTTATCCACGGCAAATCTATTCAGGGATGTTGCCGGGCTGGATTTCCGGATATTACGACATCAAGCAATGTGCAATTCCCATCGACCTTCTTGCACAGCGTGCCGGCGTCCGATTTGTGCAGAGTGCTTGTACCAAGCTTGATATTGATACCAGGCAGATACATTGTGCCAATGGCGAAACCGTTTTCTTTGACCTTGTTTCGATCAACAGCGGGCCAACCGTCGATCTTGATTGCATTCCCGGCGCAAACGAATACGCCTTGCCTATCCGACCAATCGAGGGATTTGTGGCTGCCTGGCCCGCATTACTCGAATGTGCACGGCGGGAAACCTCAGGCTTCTCGCTGTGCATCGTCGGCGATGGCGCGGCCGGTACGGAGCTGGCCTACGCCATTCAGGAACGCTTCGCCCTTGAGCAACTGACTCACGCCCGGGTCATTCTGGTCGGCAGTAACAGAATCCCGCTGGAGGGGCTGCCTGCAGGGCTGCGCAATACCGCCGCAAGCCTTTTCAAAAAGCAGGGAATCACGCATCTAGGCAAGCGGCGTGTAATCGAGTTTTTTCCGGGGCATGTCAAACTCTCCGATGACAGCAGTATTGACTGCGATGCCTGTCTGATCGTTACCGGCGCCGCCGCACCGGCATGGCCGGCAGACAGCGGGCTGGCGTGTGATGAGAATGGCTTTATCCGTGTCAGCAAAACACTGCAGAGTCCATCCCATCCGTTTGTTTTTGCAGCCGGGGATGTAGCGGCTTATGCCGATGCAAGGCCGAAGTCCGGCGTCTATGCCGTACGTGCAGGGCCGATACTTGCCGCCAACTTGCGTGCAGCGTGCGCAAACCTGCCTCTACACGCATGGACACCGCAAGAGAAGGCACTTTATCTGATAAGTACCGGCCAACGCCATGCACTGGCGGCCTGGGGGCCGTTGCACACAAGCGGAAATTGGGTGTGGCGTTGGAAGGACCGGATTGACCGTCGCTTCATGCAGCGATTCTCCTGACACTGAAAGCTCAGCATCCGCCACCCGGAAATGAAAGTGGCGAGCCTTACCCCGGCACTCACAGTAAATGGCTGTGGCTGCTTCCTTCCGGACCTGACCAGGTTCACCACCCTGCAATGCGGGGAGACCCGCCGGAAAGAATAATAGCACACCGTCGCTCGGGCTGATTTTACTGAGCCAAGGCAAAACGTGGATAGTGAACCGGAAATTTCCATTAGTATTGATTTACGCTTGACGCGGAAAAACCCCATTCCATACGATCCCGCATTGAGAAATACCTCACAATCGAACCGGCACACTAACGAGATCACACATGCAAAGAGAATTCATGGAATTCGATGTCGTTATCGTCGGCGGTGGCCCGGCCGGACTGGCGGCCGCCATCCGGCTCAAACAGCTCGCCGCTGCGAATGAACACGAAATCAATGTCTGCCTGATCGAAAAAGCAGCCGAGATCGGCGGCCACATTCTCTCCGGCGCCGTGATGGACCCACGCGCCCTGACTGAACTTTTTCCCGAGTGGAAAGCACTGGGCGCTCCGCTGAATGCGCCAGTCAGCGAAGACCGTTTTCTCATGCTCAGCGCAGACAATAGTTTTCAGATTCCCAATTGGGCATTGCCCGCCTGCTTCCACAACGCAGGAAACTACGTTATCAGCCTGGCCAATCTGTGCCGCTGGCTCGGCCAGCAGGCCGAAGCGCTTGGTGTTGAAATCTATCCGGGCTTTGCCGGTGCGGAAGTACTCTATGGTGAAGATGGCGCGGTCAAAGGCGTCGCCACCGGCGACATGGGCATCCTCAAAGACGGCAGTCACGGCCCGGCCTGGCAGCCTGGAATGGAACTGCACGCCAAATACACACTCTTCGCCGAAGGTTGCCGTGGCCAGCTTGGTAAACAACTTGAAGAAAAATTCGACCTCCGCAAGGGACGGGACCCGCAGGTCTATGGCATCGGCTTCAAGGAGCTATGGGAGGTCAAACCCGAGAAGCACCAGAGCGGCCTCGTCATCCACACCGGCGGCTGGCCGCTCAAGCCAGACACCTACGGCGGCGGCTTCCTATACCACTTGGAAGACAATCTCGTTTCGGTTGGCATGGTCACGGGGCTCGGCTACAGCAACCCGTATCTATCGCCCTACGAGGAATTCCAGCGTCTGAAAACCCATCCCGCACTGCGCAGTTTCCTCGAAGGTGGCAAGCGTATCGCCTACGGTGCCCGTGCGCTCACGGCTGGCGGCCTGCAATCGCTGCCTGTACTTATTTTCCCTGGCGGCGCCCTGATCGGAGACGATGCCGGCTTCCTCAACGCCTCCCGTATCAAAGGCTCGCACTGCGCCATCAAATCCGGCACGCTGGCAGCGGAAAGCTGTTTTGCTGCCGTAGCCGCCGGACGCAACGGTGACACACTCAGCGCCTATCCCGAAGCCTTCCGCCAAAGCTGGCTCTACGACGAGCTTTACAAGGCGCGCAACTTCAAGCCGTGGATGGCCAAAGGCCTACAACTCGGCAGTCTGATGTTCGGTATCGACCAGCTTCTGTTCCGTGGCAAAGCCCCATGGACGCTGCACCACACGGCTGCCGACCACGAGAAACTCAAGCCTGCCGCCGAGTGCCAGCGCATCACCTACCCCAAGCCGGATGGCGTGATCAGCTTCGACCGGCTGTCATCGGTCTATCTCTCCAACACTAACCACGAGGAAGACCAGCCCTGCCACCTCACACTCAAGGATGCCTCGGTGCCGATCCGCGTGAACCTGGCCCGCTACGATGCCCCCGAGCAGCGTTATTGCCCGGCGGGAGTATATGAAATCGTGAGAGACGAAGCCGGTGAATACCCACACTTGCAGATCAACGCGCAGAACTGCGTGCACTGCAAAAGCTGCGACATCAAGGACCCGACGCAGAACATCGTGTGGGTCACGCCGCAGGGCGGCGAAGGGCCGAATTACCCGAACATGTAGCACAACACTTTTGACATTTTTGAATGAATCATACTTTACAAACTTATTGCGCAATTGACGATATTACGCTTAATATAAATGTTCCACCCCATCGTAACCACATCCGGAGGTATTTATGATAGATATCAAAACCCCTCGCCGCCGTGCCCTGCTTAAGGGTGTAGCACTTGCCGCTGGCGCTTTGTCAGCCCCCATGATCGCCAAGGCTCAAACCGGCCCGATCAATATGCGCTGGCAAAGCACCTGGCCTGCCAAGGACATCTTCCATGAGTACGCTCTGGATTTTGCCAAGAAGGTCAATGACATGACGGGTGGCGATCTAAAAATCGAAGTGCTGCCCGCTGGCGCTGTGGTGCCCGCTTTTGGTCTGCTAGAAGCTGTCTCTAAAGGCACGCTTGACGGTGGCCACGGCGTGTTGGGCTACCACTACGGCAAGCAAAATGCCTTGGCTCTGTGGAACTCTGGCCCCAGCTTCGGCATGGACGCCAATATGCTATTGGCCTGGCACAAATATGGCGGCGGTCAGGAATTGTTGGCCAAGCTCTATGCTTCCATCGGCATCACCACCGTGCAGTCCTTCCTGTACGGCCCAATGGCAACACAGCCTCTGGGATGGTTCAAAAAACCAGTCACCAAACCCGAAGACTTCAAAGGCCTGAAGTTCCGTACCAATGGCTTGGCCATTGACTTGTTCACCGCCATGGGCGCTGCTGTAAATGCCTTGCCAGGTGGCGAGATCGTTCCCGCCATGGACCGCGGCCTGCTCGACGCAGCCGAGTTCAACAATGCATCTTCTGACCGCCTGTTGGGCTTCCCCGATGTCTCCAAAGTCTGCATGCTGCAAAGCTACCATCAGAGCGCTGAGACTTTTGAGATTATGTTCAACAAGCCCAAGTACGACGCACTGCCTGCAAAAATAAGGGCAATCATAGCCAATGCGGTAGAGGCGGCTTCTGCAGACATGTCATGGAAAGCCATTGACCGCTACTCCAAAGACTTTATCGAGCTGCAAACCAAAGACAAGGTCAAGTTCTACAAAACTCCGAGTGCCGTACTGCAAGCCCAACTCAAATTTTGGGCTGAAATTGTGGAAAAGAAATCGGGTGAGAACCCCATGTTCAAAGAAATCGCCGAGTCACAAAAAGCCTTTGCAGAGCGCGCAGTGAGCTGGGAGCAAAACTATGTTGTCAGCCGCACCATGGCTGCCAACTTCTTCTTCCCACCCAAAAAAGCCTAATCGCTTTTCTTAAGCATCTTCAACCGCCCATGGTCTCCATGGGCGGTTGAATTTTTTGGCAGAGAAACAAAATGCAGAAAATTTTCCTCTTCGTTGACAAAGTAAGTACCTGGCTAGGTCACACCTTTTCGTGGCTTATGCTTGTTTTGACCCTCATGATTACCTGGGAGGTATTCTCGCGCTACGTGCTGAGCAACCCGCATCCCTGGGCTTTTGACGTCATGATGATGTTGTACGGCACCGTATTCATGATGGCAGGCGCCTACACCCTGTCCCAAAATGGCCATGTGCGCGGCGACGTGCTGTACGGCTTTTTCCCACCGCGCCTGCAGGCTGGTCTGGACTTGGTACTGTACTTCGTGTTTTTTATTCCCGGTGTATTTGCAATGGCATGGGCTGGCTACTTTTATGCCGGCGAGTCTTGGGCAATCAAGGAGATTTCCAACATTACCTCTGACGGCCCCCCCATTTATCCGTTTAAGACCGTTATCCCTATCGCAGGCGGCATGCTGTTGATACAGGGCTTCGTGGAAATAATGCGCTGCGTGGTGTGTCTTAATGAAGGTGCCTGGCCATCGCGCAAAGAAGACGTCGAGGAAGTGGATGTCGACAAACTCAAAGAGATGGTGCATGTCAGCGACGAAGACATTTCCAAACTCGAAGCCTACATCGTTACCAAAGAGAGTGAAACTAAGTGAAAAAAGAAATCTGGTTTGGCCTCTCCATTTTGGCGGCCGTTGTCATTAGCATTTTTGTATTTATGCCTGCGCCTTCTCAGATGACCAATGGTCATTTGGGGCTGCTGATGCTGGGCTTGGTGGTGGTTGCCATCATGATGGGCTTTCCCACCGCGTTTACGCTGATGGGCATGGGCATGATGTTCGCCTGGTTTGCCTTCCGAAGTCGCGCCCCCGATCTGGCAGTCCAGCAAACGCTGGACCTGATGGTGCAGCGCACGTTTTCGGTCATGTCCAACGACGTGCTGATTTCTATCCCCCTGTTCGTCTTTATGGGCTACCTGGTGGAGCGCGCCAATTTGATCGAGAAGCTCTTCAAGAGCTTGCATCTGGCCATGGCCCGCGTTCCAGGTTCGCTGGCAGTGGCCACGGTGGTTACTTGCGCAATTTTTGCGACCGCCACCGGCATCGTAGGGGCCGTTGTCACGCTCATGGGCTTGCTGGCCTTACCAGCCATGCTGCGCGCGGGCTACAGCACCCAGCTCGCGGCAGGCGCTATTACGGCAGGAGGTTGCCTGGGCATCTTGATTCCACCTTCGGTAATGTTAATTGTCTATGGCGCCACAGCCGGTGTGTCTGTGGTCAAGCTCTATGCGGGTGCATTCTTCCCCGGCATCATGCTTGCCACACTGTATGTAGCCTACATCATTGTGATAGCCAAGCTTAAACCCAAGATGGCACCTCCGCTGTCGGCTGAAGATCGGGTTGTGCCCTTGCCCGCCTATGCAAAAACCATTTCCAATTCTTTTGGCGCCAACGTGGTACGTGGCTTGATTGCAGGCCTCAACGGCAAGCTAAAACTCGAAGTCCCTGCGCGTACTCTGGCCCTGCAGTTGTTTATTGCTCTGCTTCCAGCCTTGGTTTTCACCGCTGCGATTGGGCTGACCTATCGCGCGGTCACAGCACCCATCGCAGTTGAAGCAAACGAAGTGCAGGAAATGGGCAGCGGTTTTGCTGCTGATGAAGAAGAAGAGAATCTCAGCGGCCCGGCTGCGCCTCCTGCTGAAGTAGCTGACGCTGCCAAGCCGGACGCCAGCGCACCCGCCACTGCTGCCGCGGCAGCAGCCGCGCCAGTGGCTGCTGCACCTGCACCCGCAACGCCGCCTCCCGCGCAAGCCAGTGGTGAGCGACTCAATGCACCTACGGGCTTTTGGGTAACACTGGCCATGGGAGTGGCAGCGCTTGCAGCTTTCTACGCCTTCTTCACCTTCGCCCGGTTGGAGATCTTCAAGATGTTGCTGAGCTCGTTCTTCCCGCTAGCGATGCTCATTCTTGCGGTGCTGGGGACGATCGTGTTTGGCCTGGCCACACCCACGGAAGCTGCGGCCATGGGCTCCATGGGCGGTTTGCTTCTGGCGGCTGCCTACCGGCGTCTTAACGTAAGCGTGGTGCGAGAATCACTCTACCTCACTGCCAAAACCAGTGCCATGGTGTGCTGGTTGTTTGTGGGTTCCAGCATCTTCTCAGCGGCCTTTGCCTTACTGGGTGGCCAGGAGCTCATTAACCAATGGGTGCTCTCGCTGGACATGACGACAATTCAGTTCATGGTCTTGTCGCAAGTTATCATTTTCTTGCTGGGATGGCCGCTGGAGTGGACTGAGATCATCGTGATTTTCATGCCCATCTTCATCCCCTTGCTACCGCACTTTGGTGTGGACCCCTTGTTCTTTGGCCTGCTGGTGGCGCTGAATCTGCAAACAGCCTTCCTTTCGCCACCGGTGGCCATGGCAGCGTTTTACCTGAAGGGCGTTTCCCCACCGCATGTCACGTTGAACCAGATCTTCTTGGGTATGCTGCCTTTCATGGCTATCCAGGTAGTGGCTTTGGTTTTACTTTATGTATTCCCGGCCATTGGCATGTGGTTGCCGAATGTGCTGTACAAATAAGTCGGTAATTCTTTTTACAAAGGGGGCGCTAGCGCCCCTGTTTTCGTCGCTGTAGCCCGGAAAGTCACAGCCAGCGGCTCCGTTCCCGGCTACAGACTATACTTGGGGTGCGATACGGGAGACTCAGGGCGGCGCCGATGACTTCTTCCTGATGCGAAATCAGCGAATTGAATCAGGCGGCCAGAGTCGAAGATACTGTCGGATGTCGCGTTGGAACGACTATCCTTTAAAGTCGTTACTCAACATTTAAAGAGGAATTAAAAATGGAAACAAAAGAACATAAACCTATTGGTGCCTTGCCGCTAGTGGTCTGCTTGGTAATAGTTTTGGAGTTGCTAGGTTTGTCATATTTCTTTTCCACCGCGGGTCGCTCAAGTGCCAATTCAAAAGTAACATGCAATAACGGAGTTCAATACGCTTCAGAAACTGCCCAGCCTGTCCTTGACCAAGATGGTATGAACGTACTGTGCGATAACGATAAGCCCACCAAATGAAAGACGAATGTCAAAAAACAAATTCCGGCAACCTTACAATGCGGATAGGCTGTGACAATCGAACGAACGAACCTGCACGTCAAGATAGCACTCCAATCTCAGGAAATACCCGTGCCTCAATATAACGAGCAATGGCTCGATGGTATGTACATCAACCGCGCGCTGGTGCCAGAATATTCTATGCACCTTGTGCGCTGGGCCGTTTCTTCGC
>JANNGP010000259.1:0-1841 GCA_031403915.1 Betaproteobacteria bacterium
AACTCCAGCGCGTCGGTGGCGTTCATGATGCCGCCGATACCGATGATCGGTATCTTGACCGCTTTGGCGACCTGCCAGACCATGCGCAGCGCAATCGGCTTGATCGCCGGGCCGGAAAAACCGCCGGTGATATTGGCCAGCACCGGGCGACGTTTTTTCAGGTCAATCGCCATGCCGATCAGGGTGTTGATCAGCGACAGCGAATCCGCGCCGGCATCAACACAGGCCTTGGCCATGGCCACCACATCGGTGACGTTGGGCGAGAGTTTGACGATCAGCGGTTTCTGGGTAGCCGCGCGGCAGGCGGCGACAACGCTCGCGGCGCAGGCCGGGTCGGTGCCGAAGACGATGCCACCCTGTTTGACGTTGGGGCAGGAAATATTCATTTCCAGCGCGGCGACTTCCGGTATCTCATTGAGTCGACGTGCCATCTCGGCGTATTCATCGATGGTATCGCCAAAGAAATTGGCGATGCAGGGCGTGTTGACGGTGCGCACGAAGGGAATTTTTTTGGCGATGAAGGCCTCGATGCCGACGTTTTGCAGGCCGATGGCGTTGAGCATGCCGCCGGGTGTTTCGACGATGCGCGGGGTCGGGTTGCCGGCACGGGGGTTGAGTGACAAGCCCTTAGTGACGTAGGCGCCGATCGTTTCCAGGTTAACATAGTCGACAAATTCCTCGCCGTAACCAAAGGTGCCCGAGGCGGTCATCACCGGATTGCGTAAGGGGATTCCGCAGAGATCGACATTCATCGTTGGTTTTTTATTCTCCATTATTGTGCCCCCCACTTCAGTTCGCTGGCTTCAAAAACGGGTCCCTCGGTGCACACGCAGCGATAGTCTGGCGTCTCCTGCGAATGGTCTTTGCCCGGCGCAACGCAACCGAGACAGGCGCCAACGCCACAAGCCATATAGCCTTCGAGCGAAACCTGGCAGGGGATGTTGCGCTCGGCAGCGATTTTTGCCACGGCATGCAGCATTGCGTCCGGCCCGCAGGTGTAAATCGTCGCTTTTCCCTTGAGCTTGTCGAGGTGCTTGTTCAGGGCAACGGTGACATAACCCTGTTCGCCCAGAGAGCCGTCTTCGGTGGCGGTGTAGCACTTCACGCCGAGGCGTTCGAATTCGGTGGTGCACAAAATATCGTCACGGGTTCTACCACCGGCAAAGAGGCGTACCGAGGATTTGCGGGTGACCAGTTCCTTGGCCAGAAGGTAGAGTGGCGCGAGGCCGATCCCCCCGCCGACAATCAGTTTTTCTTCATCTTCATGGCCTTGATCAAAGCCTGTGCCCAGCGGGCCGAGGATGTCCAGCATATCGGTTTCGTGCAGGGCGGAGAGCAGAGCCGTACCCTTGCCGACCACCTTGTAGAGCATCTCGAAATAGACTTGTGACACAGCGCCGCTCTGCGCCGGCGTGTGCGTGCCGATGTCGAAGACTGCCAAGGGGCGGCGCAACAGCGGATCAATGGTGTTGTTGATGCCGACCATGACAAACTGGCCGGGTGTGGCCGTAGCGAACGACTGCGGGGCCGTCAGGCGGATGCGCCAATAACTTGGCGAAATCTCCACGTTGGAAAGAATCATTGATGTGAACTGCATTACTACTCTCCTTGTAAATCGTATTCTTTAGGGAAACACGAATTTATTCGTCACACCGGCGAAAGCCGGTGTCCAGTGCCATGATTTTCTGGATTCCGGCTTTCGCCGGAATGACAATTCCTCATTTAATCAGCGCTTCCTTAGATGCTCTGCCACTTGAAACTCAGCCCCCGGCGACTCGCCGGATACTTTCGAGATACTGTTCTGTGTCCATTGTGCCGCCGTTACGCTGGGCGTGCCAGAG
>JANNGP010000260.1:0-3516 GCA_031403915.1 Betaproteobacteria bacterium
GTTCATTTCCAGAGCGTAACGTGCGGGCCCTGCTGCGCAATGATTGGTTTCAGTCTGTGGCTTCATATCCTCAATGTTGAGAATGCGCCCCTGGTCATCAAGAAAGGCGACCGAGAGCGGTAAAAACGTGTTGCGCATCCACATGCAATGCCGATCCGTCTGAGTGAAAACAAAAAGCATGCCCTGATTGGCCGGCATGCTTTTCCGATTCATCAGGCCTTGCATTCGGTTCGCTTGATCGGCAGCGACTTCAGCCTCGATGCGATGAAAGCCGGCGGTCAGTTCCATGCGCGACATTTGTGCCACTGACGGCGCGGTGGAAAACATTAGAAGGGTCGTGCAAAGAGTGAGTGCGATACGCTGCATCGGGAACTCCGTTAAAGGCAAAATAATTCTGAGAGGATAAGCACCGCTTGGCTTGGGATATCTATTTCATTTTCAAGCTGGGTGGGGACTCTAGCACAGTGTATGTTGCCCGCAGAATTGGTTTCAAATCGTTTCCGATTTCTTGAAGTTTTATGTTTTCTTCTTTGGCTGGGTTGGGGTGGAGGGTTTCCCTTTGCTTGTTGCCCTGGTTTTGCCTTTAACTTCCGGCTTGGCGGATTTTGCCGAAATTTTTGGCTTGGCTACGTTCGCGCCGGTGGTTACCGGCGCATCTTCATGCTCGGCTGCTTTTGGCGTGGCCAAGCCGGCCATGCTCCATAGAGAAAACACGACGGCTGTAAGCAAGGTCAGCAACGGGTTCGTACGACGTTTCATATCGAAGTTCACTTTCAATGTCAGCCAGAAATTTAGTGGCTGGTGCCTTCCGAGCGTGTAATTTTATTCCACACATTGTATTTCCCGACAGGTTTTTTTGCTGGGATACGCTTCACTTCCTTCAGGGTTTTAGCGTCGATAACAACAAGCGCGCCGTCCATTTCCCAAAGACTGGCCAGGGCATAACGGCCGTCACGGGTGAATTCGACATGCGCCAGCGTCTGTCCGGGTTGAGCTTTGAACTGGGCAACAACTTCGAGTTTTTGTTTGTCAATCACTTGTAGCACGTGTTTGTTTTCTGGGCTCATCATTGAGTCGGTAAAGGCGTAGCGAGTATTTTCATGGCTGCGCATGAAGAAGCCCGGGCCGAGTGTCTTGATCTGTTTTATGTTTTCGTAGGTGTCAAGATCAATCACGGTAACCAGACCTTCGTTCAAATTGGGCGAGGCCATGACCTTACGGATTTTTCCGCTCGGGTCTTTCCATTTCCAGGTGATGCCTGAACCAAGATGAGGCATGCCCGGCAGATCGAGATCGGCAATTTTCTTGCGTCCGTCGAGAAAAATAACCTGCCCTTTGCTTGCTGCTCGTGACGAGCCCAGAATGAAAGCGTAATCCTGGGTAAAGAAAAAGTCATCGAGATAGTCTTTGAGCATGGTCCTCCGGGGATAGAATTGCCCCGGTTTGAAATCGCCCTCCTTGTACTGAAAATCGTGCACCAAACCCTCGGCGACCGGTTCGGCGTTCGGGTCGTAGCTGATCTCCCAGGCCTCCGGAACATCCTTCAATGCGGCGACAAAGCTCTTGCGCGGTGCCGCGTCATACACGGCTGAGACGCGCGACGTTTTGTCTTTCTTGGCGTTCAGGGTGGGGATGATCTTGACCAGGCTGAGGTCCTTGGCATCAAGCAATACAAGGCTGTGCGGCAGGTAGTTGGCGACCATGACCCATTTGCCATCGCCGGACACAGCAGCGTTGCGTGTGTTCAGCCCGGCTCGGATTTCAGCAACAACGGTCAGATTGTAGATGTCGAATTTGGTAACCCAACCATCACGCGAGGCAAAATAGACGAATCGTCCGTCGGGTGAGAACTTCGGGCCGCCATGCAGTGCATAGCGACTGGGGAATCGATGCAGGCGCTCGAATTTATCGCCATCCAGTACGGAAACATGATGGTCACCTGTTTCAACCACGATGAACAAGTTGAGCGGATCTGCTCCTTTAAGGCCAAGGCCCGGCTTGGCCGGAAGCTTCATGGCGTCCTGATCGACAACATGCGATTCGCGAATCTCGGCTTCTCCCCAGACCGGTGCCGGCGTTACTTTTGTGTAGATCCAGTCGGCCAGTTGCTGCGCTTCCTCGACTTTCAGGCTCTTGCCAAAGCCCTCCATCTGGGTGGCAACGCGCCCCTCAAGTATGACTTTAAGTGCCTCCGGTTTGCGCAGGCGTTCGAGATTCTCAGGTAAGAGTGCCGGCCCGATGCCGCCTAATCGGTTTTCGCCATGGCAGGCAACACAATGTTCCTTGTAGAGTTCAAGGGTTTCTTTGGCTTGTGCGGGCAAGGCCGAGCCGAACGTTACAGATACAAAACAGCAGGCAGAAAGCCACGTGCGAAAACTCATCAGGCTCTCCTGATCTTTATGTAAGGGGTGACGGTCAGACGTTCGCCGCCGGGAGTGACGCCAATTTCATCGTCATCAAGATAGCAGCCCGGATCTTCAGCCCAGGGGTCGCCGGTCATTTGCTGGGCGCGAACGCGTGTGTTGCCGTTGCAAATGTCAAAATGTTGGCATTCGCCACAACGCCCGGATACCGTCCGAGGAAACTGTTTAAGGCCGGCTAGAAGCGGGTCGGAGATGTCCATCCAGATTTCCGAGAATTTACGCTGACGGACATTGCCCAAGGTGTAATGCCACCACATGGTGTCCGGATGGACATTGCCGAGGTTGTCAATGTTGGCGACGTTGACGCCTGAAGAATTGCCGCCCCACTGAGCCAGTTTGGCGCGGACGTGTTCGGCTTTCTCCGGGAAGTTTTTCTGTACCCAGTAATAGAAGTAAACGCCGTCGGCATCGTTGTTCCCAGTAGTAAATTCCTTGTGCAAACCGCGCTGTTCATATTCCCAACAGGTATCAAAGAGCAGATCCATCGCCCATCGCGTCAACTTGTGCTGGGCGTCGTCCTTGCGGTTTTTATTGCCACGTCCGGCATAGTTGAGATGTGAAAAATAAAAACGGTCGATGCCTTCGTCTTCAACCAGTTTGAGCAATCCGGGCAGGTCATGCGCGTTATCTTGCGTCATAGTGAAGCGCACACCAATTTTCAGACCCAGATCACGGCATAGGCGAATGCCTTTGAGCGAAGCATCGAAGGCTCCGTCCATGCGGCGGAAAGTGTCGTGAGTTTGCTTGATGCCGTCAAGAGATACGCCGACGTAATTAAAATCACACTCGGCAATCTGATCGATGTTTCCTGAATTGATCAAGGTGCCGTTGGAGGACAGTCCTACATAAAAGCCCATGGCTTTGGCTTGCTTGGCGATGTCAAAAATATCCGGGCGCAGGAGGGGTTCGCCGCCGGACAGGATAAGCACTGGTACGCGAAAGCGCTTGAGATCTTCCATGACGGAAAAAATCTCGCCGGTGTTTAATTCGCCGGGGAAATCCTTGTCAGCTGAAATCGAATAGCAGTGCTTGCAGGTCAGGTTGCAGCGCCGGATCAGATTCCAGATGACCACCGGTGCCGGTGGATTGCGCT